>PMBA01000110.1:225-19965 GCA_003152795.1 Acidobacteriaceae bacterium | reverse complement strand
TCTACTCCAGCAATCAGTTGGGCAGCGGCTTTTCGGCGGGTTCGGTGGAGGGAATTTTGGGCTTTTCCTCCGAATTCACCGAGAACAACATGTAATGGTCGAAGCTGTGGCTGCGGAAGTAGCGGCGCTTGCGAAAATCAAGGTAGATTTCCGCCTTCATGGGGAGCCACAATTCCACATTCTTTTCCTGGAAGCGGATGGGACCGTACTCTACCACCTGTTGCTCGCTGCGCAATTGGATATTGGGTAACGGGCTTACCAATTCCGACTCGATCCGCACGATCTGAAATTTGTCCGCCGTGATCCAGGCCCGGCCTTTCAGCCGCAACGAATAGATCTGGCCGCCGACCCTGTAGTCCTGGATGCGGGCGGGGCGGTCTTCGCGCTGCTTGAAGTGAACCAGCCATGCCGCCTGGCCATGCCAGCGCCCCAGGCCTTCGCAGTTCATCTCGAAGTTTTCCTGCATGCTGGGGTGAAAGACCAGAGCCAGGGCGGCAAACCCGCTGGTGGCGATCTCGTCGGGAAAGTCAAAACGAGTCAGACGCTCAGAGCGATTTTCGTCCACCGCCAGAAACCCCGGCTTGTCCTCGGTGACAGAAACCACGTAGTCGTAGTCTCGGGTTTCCCGGGTGGCGGGATTTCCCATTTCATCCATGCGCTGGTGGAGCAGGTGTTCGATGGCCGCGATCCGCGAGACGTCGTCCACCAGTTCCTTCACGCGCTCACCTGACATATGGATTACGTTTTCAGCCGGACAGCTGACGCCGGCCGCGACCGACGGTTTGACATCATCGATTCCCGGGGGCTGCCACGACTTGACGGAAATCGGGAGTTCCGGAGAGGCCAGCAGAGAGTCAACCCCCGGCAAAGGGGTCTGGTTCTTGCGCGCGGCTTCAGTGGCGGGGGCAGGCTCGCTGCCCCGCTTCTCGAGCGCATCGAGCAGATCGCGCACCTGGGGAACGGCGGGGTTCCTGGGTGAATCGTGCACGAACGCATTGAGTATCCTGATGCCTTCTTCCGTCTTGCCCAGATTCACCAGGGCCTGGCCCAGAGCCAGATTTGCCGTGCCGGCGCCGGCTTTCCCCTTGGCGATGGCCAATTCCGCCTGTTGCCGCGCCAGTTCGTACTTCTTTTGTTTCAGGTAAGCGTCGGCGAGCAGGTTGTGCGCCATCCAATAATCGGAATCGGCGTCAACCGCTTTTTCCAGCGTCGCGGTCGCCATGGGATAGTCCTGCTGCATGAGCCCGACGCGACCGAGTAACGTCAATGCCTGCACGTAGTGGGGACTGCGATTGGCGGCGGTGGTGAGATAGCTCTGCGCCTGAACGAGGTCCTTTTGCTGGTAGAACAGGTACCCCAACAGATAGTTCAGATCCGGATTCGAAGGCGCCAGCTTGTAAGCCGCGTCCAGTCTCTTCCTTGCGTCCTTGAGATTCCCGGACTTGAGATCGGAAACGCCATGCTTGGCTTCCTTGCGCGCCTTGGAGGGCATCGCCTCATCGGTGATGTTGAGGTCCACGGCGGATGGGTCGCGATGCATGGCGACTTCTATGGGAATGGTGTTGAACGAGCCCGCGACCTGGACTTGCTTTTGCTCGCTGAAATATCCGACCGCGCTGATCTCGATTTCGTACTGGCCGAAAGGCAACTCGATTGCCGCTTCCGACCTTTCGTCAGTGGTCCGCCAGTTGACGTTGTGCACGGTCTGGTTCGTCGCCTTCACCACCGACTGCCGGTCGAGACGAGTCTTGCCATCCTCCGCGAACACGGTAAGCAGCACCATGGTCCCGCCATTATGGCTCTCATAGCTGCGGGTTGAGTTGGTGGTCGAGTTAATGTTGTTGAACGCGTCCGCACGCTGCCCCAGCGCGAACGCCGCCAAAAGGTGAAGGAGGAACAGAGCTGCAAGAAAACCGGGGAAAGCCACCCGCACTGCACGTCGAGGGTTCATAAAACCACCGTGACAACCGCCATCGCGAGTCTCTCACGTGGGTCCTTGGCGGTCAATCACGGGCCGCCGGGCTGAATGTCGCCGTGGCCTGCGCGTTGGTGATGAAAAAGTCGGGATCCGATTGCGATGTTGCGCGAGTGGCGGAATGTTATTACAATTGTAATAACACAGGGAGGGCGCATGGTTGAACTCAAGATCCGCAAGTTTGGCAACTCGCTGGGCGTGGTTCTGCCGAAAGAAGTGATCAGCCGCCTGCAGACCAGCAACGGGGAGCGGGTGTTTCTGATCGAGTCGGGGGACGGCGATTACAGGCTCACGCCCTACGATCCTGCGTTCGAGAAGAAAATGACGAAGGCGGAAGAGATCATGGCCCGCTATCGCAACACGCTGCACGCGCTGGCAAAGTGAAGGCTTCAAGACCATGAAGAAAGAACCACTCTGGATCGAAGAGCGCGATGCGCTCGCGATCCACGACCGGCTTGTGGCTCTTCACGGCGGCGCCAGCGGGTTGCGCGACCTTGGACTTCTGCAGTCGGCTCTGGCGCGTCCTCGGCAGCATTATGCCTGTGCCGGCAAAACGGACGTCGTCGCAATGGCCGCCCTGTACACGGCCGCGATCGTCCGCAACCATCCTTTTGTTGACGGCAACAAGCGGACGGGGTTTGTGGTTGGAATTGTCTTCCTCGAGCTCCACGGCTTCGATTTCAAGGCCAGCGAGGCGGATGCCACCCAGGCGGTGATGGCCCTGGCAGCGGGCAGTTTCGATGAAGCTGCTTACGGCGCCTGGCTAGGGGAGAACGCGAAGCGCAGGCGGAGACCTCATTGATGCCGTGGCAGCGAATAGAGGGATAGCGTTTTTCCGACTTTCTGAAACTCAGGATCAGCCGTAACGAGCCAAGCCCCCCGCTCGATGGCCAGTTCGGCGGCGAACGCGTCGGCGTAGCCGAGACCGTGTTTCTGCTTCAGGGCGCTGGCGCGGGAGGCGCGCTCGCGGTCGGCGGCGATAACCACGATGGGCATCTCAAGCAAGTTGGCTTCGGCTTGGCGAGCTTTTACTTCGCCGCGAGCACGCCACTCGGTGTAGAAGACTTCACCCCAATTCACAGCTGACATCAGGAGTGGCAAGTCCTGGCGCGCGGCCTCTTCGACCAAGTGTTCAACTTTTCCCGCCGTGCCTTCACGGTCCTCGAAGAAACCTATCAGCGCGTTGGCATCCAACACGTATCGCCGCAGCCGCCCACGCGGCAAGACGGCGGTCATTGATTCTCTCGTTTGCGCTCACGCTCGCGTTCTTCAAAGAGCATGTCGAAGGCAGAGGGTTCGCCGGGACCTGGCTTCAGAAATCCGCGAATCTCCTTAATCCTCTGCATGGTTAAAGGGGTCAGCACCAGCCTGCCCTTCTCTTCAGTCCAGACCGCACGGGTACCTTTGTCGAGCCCGTACGCCTCCCGCAACTCGGCTGGAATCACGACCTGTCCCTTGGAACTGATGACTGTTCGATAGCTTCGCATTAGGATGATCTTACCATTAGGTAAGACGGCAGTCCAGTGTCTTACTACGGCTTCTTGACCGCCGGCCAANNGCGGAGGGGCACTGGAGGACACTGTGAGTCTCACGCCGATTGGCGAACCTCGCCACAAGAACACCACTGCCACCATCCGCGAAAAGAAGTTTCGCCACGATCCCATCACCTGCCTGACCGCCTATGACTATGCCACGGCGCGTCTGCTGGATGAGGCCGGCATCGATATTGTCCTGGTCGGCGACTCGCTGGCCATGACCATGCTGGGCTACGAGAACACGCTCTCGGTCACGGTCGACGAGATGCTGCACCACGTGAAGGCGGTGCGCCGCGGGGTGAAAGACGCGCTGCTGATCGCCGACATGCCTTACGGTTCGTATCAGGCTGACCCGACCGAAGCGGTGCACAACGCCGCCCGCTTCGTGAAAGAAGGCGGCGCCGAGGTGGTCAAGATGGAGGGCGGGGAGAAGCGGGTGGACGTGATCCGCCGAGTGATCGACGCCGAGATTCCGGTCGCCGGGCACATCGGGCTGACGCCGCAATCGATCCACATCATGGGCGGCTACAAAGTTCAAGGCAAGACTCTGAACGCGGTGGAGCAACTCATGCGCGATGCGGTGGCGCTGGACCGCGCCGGCGTGGCCTGCATTTACGTGGAAGGCGTGCCGCGCGAGGTCGCCACCATGATTACCGCCGAGGTGGAAGCGCCGACGATCGGCATCGGCGCCGGGCCGGATTGCGATGGGCAGGTGCTCGTCTTCCACGACCTGGTCAACCTGACGTTCGGGCATCCCGCGAAATTCGTTCGCCGCTACGGAGACGCGGCGGCCCTGATTGCGCAATCCGTGCTGGCCTTCAAGGCCGACGTCGTTTCCCACCAGTTCCCCAACGACACCGAGTCCTACCACCTGCCAAAAGAAACGCTGGCCGCACTTGAAACGGTACTCCACCGCAAGCAGGCCATGCGGCGATAATGGCGGGCGGAGACAACGTGGCGCGAACGATCGTCCTATTCATTCTGCTCGGGGCTCTGCTGGCCTGCTCCAAACCCCCGCAGACTTCCGTGGAAGGCCAATCCGCGCCAGCGCCGCAGCCAACCGGCCTGGAGTCCATTCCGGAACCCGATCCCACAAAGTATCCGCCTTTCAGCANNCCATCGAGCGCATGGCCTTACGGCCGCGTGGTGCTGGTCGCGCAGGCGGTTCCCAAAGATCCCAGCGAGCAGACGAAAGCGGACATGCGCAAGAACCGCGCCCTGCTTCTGGGAACCCTCAAAGAGTTGGACGTTCAGTTCCGCGAGGCGCCTTGAGCCAACAATCGACGGCAAGGCGGCGGCCCCTGGGGGGCAAGCGACGAATGCCGGCACCGCTCAAGCGATGCCCTGATACCAACCTTTGCTGTCGGCTGCGCGATGACTTGATTCGAACCTGTTGAGCGGTGGCGCCCTGAGCCATGAATCTGTGTTCAACCATTCTGGAAGCTCGCGCCGCCTGCCGCGATGCGCGCGCGGGACGAAAACGCCTCGGCCTGGTTCCGACAATGGGCGCTCTGCATGAAGGCCACCTGTCGCTGGTCCGCGCGGCCAGAGCGCAGTGCGACGCGGTTGCCGTTTCCATTTTTGTGAACCCGACGCAATTCGGGCCCACCGAGGATTTGTCGAAGTATCCGCGGCAATTCGACCGCGATCGCGGTCTGCTGGAAAAAGAAGGTGTCGAGATCCTGTTCGCGCCCTCGGTGGAAGAGATCTATCCGGAGGGCNNCAGAAAGACGCGGCGCAGCTGGCCGTGATCCGGCGCATGGTGCGGGATCTGAACTCCTCCGTCGAAATCGTGGCCTGCCCGATCGTGCGCGAACCCGACGGATTGGCCATGAGTTCCCGGAACGCGTACCTGAATCGAGAAGAGCGCGTCCGCGCCCTCGTGCTGCAACGCTCGTTGCAGCGCGCGCAGCGGGAATTTCAAGCCGGGGAAAGAGTCGCCGCCAGGCTGATCTCCGCCGCTAAGGAAGTCCTTGCCGGCGAGCCCCGGGTCGAGCTCGATTACTTCGAGATCGTCGATCCCGACACGCTCGACCCCGTTGAACATATCTCACAAAAAACGCTGGTTGCCGTCGCCGCTTATGTCGGATCCACGCGCCTGATCGACAATACCGTTCTGGGGCCTGAGCGGAAATAACTGGCGGGAACGCGGGCAACTCAGCCTCCTGGTTACAGGGCGGACGGCAATCGTACCGGGCATCTGTTGTCCGCCGATTCCAACCAGTGCGCTGCCACTTCGGCCGGCGGCTCAGTACATATTCAGTTCCCGGGCGATCAGCCGCATACTGGCATATTCCTGGTCGTTGGCCACAATAAATTTATTGGCGCGGAGGATTTTCAGCACGGAATCGTCCTTGCCTTCCTTGAGGGCCAGAAGGGCGCGGACAAATTGTTCTCGCTCGAACGGGGAAACGCCCTTGCGAGCCACATACACGTAGTCGACAAAGGGTTGGGAGGTAAAGAATACGCGGACTTTCCGGCTGTCCAGTTTTCCGTCACCGATCAGGGCGGTGAACACGGTTTCTTCCAGAACTCCGGCGTCAACCACGCCATTTGCCACCAGGGCTGCGGTCGCAGGATGGCTCCCGCTGTAACGCAGCTTGAGATCGGTTTCGGGATCGATTCCCTTCTGCTTGAGTTCGCGATAGGGCATCATATGCCCTGAGGCGGAGTTGATGTCGCCAAATGCGAACCGCTTTCCCATGAGGTCGCCGAGCGAATGAACCGACGAGCGGGCGCCGGTGATGAAGACCGAATGAAGCCTTGAGTCAACCCTGCGCTGGACCAGCGGCACCACTCCATATGCGGCGCGGGAGCGAATGTAGGTGAGCGCACCCAGGCACGCGAAATCGTCAGAACCGTCGGCCAGGCTGGCAACCGTCTCGTGGGGAGTATCGGTAAAAACGAGATTCACGGGCCGGCCCATCGCCTTCGCGAGGTAGGCTCGCAGCGGCTCCCTCTCTGCCTGAGTCGACCCATCGACGACCATGCCGATGGTGATCGGCTTGACGGTGATCGGCTTGTCGGAAACGCCCAGAGAAATGGCGAGGAAAACACAAACTGCTAACAACGCTGCGATTCGATCCCGTAAAAGCATCGAAGCCTCCTTCGTCCGCGCGGGCTGCAACTACTGCTACCGATTGCCCGAGGTGGAGCACGCTCGACCGGCTGCGGAAAACTCCGGGCGAAAGTTATTTCGGCTGTAGAGACTGGGCTTGCTCGGTCTATTAGGACGCGGCAAGCCGCGTCTCTACGGAAGGTCAGATGCCCTCAGTAGCTGGGCATTGAATATCGACTCTTTTGCTGCCTGCTGAGGAGGTGTACCCCGATAGTCTTAGGCTACGCCCTTGTCGAGCAACTAACAGGTGATTTCGACGGCGGTGGCAGTTACTAAGGACGTAGTAAGTTCATGGCACCCTCGGAAAGCTCACCGCGCCGCCCATGCCGCGCGGAAGGACGCCGAGCCAAATCTGCCGGTCCTGAAGCTGGCGAAAGCGGAGTACGAGAAATTGCAGTAGCACATCGGGAGGTAGCGCATCGGGAAGAGCCCGTATCGCTCCCGGCTTGTGCTGCTACAATTTCCGGTACCCCATCCCGCGCTGACGCGGCCCGCCGCGTCTCTACAACGAGGTGTCTTCATGCCGGAAACTCTGCAGCTTGCGAATCCCACGCCGCTCACCACTCTTACCGAAGACGAGATTCTGTTCCGCGACAGCGTTCGCCAGTTTGCCGAGGACAAGATTCGTCCGCTGGCCAAGGAAATGGACGAGAAGGCGGTGTTCGATCATGGCCTGCTGGAACAGTTCTTTCAGTTGGGCCTGATGGGCATCGAGATTCCGGAGCAATATGGCGGGGCGGGCGGCAAGTTTTTTGAGGCCATCCTGGCGGTGGAAGAATTTTCGCGGGCCGACGCTTCCGCCGGCGTAATCGTCGATGTGCAGAACACGCTGGTGGCGAATGCGATTCTGCGCTGGGCCAGTGAGGATCAGAAGAAGCGTTACCTGCCCAAGATGGTGGCGGACACGCTGGGCGCCTACGCGTTGAGCGAGGCGGGATCGGGATCGGACGCGTTCGCGCTGCAGACCAAGGCCGAGCTCAAAGGCAGCGACTTCGTTCTGAACGGACGCAAGCTCTGGATCACGAANNGGATACAAGGGGATCACGGCGTTTCTGATCGAGAAGAACTTTCCCGGATTTACCGTTGGCAGGAAGGAAGACAAGTTGGGCATTCGGGCTTCGTCAACCTGTGAATTGATTCTGGAGGATTGCCGCGTCCCGAAAGAAAACGTGCTCGGCGAGGTGGGCAAGGGATACAAGATCGCGATCGAGACGCTGAACGAAGGCCGCATCGGAATTGGCGCGCAGATGCTGGGCGTGGCCCGTGGCGCGTGGGAGTATGCCGCAAAGTATGCGCAGGAGCGGGTGCAATTCGGCAAGCCGATTTCGGAATTTCAGGGCATCCAGTTCCAGATCGCGCAGATGGCCACCGAAATCGAAGCGGCGCGGCTGATGGTCTATAACGCGGCCCGCATGAAAGATGCCGGCGTAAATTTTGTGAAGGAAGCCGCCATGACCAAGCTGTTCACGTCGCAGGTGGCCGAGCGCGTGACGTCGCTGGCCATCGAAGTGTACGGGGGATACGGTTTTACCAAAGATTATCCGGTCGAAAAATACTGGCGCGACGCCAAGATCGGGAAAATCTACGAAGGCACGTCGAACATGCAGCTGGCGACGATCGCCAAGCTGGTGATGGGGAAGTAATGCAAGGTCAGAGGTTAGAGGTCAGATTGCAGAGGTGAAAGAACGCGGTCATCAGGTCTTTACTTCTGCAATCTAACCTCTTACCTCTGCATTTCCCGGTATTGGCTGCGGAAATACAGCAGTGGCTCCCCATCCCGGACCACGACTTCTTCCACTTCCGCGATGAAGATGGTGTGGTCGCCCGCACTCAGCGTGGAGTGCAACCGGCACTCGAGGTACGCCAGAGCTCCTTGCAGCACAGGCGTGCCCTGCGCGGTACGATCAAAACGGGCGCCCGCGGTTTCGGGATGCTGAGGCAGCTCCGCGGAGCGCGCATAATATTCCGAGACGGTCTGCTGATCGCGGCGCAGCACGTTCACTCCAAACCGCTTCCGGGCATGCAGATGAGCATGGGTGCGCGCCCGATGATCCACACAAACCAGCACCAGCACCGGGTCGAGCGAAACTGCGGTGAAGGCATTTGCCGTCATGCCGTGGACCTCGCCCTCCTGGTCGACGGTGATGACCGTGACCCCGGTCGCGAAACACCCCATCGCCTTGCGGAAATCGCCTGCGTTAAGGCTCATGCGGAAACCTGCTGGCCGCGGTTTTGCGCGTGGCTCCGAATAACTTCACTCTGAACAATTCCGTGGTGAATCTTGCCGTCCCGAATCGCGTTGCGTTGAATCGAGGCGGGCCAGGAAGGCAGCCCGCCGGGCAACGGGACTACGCTACCACAAATTGCGAGATCGAAAGTGGCTGGCGCGGTCTGCCCTGCGGGGCACGGATTCGCTATGTCCGTTATCATCGTTGCCAGCACGATCGCCGGCACGATGGTTGCAGCGCCGGATAGAAGTTGCGACGGGTTTGGATGAAGCGAATTTCCAGGTAGAAACGCATGGCCACTATCTTCCCAGATGCGCTGTCCGCGATGGCTGATGATTTGGCCAACGCAGGCGCCGAGCCAATCTCGCGGGAAGCGGCTTGCCGGCTGCTGCGATCGAATGACGACATGTTGCCAGCGCTGCTCGCGGCCGCGCAACTTGCCCGCGCCAGATTCAAGCCGGGAGTCATCACCTATTCCCGCAAAGTGTTTCTTCCCCTGACGAATCTTTGCCGCGACTACTGCGGCTACTGCACATTCCGGCGCGATCCGGGTGAGTCCGGTGCGCACACCATGACGCCCGACGAGGTGCTGGAAGTCGTGCGCGCCGGAGAGCGCATGGGATGTACCGAGGCGTTGTTCAGCCTGGGAGACAAGCCGGAGCTGCTTTTTCCCCAGATGCGGGATACGCTGCGGCGCCTGGGCTACAAATCTACGCTCCACTATCTGGAAGCAATGTGCGAGAAGGTGCTGCGCGAATCGAGCCTGCTGCCGCATCCCAATCCCGGACTGATGAGCGCGGAATGGCTGGAGCGATTGTCCCGCGTGGCTCCCAGCATGGGACTCATGCTGGAAACTACCAGCACGCGACTGCTGGCGAAAGGCGCCGCGCACGACAATGCTCCCGACAAAGAGCCGGCGAAGCGCCTGCGTGTGATTGACGACGCCGGGCGGCGGAGGATTCCCTTCACCACGGGAATTCTGATTGGAATTGGTGAGACGCTGGAGGAGCGCGTGGATACGCTGATCGCGATCCGCGACTTGCACGAACAGTATGGACACATTCAGGAAGTCATCGTCCAGAATTTCCGCGCCAAGAGTGGAACCCCGATGGCGCATTGGCCCGAACCCGATCGCGGGCAAATGTTGCGCACGCTGGCGGTGGCGCGGTTGCTGATGCCGAAGATGAATATTCAAGCGCCGCCGAATCTGTCCGATCCGCACTACGCCGACCTGCTTGATGGCGGCATCAACGACTGGGGCGGAGTTTCGCCGCTGACGCCGGATTTTATCAATCCGGAAAAGCCGTGGCCGCATCTGCATGAGTTGCGGCAGCGGACCGAGGCGAAAGGATTCGAGTTACGCCAGCGGCTGCCGGTTTATCCTGAATTCTCAAGAAGGCCCGCGGAACAGGCAGCGGCCCACAGCGCATTGCTGGCCGAGCGCATGGGCGCCGCGGCCGACGCCGAGGGCTACGCTCGGAGGGCGGCATGATCACGGTTCTGACCGGCGGCACGGGCGGCGCCAAGTTCGTGGATGGACTGCGCCAGATCGTTCCTCCGGAAGAATTGACGATCATCGTGAATACCGGCGACGACCTGCTGTGGTGGGGGTTGCGCGTTTCTCCCGATCTAGATTCCATCGCCTACATGCTGGCCGGGAAACTGAGCCCGGAGCGCGGCTGGGGCGTGAAGGGCGACACTTTTTTCTGTCTGCAAACCATGGGGCAGATGGGACAGCCGACGTGGTTTCACGCCGGCGACCGCGATCTGGCCACGCACATCTTTCGCACCAAGCTGCTGGCCGACGGCAAAACCCTCAGTGAAGCCACACGCGAGATCGCGGCCAGCCTCGGAATCAAAGCGCGCATCCTGCCCATGAGCGACTCCTGGGTGGAGACCCGGGTTCTGACCCCGGCGGGCGATTTGAGCTTTGAAGAATATTTCGTCCAGCGCTGGTACCAGGATCCCGTGGAATCGGTCCGGTTCGCCGGAGCCTCGGATGCGGAGCCGGCGCCGGGAGTGACCGAAGCGATCCGCTCGGCGGATGTGGTGCTGCTGGCGCCGAGTAATCCCGTAACCAGCATCGCGCCGATTCTCGCCGTGCCGGGAATTCGCGAAGCCCTGCACGAAAGCCGCGCCCACATTGCGGCCGTGAGCCCGATTGTGGGAGGAGCCGCGGTCACCGGGCCCGCGGGCGCCCTGATGGCGGCGCAAGGTCTGGCCGTTTCGATTGCCGGGGTGGCGTATTTTTATCGCGACTTCCTCGACCTGCTCGTGGTCGATTCGCAGGATGCCGACGCCGCCGAAGATTTGCGGAAATCCGGCGTGCGTGTGCATTGCACTCCGACCATCATGCGCCGGAACGAAGATCGTATCGCGCTGGCAAAGAGCACTCTGGACGCGGCGCTACAACCTCCGGCCGCGCCGGCCGCAGTGGAGCGCACATGATTCTGGTGCCGGTAAAAAATCTCGCCGACGCCAAGCAGCGGCTGTCCCCGGTTCTAAGTCCCCAGGAACGCTTCGCGCTGGCCCAGGCGATGTGTGAGGACGTGCTGCAGGCGCTGGCGCGCTGGCAAAGCCGGCCTGCCGTGATGGTGGTGACCAGCGACTCGTTTGCCCGCGACCTGGCGGCGCGTTTCAATTTTGAGGTCGTGCCCGACAACAACTCCGGAGAAACCAACGCCATCGAAATGGCGACAGCGGTTTGCCGGGAGCGGGGAGCGGACAGCACACTGGTGGTTCCGGCAGATATTCCATTGATCGACGGTTCGGAACTGCAGAAGATCGTGGATTCGGCTCCCGCAGGCGGCGCCGTGCTGGTACCGGATGCGGCGGGGCGCGGCACGAATGCAGCCTGGCGATCTCCCGGCGATTTGTTTCCGCTGCGCTTCGGGAACGACAGTTTCCTGCCGCACCTGGCGGCGGCGAAGGCAACGGGCCTGCCTTGTGTTGTGCTGGAACTGCCGGGGATTGCGCGGGATGTCGATCGCCCGGAGGATCTTCGCGAACTCGCCGGGGCCAGCGGAGAACGGCGATCGCAGAAACTGGTGCGCGGCTGGAACCTCAGCGGGCGGAGTCAGGCCTGAGATGAGCGGTTCTAACATGGGGCGCAGCATCGGAAAACGCGCGGCTGGCGAAGTCCGCATTCTTCCTGTCGCCGTCGGCGGAGAAATCCGCGCCGGAGAATCGTTGTGCGCAACGTTGCTGGCGGCGGCGCGAAGCCTGGGGCTGCGCTTTCAGGAGGGCGACATCCTGGTGGTCAAGCATAAAGTCGTTTCGAAGGCGGAAGGCGCGGTGGTCGCGCTGGATGAGATCCGGCCCTCGGCGGCTTCGCTGGCGTGGGCCCGGCGCTACGGACTCGACGCACGCGTCAGTGAGTTGGCGGGGCGCGAGAGTCGTCGAATCGTGCGGCGAAAGCGCGGTGTGCTGATTACCGAGACACGGCACGGGTTTATCTGCGCGAACAGTGGCGTGGACGTATCGAACGTGGATGGCGGACAGCACGCGGTGCTGCTGCCGGTGGATCCGGATGGTTCGGCGGCAAAATTGCGGCGGGAGTTGAAAAAACAAGTTGGAATCGAGATCGCGGTGATCGTCAGCGACAGCTTCGGGCGTCCGTGGCGCGAAGGCTTGACGGAGGTGGCGATTGGCGTGGCCGGAATGCGGCCTCTGGTCGACTACCGCGGACGCCGCGATCCGCACGGCTACTCGCTGCACGCGACCGTGGATGCGGTGGCGGACGAACTGGCTTGCGCGGCGGGACTGGTCTGCGGCAAGCTGGCAGGCACTCCCGCGTGCATCATTCGGGGCTATGTTTACAACCGTGGCAGAGGTGGGGCGCGGGCACTGATCCGGCCCGCGAAGAACGATCTTTTTCGGTAAGTGTGGGGACGGGGCTTGGCCCCGTCCAGCGGAACCCCGCTACCACACGGGCGGGCGAAAACCTGGAGGAGAATGTGATGGACTGGCAGGCTTCTGAACTCGAGCAATTTCCGGCGCTGACCTGGAATGAGATTGCGCCTCGGGCGTCGACGCGAATTCGTAACTTCCTGGAGCGCGCGCTGGAAAAGCAGGACGGAGCGTGTCTGCGGGACGACGAACGCTACGCCTTGGCGGACTGCGACGGTGCGGACTTGCTGGCGCTGCTGGTGGCCGCGGATACGCTTCGGCGCGACCTCGCCGGCAACATCGTCAGCTACGTGGTGAACCGCAATATCAATTTCACGAATGTCTGTTTCGTGGGCTGCAAGTTTTGCGCGTTCAGCCGCGGGCCGCGCGAGGCAGACTCCTATTTTCATTCGCTCGAAGACATGGGGCGCAAGAGCAAAGAAGCGTGGGATCTGGGAGCAACAGAAGTCTGTATTCAGGGCGGCCTGCCGCACGGGTTGCCGCCATTTTATTACCGCGACATTCTGCGCGCCGTGAAGAATGCTGTGCCTGGTATGCACATCCACGCGTTTTCTCCGATGGAGATCGTGTATGGCGTGGAACTGACCGGCATGTCTCTGGCCGATTATCTTGCGATGCTGCGCGATAACGGACTGGACACGCTGCCGGGCACGGCGGCCGAGATTCTGGATGACGAAGTGCGTCATGTACTCTCGCGCAACAAACTCTCGTCCGCGCAATGGCAAGAGGTGATCCGCACCGCGCACGCGTGTGGAATCAAGAGCACTTCGACGCTGATGTATGGACACCGGGAAACGCCCGGCCACTGGGTGCGCCAGTTGTCTTTGTTCCGGGAGATTCAAGCTGAGACCGGCGGCTTCACCGAGTTCGTTCCCCTGGGTTTTGTGCACCAGAACACGCTTTTGTTCCAGCAGGGCCTGGCCCGCACCGGACCGACGCTCGCCGAGCATCTCAAGATTCATGCCCTGGCCCGAATCCTGCTCGCCGGCTCGATTCATAACATTCAGGTCTCATGGGTGAAGCTGAACCGCAAACTCTCGCAGCTTTGCCTGCACGCCGGCGCCAACGATTACGGCGGCACGCTGATGGAAGAAAATATTTCGCGCGAAGCCGGAGCCGACGCGGGCCAGTACACCAGTCCGGAAGACTTTCAGGCGATGATTCTGGAGATCGGGCGCATACCTGCAGAGCGCAACACAAAATATTCGCGCATGCAGATCAAACTGCCCGTGGAATCGATTTCCAGCGAGTCGCCGCTGCTGGCAGAGTTCGCATGAACGCTCGCATGAGCCGACCGATCGCGGTCATCGGAGGCACCGGCCCGGCCGGCACCGGCCTGGCACTGCGCTGGGCGCGCGCGGGCGAGACGGTGATCATCGGCTCGCGCGACGCCACCCGGGCAGAGCAGACGGCGGAGGCAATCCGTAAACGGGTCGGCGCAAACGCTCAAGTTTCCGGGATGGAAAATTCAGCAGCCTGCGCCGCCAGCGATCTGCTGGTGCTAACCGTGCCGTTCGAAGGGCAGGCGGCACTGCTGAAGCAGTTGAAGCCTGCGATTCGTCCAGGCAGCATCATAATTGACGCCACCGTTCCGCTAGCCGCAAGCGTGGGTGGACGCGCCAGCCGCACCATTGGCGTGTGGCAGGGCTCGGCGGCGCAACAGGCGGCGGAACTGGCGCCGAAGGGCGTTTCCGTCGCGGCGGCATTCCAGAACGTTTCGGCGGACGTTCTCAATGGGGACGATGACGTGGATTGCGACGTGATCGTGTGCAGTGACGATCCGAATGTCACGCAGGTTGCGATGGAACTCGCCGCGAAGATTGCGCGCGTGCGTGCGATTGATGGCGGGAAACTGGAGAACGCGCGCATTGTCGAGCAGATCACCGCACTGCTGATCGGTCTCAACATCCGGCACAAAGGGCACGGTGGAATCCGGATCACGGGCTTGCCGGATGACGCGTACAAGTCGGGAAACAGGTAGTTCTCAGTTCCCGGTTCTCANNTTCTCAGTTCTCAGTTCTCAGTAAAAGCGCATTTCAGGACTTATACGGGATCTGAACTTCGGCAAAGGTTCCGGGCGTGGCGGCGTTTACCGCTGCCACAATTTTTGCGATGTGCAATCGAACCAGCGGCCATTGTGGAGTGCTCAGCACCACAACGGCTATTCTGCGGCCAGCGAGATTCTGCTGGTATCGGATGTTTTTGTCGGCGGTAAGAAAAACGCGAACCCGGCCCGCTCCGCTTCGGCAAGCAAGTCGCCGTTGGAAAGCGTATCCCATCCACGAGTTCTGGCCTCGGTGATCGTGTGGCCGATCAGGTAGGGAGATAGCGGGGCGGGAACGCTGTGGTCAAAGAGAACTAGCATCGTGTACGGATGCGGGCCCTACGGGAATCGGGGCGGCCAGGCTGCGAGCGGCGAACTCCAGAACCTCGATTACCTGTTCCTTGGAGATACTGAACCAGTCGACGATCTCGTCTACGGTGGCTCCCGCTTCGAGGTTTTCGAACACGGCAGACACCGGCATACGGGTATCACGAAACACCCATGCGCCGCTTAGCCTCCCCGGCACGCTTTCAACGGCGGGGCATTGAGACCAATCGAGAGTTGCCATGTTCCGACCTCCTTTCATCTTAAACTTCTATCACGGTTTGACGGCAGGGTCACTTGGGAAAAACGGCGATCGCGGGTCGATTTGCGAAACCTCTCACCACCAAGGGCACGAAGGTCCACGAAGGTAAGCCCTGCCGAGGCCCTCAGGGACCCGGTGTTTATATGGTCAGCAGTCTGTGAAGCCGTGCCCCTTCAAAGAACCGTTTATGAAACACGCTATACGCTACTCGTCCACCGGCTGCGCGTTCAGTTCCTGAGCGGGTTCGCCTCCGGCCAGACCCTGGGCGACGATGAGGCGATGGGCCTCGAGGCGGAGGTCAGGCAGGGCGCGTCCGAACCAGATTGCTCCCAGGAAACAGGTCACGCCTCCGATGGCAACCGTGATGGGGGCGCCGATGCGGTGGGCCAAGGCTCCTCCAAAGAAGGCTCCGAAGGGAGCCATGCCCATGAACATCATCGAATACACGGACATGACGCGGCCGCGCAGTTGGTCGGGGACCATGGTCTGGATCAGTGTGTTCGAGCAGGCCATCTGCAGCATCATCGAATAACCGGCGGGCAACAGGAACGCGGCCGACAACCAGAACGAGTGCGAGAAGGCAAAACAGAACAGGCTGATCCCCAGGCTGGCGCAACTGATTGCCACCCAGCGTCCCAGGCCCTTCACGCCTCCGGTCTTGGCGGCTAGCGTGAGGGCTCCGAAAAGGGCGCCCACGCCGGTGGCTCCCATGAGGATGCCGAGGCCGCGCGCGCCGCCGTGCAGGATCTTGTCGGCGAAGACCGGCATGAGCACGGTATAGGGCATGGCGACCAGGCTGACCAGGCCAATCAGCAACAGCAGCGCTCGAATGACCCGGGTCCGGTTGACCCAGCGAAAACCTTCAATGATGTCTTCAATCGGCGAATGCTCGCTGGCCCGCGGAGCGCAGTGCACGTTCATCAGCGACAAGCCGGTAATCACGGCGATATAGCTAATGGAGTTGGCGGCAAAGCACCAGCCTTCGCCGATTCTGGCCACCAGAATTCCGGCGATGGCCGGGCCGATGACGCGCGCGCCGTTGAACATCGAAGAATTCAGCGCGATGGCGTTCATCAGATCCTCTTTGCCCACCATGTCGACGAGGAAGGCCTGCCGTCCCGGAATGTCGAACGCATTCACCACCCCGAGCAAGGCCGCGAGCACGAAAATGTGCCACACATGGACCCGCCCGCTCAGCGTGAGCCATGCCAGAATCCCCGCCAGGATCATGGCCGAGATCTGGGTGGTGATCACCAGGCGCTGGCGATTGACGCGGTCCGCGGTAATCCCTCCGAAAGGGGCAATGAGGAAAACGGGAATCTGGCTGGCAAAGCCGACGCTCCCCAGCAACAAGGCGGATTTCGTCATGCTGTAGACGAGCCACGCCTGGGCCACAGTCTGCATCCAGGTGCCGATCAGAGAGATCAGTTGTCCGCTGAAGAAAAGCTGAAAATTACGGTGGCGCAAGGCGCGCAGGGTGGTGGCCCATTTCGGCAGCGCGGCCAGCGCGCCTGCTGGCTCAGCCGTGGCGGAGTTTGGCCCGTCAGTCACTCTCTTAGAACCTTGTCACATCTTGCCGATGACGGCAACCGGCAGAAAGATGCGCGGAATCACGCGGGGGATGGTTCAGCCGCTGCCAACTCCATGGCTGTTTACTTTAAGCGCAGATTTCCACAGCCCGCCCACGTGACCGACTTGGAACTTCCCCGCCGCTTCGATTCGGGATAGAGTTGGAATTCGACCGATCCGAGAGAGTTGGGTCCGGAGAGGATGAACGATGAGCGCAGATCCGAATCGCCTTGACCATTGTCTTGAACGCCGAGGCGCGCAGCGTTTCGAAGTCCACCTGCCGCTGGCGGTTCACTTCGAGGGACGGACTGTGCCCGGATTTACCCAGGATTTGAGTGGCCGCGGAATTTTCTTTTATGCCGAGGCGGCGCTTCCGCAAGGGGAGGTCGTGGAATTGACTTTCACCATGCCCTCGGAAATCACTTTAGGGGAGAACATGCCGGTCCGATGCCGCGGGCGGGTGTTGCGCGCCTCCGCTTCGCAGATCGGGCAACGAAGCGGGATCGCGGTGCAACTCGATTCCTATCAATACTTGCCCTCCGACGAGCCCATCGCTCAATTCGTGCGAGTTTCAGCCGCCAGTGCCGCCGGAGGATCTTCCGGGCCGATGCCGCGCTGAAGCCCTTGTTTTTCGCATCTTCCCTCGTCTTTTCAAGCGCTGCACTTTCCCTTACAATCAAGTAAACCAGCAGTCGGTGGGATTTTTCTGGCCTAATTGAAAATCCGCCGGCAACCTGCCGCTTCGTCTCAGGCCCCCGTGATTACGAAGGTCATTTGGCCGCGACGCTGGAAGTTCGTAGCATAACAATGAACACTGAGAATCGAGTCATGCCCGGGATCGCCGTCGCTCTCCTTACCGAGGATCGCGAACAATCCGTCGTACTGAACAGCCGGGTGGAAAGCACCAACCTGGCCCGAACGGTATTGAGCCACGTTGGGTTCCCACTGGGGCCGAGCGACTCCGTTTTGCGTCAATTGCAGGATCAGCGCGCCGAAGTTGTTCTGGTCAGCATCGATCCCAAGAATCCGCAGCGCGCCCTGCGCGCTATCGAACTGATCCACGCCAGCATTCCCGAGATCACGATTTTTGCGGTGGGCGAAATGAACCAGCCCACCAACATTGTTTCCGCCATGCGAGCCGGCGCGCGTGAGTTCCTGGACCATGCCGCCAGCCGCGAAGCCCTGATCGAAGCCTTCGCCCGCTTCTCCGCCACCTTGAGCCGCGCGCAGCGCAGCGCCAGCACGGCCCGCGTCTTCACTTTTCTGAACGCCAAGGGCGGAGCCGGCGCCACTACCGTCGCCGTAAATACCGCCGTCGCCTTACAGGAGGCTCACGGGCGCGTGGTGCTGGTGGATTTCGCTCCCATCGGCCACGCCGCCCTGCAACTGAATCTGCGGCCGCAGTTCACGCTGGTCGATGCCTTGCAGAACCTCCATCGCATGGACGGTTCGCTGCTCGATGGCCTGATGACCCCCTATCGCAATGGCCTTCATCTGCTGGCGGGCGCGCAGCAACCGCACAGCGCCGTCCCGACCGCGTCGGAACTGGCTCGCCTTTTCGACCTTCTGGTAAACCAGTATCACTTCGTCGTGCTCGATTGTTCCGGCCGGATGGATGGGACGATGCAGATGATCTGCGACCTCTCAAATGCGGTGCTGCTGGTCACCCAGACCGACGTGGTTTCGCTGTGGAGCGCGGGCCGGGTGCACGCGTTTCTGCAGGAAGGAGCGGGCCGCGATCGTCTGCGGATCGTGCTCAACCGTTACAAGAAAATTCCCGGCTTCACCGACGATGATGTGGAGAAAGCCACCAACTGCAAGGTGCTCTGGAAAGTGCCCAACAACTTCCAGGTCATCGGACCCGCAATTGACAAGGGCAGCCCCGTGGCTGCGCAGGGGAATCACGATATCGGCCGCTCCTATCAGGGATTAGCCGCCGAACTCGCGGGCGCGACCACGTCCGCCGATGGCGCCCTCTCGCTGCTCTACCAGCAGGATAAGGGCGATGGCAAGAAACGGACGCCCGGCCACCTGGTCGTCTCGCCGATACGCGCCGGGCAGTAGGTCAGCTGCGAGCTCCGAGCTATGAGCTCCGAGCAAGCCCTCCGCAATCTTTCCCCCTCGCAACCTTTCCCCCCTTCGCTTCGACGTTCTCCCGTGTATTCATAGCTTGTAGCTTTTGGCTCGTAGCTCGTAGCTCGCAGCTCGCGGCTCGCGGCTACTTTGTTAGAATCAGGGATTCACTAATGACTCCGAGAATCGTTGAAATCCTTTACCAGATGATCGCGTTCCTGTTTGCGATCAGCGTGCACGAGTCCGCCCATGCCTGGACCGCGTCGCGCTGCGGCGATCCGACGGCTCGCATGCTGGGACGGGTATCGCTGAATCCGATTCGCCACATCGATTTGTTTGGGACGATCATTTTGCCTCTGGTCGCAGCCATCAGCGGCATACCATTGCTCGGCTGGGCAAAGCCAACACCGGTGGACCCACGGAATTTTCGCAATCCCATGCTGGACGACATTCTGACTTCGGTCGCGGGTCCGGTCAGCAACTTTGTGGTCGCGACCGGAGCGCTTCTGCTGCTTGGCGGCATCTCGCTTTCCTCGGCTTCGGGACACACGCTCGTCATGGGATTGGTGGCGGGAGGCGACGGCTCCGCTTCCGATTCGGCGTTGGCTCCCGTTGCCATGTTGCTGTTTGAACTTATGTTCATCAACATCGTTCTGGCGGTGTTTAACCTGATCCCGGTCCCGCCGCTCGATGGCAGCCACGT
>PMBA01000110.1:0-122 GCA_003152795.1 Acidobacteriaceae bacterium | reverse complement strand
GTGCTGAGCGGAATGCGCTCGACCGGCAAGCTGCACCTGGGAAACTACGTGGGCGCGCTCGAAAACTGGGTCCGCATGCAGGACCAGTATGACTGTTTTTTCTTCATCGCCGACTGGCACGC
>PMBA01000314.1:231-8772 GCA_003152795.1 Acidobacteriaceae bacterium | reverse complement strand
TCAAATCCGCGCGCCCCGACCAATTCTTCGTCGATTCGCGCTATTTGCCGGGGCCGGCCGGCTTCAGGACAGCGGTATTGCGCTCGTCCGCAGCGATCATGCGGTAGAACTTTTTCAGGTCGTCCATCTGACTGACTGGGACGCTCAGTTCCTTGATTTCCACGGCCCGCGTGTAGTGCAGCGACTGCCCGCTGGCTTCGGTCTTGCTGTGATAGCTGCCGAAGCTGAAGTCCACATCCATTGGCGGCGGCAACTCGTCGACTTCGTAGCCGGACGGCAGGGCGATCTCAAAGTTATCGGTATCCCGTGACGGCCCGTCGAATTCGATGGGGAATTTTCGCGGCTCCTTGGTCTCGAGCACGCCCCATGACTTGCTCCCCAGCACCCGTGGCCGCACCAGCAGCAGGTTGCCCGCATTCTTTGCGTAGTGGTCGGATTCGAAAGAGTAGTTGAAGCCGAAGGGCAGGTCGGTGCGGTCGACGTTGATCAGGCTGGCTCGCACGATTTGAAAGCTGGAAAGCGATCCCGCCAGAATGCTTTCGATCGGTTTGATGCGATCCTCGTTCTTGGTAACATTTCGCAAGCGCCGGCGCTCCTCCGAAGCTCGATCTCCCAGGCGCACTTCCTTGACCTCGCCTCTCAATACACCTTTGTCGTCGAGCGTCAGCTTGCCCGCGCGCTGGATACTGTTCATAGCGGAGGGTTGCTGCGGTAACTGCACCAGTTCACCGCCTTCGGGCGTTACCAGCAAGCCGTAATTCGCTTGCAGGTAGCCGCCAATCTGGCCGAATGGCATGAGCTCATCGTAGGTGGGATCGAAGAACAGAATTCTGCCGAGTTTAGGATGTTGCATCACGGCGATCAGGGACGGATCCTTCAGATCGTCGGGTAGCTTGATGGCAACAATCACATGGTTAAAGCCGTTGTGAGCCGGTGACTCCCGCGTGACCGAACCACGCTGCGTGTTAATTACTACGTGGTAGGACTCCACACCAATCTCCCGGAGCATGGTGCGCATCAGGGTGGCTTTGTCTTTGCAGTCTCCGTAACGGTGTGCGAAAACATCGGGAGCAGCGTGCGGTTGCCAGCCTCCGATACCTAACTGGATGGCGACATAGCGAATGTCGCGCTGCACGAAATTGGCGATCGCCTGCATCTTCTGAAGCTGGGTGGTCTTCCCCGCCGTCAAGGCACTGACCTTTTGTTTGATCGCTTCCGAGTCGTTCATCTGGCCGCTGACCAGACTTTGGTACCAATTCCCCATGCCTTCCCAGTTGGCGAACTCGTTCTTGTGTGACGAGCCACCGGGCGGGAGAAATGACACAATCATCTGCCCAGCGACGCCAATTAGGGGCGGCATATCCGACTCCAGCCTGATCCCCTTAATGTTGCTCACCACCCATTGCGACAGATTGCCACTTTCGGACGGCTTCACTTCGGGATGGGAAAACCACGAAGCCTTGTACTCCCAGCCGGGAGGAAGTTGCAGGGAAAAATGGCTTTCCCTTACCGGGTCGGTTTCCTGGAAGTACCAGGTATCCTGCAACCAGAAGGGCTTTTCCTCCACTTCATATTCGTAACCAACTATGTTTCCCGGATCAGGCGCCGGGATACGCAGCAGTCTAAGCCTTACATCGGACACTAATTCACCGCCTTCGAAAGGGGCGGCAACATCGATCGCATCCTTATCTTTGAGTTCGTAGTCTTTGCCCTGGGCCGGGATGCACCAGCCGTGCAGGCTGGTAATCTTGCGCGTCGGATTGAAGTAGATTTCTACTGTGCCATACCCTCGCCCTTCGGGCCGCAGGATCTTGTAAGCCTCGCGTTTGTGCGTCCTGATTTTATCCACCGACAGAACGGTCACATTCGTATCCGAATAGAGCAGCACGGCGTCGTTCTTCTCGTCATAAGGAGGCAGTGGAACGCCCACCAGTTCGTGCATCCACTGAGGAGCGTCTCCGCTGGCCGAGGCCCGGGGCGCGAAGGTGGCAGCACTTAGCGCTACACAGAACAAAAACAGAACGGGCCTCATATTGACTCTCCTGGCGGGAACTCTAGCCCTCTCGGGCTGAAAACCCGCGTTTCTGTGACCTAGCTTCCAGACTGGGCCTGCCGGCCAGTGACTTGCTTAGTCACGGGCGCGGATTTCCCCGGGTAGTGCGACAATCTGCACTCCATCGCTGGTCCTGACCGCCTGAAAGAAGCTCCGCAACGACGCGTAGTACTTCGGCTCCAGCAGCAGAATGTCGACGCTCAAATTCCTCGTCAACCGAAGGGTTCCCGGACTCGATTCAACCTTCAAGGTATAGACGATAATTTTTCCGTTGACCTCCTGCGGAGGAGGCACGCTGCTGACCTGCCATCCCGGCGGCAGCTCAACGGTGACGTCATCCGATTTCTCGTGCGGATATTCAAAATAGATGGGGTGCACGCGGTTGGCATGTTCGAATATGCCTTTCTCCGCGGTGGTAAAGATGGCAGCGGGAATCACCACCCGCTTGCCGGCACCCGATGCCCAACCGGGGATCTTCAGGTTGAATTCCGCAACCAGCGGCGTTTCCGAACTGGACCAGTCCGGCTTGTTGGTCAGTTCCGCCTCCGAGGCCGCCGCGATTTGTGACGTTACCCGCTCCTCCAGGAACTTCTTGCGCTCCACTTCNNAGCTTCCCTTCCAGGTCGCCGGCGTCGGAGAGCTTCAGTTTTCCCAAGCGCTCGATCCGCGACTCCGAAGCTTGCGGGAGCGTGGTCCGAATGAAGCTTCCGCCGTCCTTATCCAGCCGCAACCCCGGCACCCCTGTTTCCGCCCATTCCAGCATGGCAAACGGCGTGAAGGCTCCGCCCGGGTCAAAATAAAGGTCTTTCCCATTCAGCTTGACGAGCACAACGTTGGCGTTCAATTTCGCGCTTTGCATCGTGACCGGAGTAAAAAAATACTCGCTACGGCCAGAAACCCAGCATCCATAAGCTTCAAAGCCCGCGGCTCGCGCCAGTCCCAGGAACAACCAGGTCAACTGCTGGCCATTGCCATAGCCCCGCTTCCAGAGTTCCTCTACGTTTTCCACCGGCTTCTCTTTGGAGCGCTTCTCCTCCTGCTCGGTCTTCTGCACTTCATACGACGTATTCCGGATCTGCTGCACCCGGTCATAGATTTTTCGCAGTTTCACGTCCTGCGAATCGGCCGGCGCGACAATTTGCGCCACCGCCTGTTGCATGGCCCCTTTCTTTCCGACAAAACTTTCCAATCGCCCGTTCCGCTCCTTCCCGAAATGCTTCCAGAAACTGTCCGCGTCTTTTTCGGGCAAACCCTCCTGATAAATAAAATCCACCCGCGACTTCAACTCGTTCGGAGGAGGCATGAAGTCCTCCGTCTGGAATGACGGTATGTTGTTCGCTTCCATGCGGACGATGCCGTCGGGGCCCTCCTTGGGGTCGGCACCGGCGGGCAGCCCCTGCCAGCTCCAACGCAGGTTAAATGTCTGGTAGGTGCCCTTGTAGGGCTTCAGCGAGAATTGCGCCTTCTTGGTGAACAGCTCATCGCTCAGTATCCAATGGGAGTCGAAGAGCATATTCTCGCCCAAATCAATCGTGAAAAAATATTCGATGATGCCGCCGACCTGCACGTCCGGGAGAGTGAAAGTCTTGGCCAGATACTTCACTCCCCTGCCCTTGACCAGGTTCTTTTCGTAGACTTTACCGTCGAAGTTTACGATTGAGCCGTCCGGCTTGATGGTCCGGGCCCTCACGTTCACAACGTCGTTGTTGCCCTTCAAAAATGGGATCTCGACGTCGGCGTGTCTCCGCCCTTCTTCCGTCAGGATCTTGATTCGAAAGTAATTGTCTTCGTGGGAAGTGCGGCTGTTGTCATCCCGGTCCACCTGCCGGTACAAAATGATCGCGGGCGCTCCCGGCGCCAGCGGCTCGCTGGTCATTTTGAGCTCATCGGGCGAAACCGGCTGGAATGCGACACCGGCCTTCGCCTCCTGCGCTGCCCACATCCAAACCGCAAGTCCGACCATCACCCACGTGCCCGACCGGAACATAGTCATCGTCATCTCTCCCCAAGTAAGTGCAAGTTCAATAGGAATTTCAAGAAACAGGATTCGCTGCAGGGTGGGAATACGAACTGCGGGGGGCCAATGAACGCTCTGTGCGGGAACAGCAAATCCGCCTCCTCCGAATTCCGGGCCCCCTCGAGCCAGAATCCGGCAACTGAAGTAAACGCTTGAGTATAGTCAGGGACGGCCCTCCGTCAAGGACGGAAATCACAAGTGCGAGGGGAAGCGGTTCGGCGGGAAAGACCGATTCTCGATGCCCGGCCCCCTAAAAGGGCGCCTGGTTCGTCGAACTTTGCGTCATCGCTAAAGCGATACCCGGACAACGAACCTTTGGCTGCGAGTTAATCGAGGGCAACCGGCAGTTGATGACTGATAACTGACAGCTATTAACTGAAAGCGGTGACCTACAGTTCGTACTTCTTCATCAGGTGGCGGAACGAGCGGTAGGAGATACCGAGCACGTCGGCGGCGCGTACCTGCACGCCGTGGGTTTGTCCCAGTGCGGACTGGAGCAGCGAGCGCTCGATCTGCGCGACATAGTTTTCCATGTTCACGCCCTCGGGCAGAACCGCGCCGGGGGCGACGGCCATGGCCAGGCCGGTCGTAGTACTTGCGCCTTCGGCGCCGGCGGCCGCGGCGCGAGCCTTGGGGCGCTCCGCCGGCAACTCGACGTGCAACTCGCTGGAGGTTTCAAGCGCCACCGCCCGTTCGATCGTGTTCTCCAATTGCCGGACGTTGCCGGGCCAGTCGTAACCGGCAAGAGCCTGGAGCGAAGCGGCTTCGACGCCGTGGATACTTTTCCCGGCCCCGGGCGCATATTTCTTCAGGAAGTGATTGGCGAGCAGCGGAACATCCTCGCGGCGCTCGCGCAAGTCAGGCACGCGAATCGGGATGACGTTCAGGCGATAGTAGAGGTCCTCGCGGAACGTGCCCTCGGTCACCTGCCGGTCGAGATCGCGGTTGGTGGCCGCGATGACGCGCACATCCACCGGAATTTCGCTGGTGCCGCCGACCGGACGCACCGTGCGCTCCTGCAGCACGCGCAGCAGTTTGACCTGCATGGGCATCGTCATCTCGCCGATCTCGTCAAGAAAAATCGTGCCCTGGTCGGCGACTTCGAACAGTCCGCGCCGGTTCTGGTTGGCGCCGGTAAAGGCGCCTTTGACGTATCCGAAGAGTTCGCTTTCAAGCAAGGTCTCCGGGAAGGCGCCGCAGTTGACCGAGACAAAAGCTTCGGCGGCTCGCGGCGAGCAGGTATGCACGGCGCGGGCAACCAGTTCCTTGCCAGTGCCGCTTTCTCCGTAGATGAGAATCGTGCTGCTGGTGGTGGCGACGGTGCGGATGGTCTGCTTGAGCTTTTCGAGGGCTGGACTGGCGCCGACGATGTTGTCGAGCGAGTTGCGCGTGGCTGCGTCGCGGCGCAGGGCAAAATTCTGGCGACTGAGCGAAACTTTTGTGAGCGCGCGGGCGATGGCAAGTTTGACCTCGTCCACCAATCCCGGACTCTTGCGGATGTAATCGGTCGCGCCGCCCGCCTTGACCGCCTGCACGGCAGATTCGTAATCATCGACGGCCGTCATCAGAATGACCGCGGAATCGGGCGAGATCTGGTGGGCGTGGCGCAGGACTTCGACGCCATTCACACCCGGCATCTTGATGTCGGTAACAATCACGTCGAACAGGGCGCTGTCGATTTTGTGTTTGGCCAATTCGCCGGAGGTGACGGTTTCCACCTTGTGGCCATCGCGGCGCAGGGCGATGTCGAGCAGTTCGCAGATCGAGCGTTCGTCGTCGCAGACGAGAATGTTACCCACGCACCCCTCCTCCCGCGGCTGCTAACGCGGCGCCGGCGGACGTCGATGCCTTGGTTCCACTGGTGACGACCTGGACCTGATCCATGCGCCGCAGCCGCACCACGAAGCTGGTGCCTTTGCCGACTTCCGAACGCGCCCACACCTTGCCCTCATGCGCCTGCACGATCTGGTACACAATGGCCAGGCCGAGGCCGGTTCCGCCTTCAAAGTTCGACTGGAAGGGTTCGAAGATTTTTTCCGTCTGCTGCGGATTGAGGCCGGGACCAGTGTCGGCGAAACTCATCTCCCAGTGCGGGCCGCGCTCGGCCAGGGCGACGGTCAGGATTCCACCTTTTTTCTTCATGGCGCGCACCGCGTTTTCGCAGAAGTTCCAGAACACCTGTTTGAGCATGTCACCGTCGGCCAGCACCCAGGCTTCAGACTTCGCAAAGCTACGCTCGATTGTGATGCCGGCGTTTTCGGCAATGAGACGGTGTTCGAGCAAAGTGAGGGTATCCTCGAGCAAAGGAACCAGATTGACGCGCTCGAAGCGATATTGCTTGCCCCGGGAGTAGGCCAGAAAATCGGTGATGATGTTGTTGAGGCGATCGGATTCGCGAATCACAATCTGCAGAAGGTGACGCTCTTCGGAATTCAAAGAGGGCGCCTCCGACAACATGCTGACCGAGCCGGCAATGGAGGTCAGGGGATTGCGGATTTCGTGAGCGATGGCAGCGGCCAGACGGCCGACGGCAGCCAGCCGATCCTGCATGCGCACCTCGCGCTCCAGGCGGCGGATCTCGGTGAGGTCATCGAAAGAATAGACAAAACCCAGGTCGCCGCGCGCGCTCACGGCGAGCGCGGAAACCGACACACGAAAGGTCTTGCGAAAGCCGTTGACGGTCACATAGCGGACCTCGGCGCCACCCCGGGCCACGCCGAAGTGGGGTAGCGGATCCTGAAAAAGGTCGCCCACGGAGCGCCCGCGCAACTGGGTCTCGGATATTTCGAGCAGTTGCTGGGCCGCCCGATTGACCAGCGTAATGCGGCCGTCCAACCCGGTGGTGATGACCCCGCCGCTCATGGACTGCACGATATTCTCGTGGAGGGCCTGGAGATTTTCGAGCGCCCCGCTGGCATCCTTCAGTTGCACATCAACCTGGCGAAGCTTGCTCATCAGCAGGCCAGCGAGGTAGGCGATGGCAAAGTAGGCAAACAGGTTGACGAAGATCACCACCTGCAACGCTTTCAGCTTGGGATGCGAAGTGGAGTAGGAGGGGATCACCAGGTAATAATCGAGTTCCAGAACGGTTCCGAAGAGGATGAAGGCCAGAGCCGCGCTCAGATATCCCCAGACTCGCGGCAGCAACATGCAAGCCACGACGATGACGAGGGGATAGAGGAAATTCAGCGAGCTGTCGATGCCGCCGGTTAGATGGACGACGAGCGTGACCATGGCCAGATCGGCAAGCACCTGCAAAATGGCCTGCAGCCGGTGTTCGTTCCAGACCGAAACCAGAAAAAGGAAAAACAGCGAGAGCACGAACCACAGCACCATCCCGGTGAGAAAAGGCAGGATCGGCAGCGGGCTGGGAGTGAGACGGATCACCGCCAGTTCGATGGCGAGCAGGACCATCAGGATCAGGATGCGAACCTTCACCAGCCAGGTCAGCCAGTTCCGCTCATCGGTGATGGAATGCATGAAATTAGCCGTCAGCTTTCAGCTTTCAGCCGTCAGTCATTCGTTCGTCATTCGTCGTTGGCCGATGAGATTCGGGGTTAACCGACGGCTGACGGATGATGGCTGACGGCTGTCTTTTCTATCCCGCCAGTTTTGCGATCATGGAGAACAACGGCATGTACAGCGAGATCACGATGCCGCCGATACTGAGTCCGAGCAAAGCGATGATGACCGGCTCCAGCATGGCGAGCATGTCTTTGGTGGCGGAGTCGACTTCGTCTTCGTAGAAGTCTGCAATCTTCTGCAGCATGGAGTCCATGGCGCCGGTCGCTTCACCCACGCCGATCATCTGGGTCACCATGTTGGGGAAGACGCCGCATTCGCGGAGTGGATCGACAATGGTGCGGCCTTCTTCGATCGCCTTGCGCACTTTCATCAGCGCTTCTTCGAGCACGGCGTTGCCCGAGGTGCGGGCGGTAATGGCCAAGCCTTCGAGAATGGGAACGCCGGAAGTGATGAGCGTGCCCAGGGTTCGCGTAAAACGGGCAACGGCGATCTTGCGCAGCAGCAGACCAAGGATGGGCAGTTTGAGCAGCATGGCATCGAAGTAATAGCGTCCACGCGGGTGCTTGCGAATCTGCTTGATACCGAAAACGGCGCCGACGCCGCCCGCGATAAAGAACCACCAGAAATGCCCCACGAAGTTGCTGAGGCCGATGACAATGCGGGTGGGCAGCGGAAGCGCGACTCCCAATCCGACAAACAGGTTGGCGAAGATCGGCACCACCCACTTGAGCAGCGCGGCCACAATCACCATGGCAAGGGAAACGACGGCGACCGGGTAGATCAACGCCGACTTGATGGCGGCGCGCAGTTTGACCGCCTTTTCCACGTAGATGGCCAGGCGCTGGAGAATGATGTCGAGAATACCGCCGGTTTCGCCGGCCTCGATCATGTTGGTCGTCAGATCGTCGAAGATGACCGGATACTGGCGCATGGCATTGGCCAGCGT
>PMBA01000314.1:0-183 GCA_003152795.1 Acidobacteriaceae bacterium | reverse complement strand
CGTGATGCGCTCCTTCCGAAGCTGCGAGGCCAGTCCGTCCTTGGTGGAGGCTACACGCTCTCCCTGAACCTTTTCGCCCGAAGCGGTCTTTCCCGAAAACGTAAACACCGGCATGATTCGTTTCTCCTTGTCCGTGTTCCACCGGCGCGGGCCGCCAATCCTGCCGGCGGTGCGCGCCTTCTA
>PMBA01000420.1:1934-7298 GCA_003152795.1 Acidobacteriaceae bacterium | reverse complement strand
CCAGCGGCGCATTCATGTCGATGACGTCGAGATTCTGCCGTCGAGCGAGGTCACGAACGAACTGTCCATAACGAAGGATGACTTTGTTATAGCCGCCGTCGCGGAGCGCGTACTGGGGAGCTCGGGTCACATCATCGAACGGAGAAGGCTCAAGCAACGTGATGCGCAGATTGGGCAGGCTCTGCCGGAGGCTATCCAGCAAGTGCTGGTAGCCCTTGGCATATACATCAAAAAACGCCGGGTCGAAATCCTGGTAGGCAGCGTCGTTCATGCCCAGCATGAACGCAGCGACGGTTGGCTGGTTGGCGACGACGTCGCGCGCCAGACGTTGATCGACTTTCCCACCGCCGCCGCCGACAACCCACTCTCCAGCCCACCCGGCATTGATGAAGCGGACGTTCAGTTCGGGGAAGCGCGTTACGACGTAGGTTTCAACGAAGGCAGCGTAGCGGCCTTGCTCAGTGATGCTGTCGCCGTAGAAGACGACGCGGTCGTTCTTACCCAAATAGAAATTGCTTATCTCTTGCGCTTTTGCCGATCCCAGAGTGGCCAACAGCGCCAGGATGCAAATCCCCACTACCGAGAGAGCCCTTGAACCCTTGTTAGTATTCATCCGGCATGCACAGTACCCCATCGAGCAGACTAGAAATTAATCTTTGCTGCGAATTGCATCACACGCGGATTTCCCGCCGTACTCGTGACCTTGCCGAAGTATTGAGCGGCCATGTCACTGTTAGGAACCGCAAACTGGGGGGTATTCGTTAGATTGAACGCTTCAACTCTCAACTGGAGTTGCGATTTCTCCGTTAATGCGATGTTCTTGAACAGGGAGAAGTCCATATTGAAGAACCCGGGGCCGCGAAGGTAGTTGCGGCCCAGGTCGCCGGGCTGATCCTTGCCCAAACATGCTGGATTCGTAAACGCGTCACAGAAGGCGGTGGGATCAAAGTACTGTCCTTGTTTTCCGATCGTCGGGTGCGACAGGTTGGGGTCGTGGACCAAGTTCGGGCGCAAGCCCTGGTAATTCTGCACGCTGCCATTTTGGACCACATTCACAGGCAAGCCGCTGTGCAACCCAACGATGCCGTTGATTTGCCATCCCCCCAGCAGGGCGTCCTCCCAACGGTTGAGGTTGGGAAGGATCCTGCCGCCCTTGCCGATCGGCAATTGATAGCTGAAGCTGCCGACCAGGTTGTGGGTAATGTCATTGGCCGACACGGCTCGCTCTGCTGCCAGGTCGAACGGATTCTGCGGTTGCTGGTGACTTCGCCCAAGATTGAAGGGTGCGGGGCCGTTGTCAATGCTTTTCCCGTAGGTATAAGCAACCAGAAAGCTGAGATGGTCCGAGTATCGTTTTGTGGCCTTCACTTGCAGCGAGTTGTAATTTCCGCTCCCGTACGACTGCAGCCCCTGGATGTGACCCAGAAGAGGATAGGCCGGGTTTCCGGTGGCCGGGTCGATGTTGATATTGCCGACCGCATACGAAAGTTTGTGGCTCATGGATCCCACGAAACCGGCTTCCACACTCAGATTCGGCAGGACTTCGCGCTGCACCGTCAGGTTATAGAGCTGTGAATAGCCAGTGCGGATTTTGGGATTGACATAATAAACCTGTTGGCTGGTGGAGTCTGGAATCGTGCTCGGATCAATCGAAGAGGCTCCCGGTGGAATAGCAATCGACGTGATCCTTGGAACGCCCGCGTCGAGCTGATATTGAAATCCGTAGGGACCATCGGTGAAGCTCTGCTGATTGTTGAAGGGATAGTTCTTGGTAAGAACGTCTTCGCGAGCATCGTTTTCGGGCGAGTAATAAATGCCATAGCCGCCGCGAAGCACGGTGTGAGGGTCAATCTGGTAAGCGAAACCGACACGGGGACCAAAATTGTTCTTATCGGCGTTAATCAAGGCACTTGAATTTCCACCGCGACCCGCAAGCAAAATATTCCCGGTTGTTGGGTCAAAGTTTGTGGACTGGTTGTTCACCTCATAGTAGGGATTCTGATACTCATAGCGGATGCCGTAAAAGAGCGAAACATTCTTTCTGACCCGCCATTCGTCCTGAACAAACCCATGCAGTTCCCAAGTCTTGGTTTCCGGGTTTGTGAGCTGCAACCCCATGTAGGTGTAGGTTGGCAAGCCCACCAGCAGGTCTGCTATGTCTGATCCGCCATAGGTGTAGTAAGCGTTGTAGTCTGTAAAGCCATACGAGGCGTCGCTGGTAAGGCTGGGCTGATACTGACCACCTTGGTAATACTGATAGCCCGTCGGGAACAGGGAGAACCCAGGCCTGGAGCTCAAGTTCCGGTATTCTCCACCGAACTTGATTTGATGGGATCCCCGGGTCAAAGACACATGGTCGATGAATTGATAATTTCGATCGAGGAAGGTAAGAGGCTCGTAGGTCGAACCGCCGATCGTTTCATACCATCCGCTGAAGTACATCTGGGGGAAACCCGAGGACTGGGGAAAGCCCGGCGTGTTCACGTTGTGTACGCCAAACTCGTCAGCGACATTCCTTCCATTCAAGAGACTCAACTGGGTCAGCGCAAAATTGTTGAAGCCGAAGCGGAACTCATTGACCATCCTAGGGTTGAAAGTGTGAGTTTCGCTGATCACAACAGCTTGATTTTTCGTGGTCGTATTGTTGCTCGTGTCCCCGCCACCCCCGCCCTGCACCGGAATCTGGCCGGCATACTGGTCCCCTACAAAACTGGTGAAGCTCGCGTAGTGGTATTCCCCTGACAGAAGGTCGCTGTTAGAAATATTGTGATCGATTCTTGTGTCCACAGTGTCGGAATCGAAGCTGGTCTTGTAATTCACCGTGCCATTGTTTGCCCAGCCAAAGTTGTCCCCGGGTAGCGTTGGAGTGGGGAAGAAATTTTGCAGAATCGCTTTGCCTGCTGGACTGACCTCATTCGCCGGAATGATATTGCCGGGGAACTGTTGCGAATAGTAATTCTGGGAAAAGAAGACCGGATCAAAAATGGGAATCTGGTTCCCGGTATATGGGTCAACCAGCCCGGAAAGGTCGACACTTCCGTCGGGAAGAAACTTGATCTGATTGGTCGGTGGAAGGTTGGTCAGGGCGGAACTGCCATCGTGGTTTCGCAAGCCTTCGTAGGATACGAAGAAGAAAGTTCGGTTCTTCTTAATCGGCCCACCCAGGGTTCCACCGAAATTGTTTTGATTGAGCTGGGAAGGTGTAGTGTCAAAATAATCTCGAGCCGCAGTCACATCGGGACGATAGAAGTCATATGCGCTGCCATGAAACTGGTTGCCGCCGGGTTTGGTTTCCAGGAGGATCACGCCTCCGGAAGCCCGACCGAACTCCGCAGAGTAGGCCGANNTGGCCGAAGTCACTACCTTGAATTCCTGTACGGCATCAACACTGGGGGTGACGCTGGTATCGTTGTTACGATTTCCAGTTACCTCGATGCCGCCCAATACGACCGAATTGGCGAACTCCCGTCCGCCATTGACCGATATGTTGTCGCTGTTGCCTCCGACGCCCTTGGTCACGCCCGAGGTCAGCTGGGTCAGATCGAGAACATTGCGCCCCAACAGCGGAAGATCCAGAATTTCGTGGGTCTCCATCACTTGCCCGGTATCAACGGAGTGCGTCTGCAGGAGCGGAGTCGCCGCAGTTACTGTAACCGATTCTCCCACCGCTCCAACCGTCAGCGTGAGATTCAGATTGATCTGCTGGTCCACCAGCAAGTCCACGCTGCGAGACAGTGACTTGAACCCTTCCATCGTGACACGCACGGTGTAGGAACCCGGGACTAGATGGGCCAGTCGGTAGTTGCCATCCGAATCGCTGCGTCCAGCTTGTTTGAACTCGGTGGCCTTATTCGTCGCCGTAACTTCGGCGCCTACGATGACCGCGCCCGAAGCATCCGCCACGGTACCCAGAATTGACCCGGTAGTGGCCTGCGTAAATGCGCAGGGCGCTAACCCAAGCATGAAGCAAACCCAAAGCACCGCCAAAAAGAAGAATCTCCACATATCGCCTCCCGAACCCCTTAACATGTTAATCACTTGACATTCGCCTTTTGGGCGGGAAAAAGGTAGCCGTGCACCGATTTGAACATGTGCTGAGTAAACGTTTACACACACTAGCAAGAATAACAATCTCGCAACAACGCCAACGAGTCGAACGCCAGAAAAAGTACTCCCGAGATTGATGCCGTGTCAATCAGATTTCAGTACCGGCCGGAACCAAACTGTTGTCTCGCTAGCAAGAACGACCAACAAAACTGGCCCCAACCCGATCCATCATCGCAGCGTGAATACCAGACTAGCACTCGGCGCCAAACCAGAGGCTACCGCTCGAGGGCCTGCCCGGCTGTGATCCAAGTCACTCGCTGTGATGTTGCAAAGTATCTGAAGAGAGGCTCATGCGTAAACTCTTGCCACGCCACCCAGCTTTTTCGAAGCTCATTGCCCACTTGCAGCCCTGCTCTTGAAGTGAACCACGATTCGGCGGGAGTGCTCGCCGGCTTGGAACTGGACGCGAGCACTCACAGCGCCTGCGCTATCGGTGATCAACTGAGCCGCATCGACCGACGCAATCTGGCTCGGGTTCCAGACGGCAAGCTCATATTGGCTGCCGGGGATGCCGGAAAGCTCGAGAATCAACTGGTCCCGGCTTGGCGTCCATGACTGGGAAACGATTCGCAAGCCTCGGCTGGAACCGCCGAGCGGCGGTGATTCCTGGTCCATGCTCAATCCGAAGTCATCGCTCAGACGAATGCGCAACTTGCTCTGAGTGGTGGAGAGCGGAAGTTGCACCGTCACATGCTGATCCTCGGAGTTTGCCTGCACGTGAAACGCGACCGGGCGACCGTTGATTGCAGCGCCCACGACCTGAGTGCGCAGGCTCAGCGCGGGCGAGAATTCCAGGGAGCAGGGACCGGGGCCGGTGCGGCTTACATCGAGCGAAATGCTATCCGGCGCTCTGGTGTAATCGAGATTCAGGGAGGCCGATCCCACGTGCAGGTTTCCGATCTGAAAGGAAGCCCAGTTCGCGGGTACGTGGGGAGCGAAGGTAAGACGCTGCGCGATGGCGTCGACTTCCAGTCCGAACAAGCCGCGCAGCAGGGGGTTAACGACCATCGCTGCCGACCAGATCTGGTACGGCGAGCCCCCGAGGGTCGGTTGATAATAGTCTCCGGAAAGAACCTCGGTCACGTGGCCGAGGGCGCCGTCAAGACTCAACAAGGCATTTGACCGAAGATTGGAATGGGCGGAAAACTCTCGATGGTAGCGATATTCGCCGGTTGCCGCCCATCCCGTGAAAAGCGGCCACACCGAGCCGTTGTGGTAGCCTCCGGGACTATAGCTGGGGTTGCGCGCAGAAATGAG
>PMBA01000420.1:0-1928 GCA_003152795.1 Acidobacteriaceae bacterium | reverse complement strand
TCCTGGTCGAGAGCGTAAGCAAACGAGTTCTTGTCTTTTGACCAGAATGCGCTGTTCAGAAGCGGTTGTTGCCGTTCAAATTGTTGCTTGAGATTTTCGCTGACATCTTTCTTGTCCACCAGCAGTGCAAGATGCGAAAGTGCGCGCAACGCTTCCAGTCCGAGTCCGCTCTGATACAGTTCAGTCTTCACCGGCAGGAGGGGTCCGCCTTCCAGCCAACCGTGACCGACGCCAAGATTTTGCGGAAAACCCTGGGCATCGTAGGTGGAACGCAGGAACTCGTACGCCTTCCAGATGCTGGCCCACTTCTCTTTTGCGTACGCAACATCCCCGCTCGCGGTTACATAGTCGTTCATGACGATCAGGAACAGGGGCGTAGCGTCGGCGGAGGAATAAGGGTAGGGATAGTTTTTGAACCAAGGCACGAAACTGGCAGTTTGGGAGACTTCGTGCGGAATTTTGCCGTCGTCGCGCTGATATTTGCTGAGAAAATTCAGCGCGGTCCGGGTGGTGGTAAAGTCGGAAGCCGCATCGAGAGCAAGGGACGTCCATAGCGCGTCGCGTCCAAAGAACCAGGCGAATCCCGGTCGCTGGCTGTCGCCAGAAGTTCTGTATCCAGCGACAAGACCAGCGCCAAGAAATGGATTGTCCACCAACCCTTGAAGCATGCTGACCCGCGACCAGTCGTACGCGGTCTGAAGTTGCTTGTCGGGAATCGAAAGGTTGACGGTGCGGTCGAGATAGGTCCGGTAATATTCCGACGAATCACGCCACAAGGCGGGGTAGGAAGCCAAGAGCCGGCGGTAGGTCAATTCGGCTTGGGTGCCGTCCTCGGGCGAGGCCGCGATGACGATGACCTTGGTTTCGCGGCCCTTGTCCGTGACTCCCAAGCGGAACGAATTCTGTTGTGAACTCGTGTAATTGGTCCAAAATTCCCCGGAAGTCTGCTCGGCAGTCGGTGAACCAATCAAAGCCGCAAACCTCTGCAGTTCGTCGGCGAAAACAAAGGCGCGCAAACTCTGGTCCCAGTACGAGTAAGTTCCCGTTATTGCTCCGGGCCATTCCAGTTGAAAATCACGTTGGAATCCCGCCTCGATCTCCATCGGTTCCGCAGTTTCAACTTCAAGTTGGATGATCGCTCCAGGCTCATGAACCGGAACAAATAGAGTCTCCCGGACCGTGAAGGTGTCACTCGCATACAGGATGGTGGCTGATTCTGGATGGACGGTGATGGTACGAGCGAGTGAGTCCGCGGGAAGATCCATGCCTTGCAAGTGGAACCGCAAGTGGAAATCGCGCAGAATCTTGAGCGGGTAGGCCCATGCCTCCAATTGCCCCGCCTCGTTTCCAAACAGCGCTGCTCGTGTGCCGGTGGCCGACAGAAATTCCCAAGGACGAATCGGACGCGACAGTTCCAGCTTCAGGTCCGACGAGCTGTGCAGATCCTGTGCCTTCGAAAAAGAAGAGAGCGTCAGCGTGAGGACCAGGAGAAGAGTAAGACTGGCGCGGTTTCGTTTCGGTGATTCCATATTTGTTCCGGAATATTCTAATTGCTAAGGAGACTCATCCTAAGCAGGCTCTCAATTTGGCAAGGTAACTACGGCGACGGCTAAGCCGCGCAGACTCATACGATCAGAGGTCAGGTCGCGTGAGGAGGCGGGGTTGAACCCGGTGTCCTGATCCACGACTTCCATGTGAGCCCGAGCGCTGCCCGGCAATAGAAGTTCAGCAACGCGGTCGCGCTTGTTGACAAGCAAGATCCTCTTTTTTCCTTGCGGCGTAATGAAGCCCTGAGCGTACACGGAAGATGCGGCGACCTTCGTTTCGACGAGCTTGTCCCCGCGCCCAAAGTTGTCCAGCAACAGCTTTAACACCCAGTAACGTGCGTTCGGCCGACCTGTCGTCCAGTCGATCATAGATACGCTGGG
>PMBA01000134.1 GCA_003152795.1 Acidobacteriaceae bacterium | reverse complement strand
AACATAATACTTATTATCGGACATTATATATATAATACCGCGGCTGCTCAGGCCTTTTCGCTGCATTGGGCTTTGGCATCGGTTATGAGCACAATCTTGGGATGAAACAACGTCCCTGCAACCCGCGTTGCGATGGCGATCAGTTCCCTTTGGCCCTGGAATACCTTCACCTGCCGGGCGCGGGAAAATTCGGGCAGGTTGACCGTCCGTCCGTTGCGGATGCGAGCCGCCATCTCCTCCGTTGCCGTCACCGCAGGAAACAGAGGCAGTAGCATGCGTGGATGGATGAAGAATTCCTCTATGTGGCCATCCTTGAAGGCGATTTCCAGGTCTTGCAGCGTATGGGCCTCTGCGAGCGAAAATTCTGCAACCGCCGTCCTGCGCAACGACTCCAAGTGCGCCCCGCACCCGAGTTGCTGTCCCATATCGTGGGCGACGGAACGCATATAGGTTCCTGAGGCCACCCGGGCACGAAAATGGGCGCGGTCGCCTTCCACGCTTAGAATTTCAAATTCCTTGATTTCGACCTGTACCGGCTGAAGCGTTACTTCTTTATGCTTGCGGGCGAGTTTGTAGGCAGGCACACCGTGGATCTTCTTGGCAGAAAACGGAGGTGGTGTTTGCTCGATCACTCCCTGAAAACGCCGTCCCAATTCTTTCACTTGTTCCAACGTGAGTGAGACGTTTTGCGCTGGGCCGGTTGGCTCGCCTTCGGCATCGTAGGTATCCGTGGCAAAACCGAAGCGAATAACACCCTCATATGTTTTTTCTGACGCCGTATAAAACTGCGCCAGTCGGGTAAAGCTTCCAAGGACCAGAGGAAGCACTCCGGTGGCCGAGGGATCGAGCGTTCCCAGATGGCCAACCGACCGTTCATGCAAAATTCGGCGCACGCGATTGACCACGTCATGCGACGTGAGGCCGGGCGGTTTGTCGATGATGACTACACCGTTCATAAGAATTTGTAATCTGGTAATTTGTAATTGGTAATTTGAAACGCAATTGCTGCCGGATGAGCGGTGTTGCCTCCAAATTACCAATTACCAATCGCCAATTAAATGATTCCTCTTCGTGACGATCAGCCCATTTTCTCGACGCCGTTCGTCAATTATTTTCTGATCGTCCTCAACGTGCTGGTGTTTCTGTGGGAGCTCTCGGTGGGCACGCAGAACCATCGGGCGCTGAATGCGTTCATGGGCGAGTTCGGCGTGGTGCCTCGCCACACATTGGCCGTGCTCACGGGACACTCCTACGCCCCGGTGGCGACCGCCATTTTGCCGTTGTTCACTTCGATGTTTCTGCACGCTTCATTCTTACACGTGGCCGGGAACATGCTCTTCCTGTGGATCTTCGGCGACAACATCGAAGACTACATTGGACACTTCCAGTATCTCGTGTTTTACCTGATGAGCGGAGTTGCGGCGGGCGTCACGCACATTCTATTGAACCAGGCCTCGAGCGTACCCAGTGTGGGTGCGAGCGGCGCGATTGCCGGGGTGATGGGCGCGTACTTCATTCTGTATCCCCGGGCGCGGGTGCTGATCTGGTTTCCTCCGATATTTTTCTTCCACGTACCCGCCTGGCTCATGCTCGGCTATTGGTTTGTAGGAAACTTCCTGAGCGGCGCCGCTACGGCGATCGCCGAAACCAGCCAGACTACGTCGGGCGGGATCGCTTTCTGGGCGCATGTGGGAGGCTTTGTCGCGGGCGTGGTCATGATCAATATATTCCGTGAGCGACCGCACCGATACCGGTATGGGACTTGGTAGAGCAGAGGCCAATACGTCGGCTCGGTGCTGATGAACATGCTTGCACGGCAAAGTAAGCGGCCACTTGTCCTACCGCCGCCGTTCAGGCGCGGGACCGGGAGGCAGAATCTCCACGTCTTTGGAATTGGAATTGGAATCGAAATTGGAGTCAGGATTATAGCTGTCTTCGGAGTTGACACTCAGCTTCCGGCGGGTGACGAACCATACTGCGGTGGTCCAAGTGGGAAAAAGGTCGGCGCCGGGAATGAGTTTGGCGGCGGCCGTCGGCAAGAAAGCCCAGTGCCATCCGAGCAGACGAATCATAACGAAAGCGACAATCAAGTCGAGCGCCGAATCTGCGGGAGACATGGCTCCCTCAGCGAAGAGTGGAAACGCGGCGATCTGGAGGACGTCTGCGGCGATGGCTACGGCCCAGGCCCAACTGCGCTTTTCGGACTCTTTCAGCGATTTGAAGTATTCGAGGAATGACATGGTGTTTCTCGGTCGCTGGGCTTCAGCTGTTGGTCGTCTGTCGTTGGTCGTCACCAAACGACAATGAAGTGTGAACTCTGAAACCCGCTTCTTTTTAGATGCTCACTCTAGCGCCCGCGTCGCCATTAACCGGCACGTTCCTACAGTGTGCCGCTTGAGGGCATGACCACTACTTTTTCTACGGTAGTGTTTTGGGGCAAGAGGAGCGCGTCCAGCACCGTGCGGGCGACGGTTTCGGCGGACATCATTTTGCGCCTGGGTGCTTTTGGCCACATCGTGTCCCAGATTGCGGTATCGGTTGCGCCGGGCATGAGGGCGATCACGCGTATTCCCTTGGGCCGCAACTCCTCGCGCAGAGTATCTGTAAATCCGAGGGCGCCATGTTTCGACGCGTTGTAGGCAGCCGACCCCGGGAAGACGCGCTCGGCGGCAATGGACAGATTGTTCACGATGGTGCTGCCGGGCTTCATCACGGCGAGTGCAGCCTGAGTGACGAGGAACAGGCCCGTGAGGTTCGTGTCGATCACTTCCATCCATGTGGGGTAGGGCAACTCGCTGACGGCAAGATTGCGATGTCCGATGCCCGCATTGTTCACCAGGATGTCGAGGGGCTGGCGCAATCCACGGACGAGCGCGAAAAGATAGTCGACCGAGTCGGGGCTGCGAACGTCGCAGGACTGTGCCAGCACTGGGACGTTTAGCTTCTCCGGCAATTTCTCCGACTGGAGCTTGTCCAGTTCGATGCACGCCTTGTCCAAGGCGCGCTGGTCGCGGCCGGTGATGATCAGATTGCATCCTTCGCACGCCAGTGTGCGCGCGATGGCGAGGCCGATGCCGCGGTTGGCGCCAGTGACGAGGGCGAGGCGGCCGGAGAGCATGGGTTCACGCCGCGCAGGTTGACGAGAGCTGAGTGTGCGTTTCCGCATGCGGTATTTTCAGCTTATTCCAATTGCCGCGAGCTTTCGAGCCGGAGTTCACAACTCGGCAATAGGGCCGTGGAGAATATGCAGCGTCGCTGTGAGCGCAGGCAACTGCCGAGCTGCGCTCGGCTTGGACCCTTCGACTTCGCTCAGGGGAGGCTCGCGAGGGCGCCCGTCCCCACACGAGCAAAATCAGACGCCATTCGAGCGCTGGCGGATGAGCGAGAGGAATTCGGTTCGCGTTTCCTCTTCGTTGCGGAAACTGCCGAGCATGGACGAGGTTACGGCCGAGGAGTGCTGCTTCTCGACGCCGCGCATCATCATGCAGAGATGCCTGGCCTCGATGACTACGCCGACGCCTTGGGGTTCGATGGTTTTCTGGATTGCCTCCGCAATTTGCGTTGTCAGGCGCTCCTGGATCTGCAAGCGTCGCGAGAAGGCTTCGATGAGGCGCGGTATTTTGCTCAGCCCAATCACTTTTCCGTTTGGGATATAGGCGACGTGCACCTTGCCAAAAAAAGGCAACATGTGGTGCTCGCACAGGCTGAACATTTCAATGTCTTTCACGATCACCATCTCGTCATAGCTGACGGTGAACAGCGCCTCGCGCAGAAGCGCCTCGGGATCGTCCTTGTAACCTTTGACGAGAAAGCGCATGGCCTTTTCGACGCGCTCGGGAGTGCGCGAAAGCCCTTCGCGATCGGGGTCTTCCCCCAGGCGAATAATCATCTCGCGCACCAGTTGCTCGTAACTGGCGCTGGTAAGGGTGGCGGGCTGTGTCGTGGACTTCATAAGATTTGCGCTTTGTAATTTGTGAATTTGTAATTGAAAAACCAATTACAAATTACAACTCCCCAGCATATTCAAACGAATTCATCATCGTTTCTTCAATTCTTATCTTTTCTAGATGAGCCTTGGGGAAGCCACGCTTCACAATTTCGTAGATGGCGATACATAGGTTTTCGGTGGTCGGAACATGCTCTACGAATTCTGAAAGCAGGTTTAGATTCTGGTGGTCGTAGCGTTCCAGGATCTGCCTGTGCACAAAGCCATCCAGATCGACCAGATTACAGACCATGCCGGTCTGGTCGTCGACCGGTCCACTGACCGTGACTTCGACCATGTAATTGTGCCCATGCCCGTAGGGGTTGTTGCACTTGCCGTAGATCNNNCTCCAACCGAATCTTCACCGTAAAAATCGACGAACAAGTCGGGCGTTTCGTAGACGCGCACGCGATGCAACTGCGCCGCTTTGAGTTTGGGCGCGAGGCGCTGCCAGATGGCGATAGCGAGGTTCTCGGTGGTGGGGATCCTGGTGAAAAACTCGGCCACTTCCTTGTTAAGGAAACGATGGTCAAACGCCTCGAGCACTTCCCTGCTCATGACGTCCTTCAATTGCTTCAGGTCGACGACGAACCCGGACTTCGGATCGACCGCGCCCTTGACGGTCACTTCCAGAGTGTAGTTGTGCCCGTGTCCGTTGGGATTATTGCACTTGCCGAAAACGCGCTGGTTCTCTTCCGGAGTGAACCCGGGGTTGTGATAGAAGTGCGATGCGGAAAATTCCGCTTTGCGGGTCAAATAGACCATTCCTTCGCCTCGATACCGTAAGTATATCGGTCACGACATAGAATTCTCAGGTCGTAGAGGATCACCTCGCTGCCCGCTTTGCCGAGTCCGCCCGGCTCGCCATAAATTCTTCGAGCTCGCGCAAGAACATTCTGCCCACAACTGGAGCGTCAAAGCGGCCAACGAATTCGCGGCCCGCGTTGCCGAGCGCCTCGCGCAAGGGCTGGTCGCGATAAAGTCGCTCGATGGCATCCGCCAGGTCGCGGTCGTTTTCCGGTTCCGCCAGCAAGCCGTGTCTGACCACTTCGGGTGCTGCCCCGGCTCGCGCCGCCACGATGGCTTTGCCGTTGGCCATGGCTTCCAGAAACACGATACCGAATCCTTCCTGAACACTGGGCAGGCAGAAGAGGTGGCATTGGCTGTACTCGCGGGCCAGATCCGCGCCGGAGATGTTGCGGAGCCAGACTACAACCTTTTCCAGATTTCGTTGCCGGCAGATAGCCCGCAGACGGCTTTCCTCCGGCCCTCCGCCCACGATGTGAACTTCTAGACCAGGAATCCGCCATTGCAAGCGATCCGCGGCGGCCAGCAGCACCGGCAGTCTTTTCCTGGGGTAGAAACGGCAAACTGTGAGCACGATGAATTTGCCGCTTGGGGGTGGCGCGCTGTTCCCGGCTAAATCCCCCCAGGCCGCCAGGTCAATCGGTTCCGGCACAATGCGTGGGGGTTGGGAAACCCCGTAGAGTTGGCGGATTTTCCCGGCCGAATAAGCGCTTGAGGTCATTACCAGGCCGGCGCGGCGCACGTGTTTGGCCTCGCACCCCGCCTGCAGCCGCATAGTCAGTTTCGTCACGCCCGACTCAAAACGCATCTCATCGGCGATCACCCCTTTAATGGATGCAACATGAGCATGCTTGCCGCTCCCGGCGCTGCTTTGGCCAGCCGACGCTTCACCGGCAATGGTGTAACCGTCCATGTCAAAGCCCACGGTAACGTCGTAGTCGTTCTGGCGCCGGAATCTTAACCATTGATTGAATAGCAAGCGCTGGGCAGTCAAGATGGGGAACTGCAGGCGGGGCGCGACCATATCGACCGGCGCGCCCAGCGCTCGCACCGACCGCGCCAGGGTTTCGATCCCGACGTAGGTCCCACTTCCCGAAAACACATTCATGGGAGTGGAGGAGATAAAGCGAATCCGCATAATGCGAGCGACCAGCTTTTAGCGATCGTGGAATCTTGGATCGTCGATTGCCTGCTCAAATCCCGCCCCGATTTGGAGGCGAGCCATGATCAAGATTTCCGCTATTATATTCGGTGTGAAACGAACGGCTCTTGTAATTCCCATTGTCATTGGATTGCTGGCCGCCCTGATGGGATGCTACAGCGGGAGCCATCCCGCACGCATCGGCTCGAATGCCCCGGACTTTACCCTGCAGGATTCCGACCACAAAGTCACGCTCAGTCAGTTTCGCGGGCAGGTGGTGGTGCTGAATTTCTGGGCGACATGGTGTCCACCGTGTATTGAGGAGACTCCGTCGCTGGTTCGGATGCAGACGCGTCTTAAAGACAAAGGAGTGGTGGTGCTCGCCGTCAGCATTGACGCGGACGACGCGGCATACCACAAGTTCCTCAAGGAATACAGCGTTAACATGGTTACCGTGCGCGACGAAGCGAAGAAGGCGAGTTCGCTATACGGCACGTTCGGCTGGCCGGAAACCTTCGTGATCGACCGCAACGGAGTCATCCGCCGCAAGTTTATCGGAGCGGTGGATTGGACCAGCCCGGAAGTGACGGATTACCTGAGCAAGCTGTAAACTGCTTCGCGTGGTTTTAAAGCCCACGCCGCAGGATGTGAGGCACTGATCCCTGCCTCGCATGTTGAGGTGTGCGCAAACCACTGCAGGTGACGAGCGATGGCACGACTAGGGAAATGGCTTCTGATCGGCGTAGTCGCGCTGGCTGGCGTATTAGCAATCGCCATCACTGCTACCGTCGGCTGGCGTCCGTTGATTGGGCCGAAAGCGCGGCCGCTCAGCAACCGCACTTTTGAGCGCACTCCGCAGCGCCTGGAACGCGGACGCTACATCGCCTCGGCTCTGAGTGGTTGCCTGTACTGCCATTCCCATCATGATTGGGCCGCTCCGGGGACGCCTATCGTGCCGGGCACGGAAGGCGCAGGGGAGGTTCAGCCCGAAGCCAACCTTCCCGGACGCATCGTCGCGCCCAACCTGACTCCCGATCGGGAAACGGGAGCCGGCAACTGGACCGACGACCAGCTCGCCCGCGCGATTCGCGAGGGCATCGGACACGATGGCCGGGCGCTTTTCCCGATGATGCCCTACATGCATTACCGCGAAATGCCGGATGAGGACGTGGCGTCGGTCATTGTGTATCTGCGATCGCTGCCCGCGGTGCGGCGCGAACTGCCGAAAACCGAAATCATCTTCCCGGTTAAGTACCTTGTCCGCAGCATGCCGGAGCCTTTGACATCGCCAGTCGCCGAGGATGCGAGCGCCTCCGATATGGTCAGACACGGAGCGCATCTGGTTAATCTGGCGGGTTGCAGTGACTGTCACACCCCGCAAGTGCATGGTGAAAGGGTGCCCGGCATGGACTTCGCGGGCGGGATGATCCTTTCGGGCGCGTGGGGAAGCGTCGCGAGCGCAAACCTAACGCCAGATGCGACCGGAATTCCGTATTATGACGAAGCACTTTTTGTGCAGGTGCTTCACAGCGGATATGTCAAGGCGCGCCCGCTGAATTCCATTATGCCGGTGGTGGTTTACACGAACCTTACCGACAGTGACTTGAAAGCCATGTTTGCTTATCTGCGCACTTTGAAACCCGTGAAGCACCGCGTGGACAACGCTGAGCCAGCCACCGAGTGTAAGGTGTGCCGCCAGAAACACGGGGCGGGAGCGGAGAACTAGAGGCTAAAACCTAGAGCTCCACCTTGCGCAATCGCAGGGAGTTCATGATCACCGAGACCGAGCTAAAACTCATCGCGGCAGCGGCCAGGATGGGGCTCAGCAGCAGTCCGAACACGGGAAAGAGCACGCCCGCGGCAATCGGCACTCCGATCGCGTTATAGAAAAACGCGAAGAACAGGTTCTGCCTGATGTTGCGCATGGTCGCGTGGCTCAGCTTGCGGGCGCGAACGATTCCTTCAAGGTCTCCTTTAAGCAGGGTGACGCCGCCGCTCTCCATGGCGATGTCGGTTCCCGTGCCCATGGCAATTCCGACTTGCGCTTGGGCCAATGCGGGAGCGTCGTTGATGCCGTCGCCCGCCATCGCCACTATGCGGCCTTCGCTTTGGAGTTTCTTGACGATCTCCGCTTTCTGCGCCGGCAGAACTTCGGCTCTGAAGTCTGCGATGTCGAGGCTTCGCGCAATCTCCAGCGCCGTAGACTGGTTGTCGCCGGTGAGCATGACCAAGCGGATTCCCTGGCGTTTCAACTCGCGTAGCGCGTTCGCCGTGGACGGCTTCAACGGGTCGGCGATTGCGATGGCACCGGCATACTTGCCGTCGACCGCCACATAAACGGCGGTGGATCCGACGGCGCGGCCAACAAAGACCCCTTCCTTGCCCCCAAAAGCTCCGACGGCACGCATCAGCATGAGGTTTCCAACCGCCACGATCTTTCCAGCCACCGCGCCGCGCACACCCTGGCCGGGCGTGGATTGGAAATTCGTGGGCTCGCTCAAACTCAAGCTCTCTTGATTCGCCTTTAGCACAAGCGCCGCGGCCAACGGATGCTCGCTGGCGCGCTCCAGACTCGCCGCCAGGCGCAGAAGATCGTTTTCGGAAGTGGCCAGCGAACCCTCTGCCAGCGAAATCGCCACCACCTTCGGTTTTCCCTCGGTCAGCGTTCCAGTCTTGTCGAAGACGACGGTGTCCACTTTTTCCAGTGTTTCGAGCGCCTCGGCATTTCTGATGAGCACGCCTTCACGGGCGCCGCGCCCGGTGCCGACCATAATCGCCATCGGAGTCGCGAGGCCCAGCGCACAGGGGCACGCGATGATCAGTACGGCGACGGCGTTCACGATGGCATGCGCGAAACGCGGTTCCGGGCCGAAACTCACCCAGACGATAAAGGTCACGACCGCAGCCGCGATCACCGCCGGAACAAACCAGCCCGCAACTTTGTCTGCCAACCGCTGGATCGGGGCGCGCGTGCGCTGCGCCTGGCTTACCATCTGCACAATCTGCGCCAGCATCGTCTCGCTGCCGACACGCTCGGCGCGCATCACCAGAGATCCGTTGCCGTTCACGGTGGCACCGATCACGTGCGAGGCCGCCGTCTTCGGCACGGGAAGGGATTCGCCCGTGATCATGGACTCGTCCACTACGCTCGACCCATCGAGCACAACGCCATCGACCGGAATCTTTTCTCCCGGACGCACCCGCAGCCGATCTCCCCGCTGGACCTCTTCGAGCGGAATATCGCGCTCACTTTCAGACCCGTCTGGGCTGCCTGCTTTACTCATGAGGCGGGCCATCCTCGGGCTCAGATCGAGCAACGCCCGGATCGCGCTCGAGGTCTGGCTGCGGGCTCGCAACTCCAGCACCTGCCCTAGCAATACCAGGGTGACGATCGCCGCTGCCGCTTCGAAGTAAACATCCGGGCGGTCGCCCATGCTGCGGAACGAAGCGGGAAAGATTCGCGGGAATAGAGTTGCTGTAACGCTGAAGAGGTATGCCACGCCCGTGCCCATCGCAATGAGGGTGAACATGTTGGTGCTGCGATGGACCACCGAGGCCCATCCGCGCTGAAAGAAGGGCCAGCCACACCAAAGCACGGCCGGCGTGGCAAGCAGCAATTCGACCCAGGGCAAGCCCCAATTCCAGGGCGATGCCATGAACCTGTGCGGCCACACCATGCTGCCCATGGCAATCGCCAGCAAGGGTGCGGTCAGCGCGAGACTGATCCAAAAGCGCCGGGTCATGTCGCGCAGTTCGGGATTCTCTTCCTTGACTGTCACGGTGCGCGGCTCAAGCGCCATGCCGCATATCGGACAATTCCCCGGCTCGGCTCGCACAATTTGCGGATGCATCGGGCAGATATACTCGCGCTTAGTCGTGGGCACCGCAGGGGACTCGGCCTCCAGCGCCATTCCACACCTGGGACAGGGACCCGGCCCAATCTGCCGTACCTCGGGGCACATCGGACAAACGTAGGTGCGTGTATCTTTTCCGGAACCGTCCGCAGGCGGACCAGTGGGAGTTGTGACGCTCATGCCGGGCATGATCGTTTTCGGAACGCCAGTTGGCGCCCCCAGAGACACCAGTCCCGATTTCATTGTCATTGGCTTAGGCGGGAGCGACAGACTTTTTTCGGGACTCGCTTGAAACTTGGCGAGGCAACCGGCGCAACAAAAAAAATATTCTTTGCCATTGTGCAGCGTCTTGAAGCGAGCGGTTGCGGGATTCACTTCCATCCCGCAGACAGGGTCTTTCTGCCTGGCGGAGGACGATTCGGCGTTCGCAGTGTCTACAGGGTNNGCGCTGGTCAGAATCGCGCTTGGCGGAAGCCAGCCCTTGTTAGATACTCAAACAGTAGCCCAAGAACCTTTATTCCCTGGGAGAAATCAGAATGACATACCTCGAAGCCGTCTACCGCTATCAGACTCAGCCTGGAGAAGCTGAGTTGCGGGCCATCGACAGTGTGCGCGAGGTCTATGGCATACAGCGCATCCAGTTCAACGAGAAGGAGCGGACGGTGCGCGTGCGCTTCGACGCCTCGCGATTGAAGGGCGACGCGGTCGCCAGGTTGTTGCGCCAGGCTGGCATCGACGTACAGGAACAACTTGTTCTTGCCTGAAAGTCTCTGGAGATTGCTTCTGGCTAGAGGTGGGCAGCGATGAGAGGGCACTCCGCCCGTTTCCCTGCTAGTCCTTAACTTCCAGGAGGAACCTCGGGGGAGGGCCGCCGGGAAAGTGGACGGAGTGCGGCTTGGTCGACAATCGTTTGATCAGGATCGACAAACGGAGTTTGCAATGGGGCATTCGGAAAGACCTCTGGCCGAAGTTTATTCCCAAATGCCCCGTTGCGCGCCACTTCGTCTGCCCCAACAAGGAGCATGTCGGATGCCATCGCTAACGCATTGCCAACATGCATCTGTAGAACGCTGGGGCGGGTAGGTTTTGCGCGGGGACGGAAACTTTTACGCAAGATTACAAACCTTCCGCATGGCGATGATTTCGGCAACACCGTCGATTTGGACAGCCAGCGCGGTATTTGGCGGCAATCGGCAGGCGAATCCAACACACTTCAGAAGTTTTCCCGCGCACGCATCCCGTCATCGGGTTGGGCGAAAGGATTCGGTTTCCGTTATAATTCGAAGACGTAATTCTGCCAGGATGCGCCCGTAGCTCAATTGGATAGAGTGCATGGCTACGAACCATGAGGTTGGGAGTTCGATTCTCTCCGGGCGCACCATTCCTTCAATGACTTACAACCGATGCGGTTCTCGCTCGAAAGCTACTGTAGTGAAAATTGTAGTGAGTGACGACTTCTCCCGACTTTTCCCGAAACCCCCTAAAGGTAGATCGTTGGATGGAATTGGCTGAGGCGTTTCAGAACGCTCTTTACATTCTCGAAGAGGAACGGGTTCGACCCACCCCGAGTTATCGCTACGTGGCCAAGGAATGGTCGCGCGAAATGCTGCTTGAAGAATGCACGTTGAAACCACAGGGCTATACGCCCAGCGTGGCCGCTGCCACGACCTTGACCCGGATGAGGGCGAAACGGCCCCGCGAGGTTTGGGAAAACCCAAAGCTCTTTGTATTCGAAAGCGTCAACTTTAACCTGTTGCTAACGATCATGAATCAGCTTCCGGCCGAAAACCGCCCCGCCTTTGTCGCCGGGTTGCTGAAACCAATGCTGGACGCTGCCCCGACGAACAACGGTTACATTTTCCCTTGCTGGCGAGGCAAGACATCCAGCCTCGCACTCCTCGCTGAGTTCTGCATCCGGAACGGCTACGTGCAGGCACTGCTGGATGCCACTCTTAAATTAAAAATGCCATCGACGGGCGTAGCCGTCATGCTGATTGAAATCGAGGAAATGATTTCGCTCAACTTCAACATTCTTAGTAGAGCCCAAATTGATAATCTTCCGAAGGCCCTGGCCCATCTACGCGAAATTGCCGAGCAGCAGACCTGGACCGCGAAGCAAGCGAGCGGCGGAGGACGGATGGTCAACAATCCACATTATCGTCAGGGATTCTCAAATGTAGGCGAGGAAATCGTCAAGGCCATCGACGCCATCGCGCAGCAATGCAACCAAGCCCGATATTTTTACGTGAAGGGCGTGCTTGAGCAAACTACGAATCTGGAAGTCGAAAGCGACAAAACCAAAGTGGTCGGTTTTCTCGATAGCCTCGGCTTCGATCCTCTCTTGACAGCCTCTCTTGCTAAAGCGGAAGACCTGTACCGAGCCTCGTCCGACGCCTTCGATCTGAAGAGTTGCCTTGGACACATTCGCAGCTTTTATGAGCATCTCAACATCGACGCCGGCCAAGCAATCGCAAACAATTTGAAGACTCCAGTCGTTGATGAATGGGATCCGACACTGACGTTCCTGAAGAACCAATCATTCCTGTCGCTACAACAAGACAAATTTGCGCGGGGTCTCTACACGCTTCTCAGCGATGAAGGGGTCCACCCCCTGATAGCGGAGCGTGAGTTTGCGCGGCTGCTTCGCAACGTCGTCATTGAATATGGGCTGATGTTCTTGACGATGCTGCAGAAAAAGGGCGTCACAATCAAGGCGTAGATGCGATCATCCCTTGCTGCCCCTGAGATGGGTACACTGATCTGAGCAATGTGAACCTGGGCTTGTTGTTGCTCCCGTAAGGCCTATCGCAACAAACAGCCTGCCGCCCGATGTCTGGGCGGCTTTTCTTTGGCTTCCCGCCGAAGTGGTTGCGCGCAACTTCGTTAACAGGCATTCTCGCAAGCGTGCGCTGTGTGTTCGCCTTTCTTGAAGTCAAAACGCGTAACCGCGATATAACTGGCCAATACTGATGCCCGCGCGAGGCTAACTCTAACGTATGTTGAGACTTAAGGGCGCGTGCACAGATTGGACCAGTTATATCGAAAATAGCCGGCCAAACTGCTTGATTATAAAGCGCTTCGCTTGTTTCGAAGGTGCAAGCAGATTTGGCCGGTTAATTTTGGATGTTACGCCAATCGACGCGTTGCCAACCTCATCTGGTCTAAACTTCCGTTCTCCCGAGCCAAAGCAAACCGCTTGCCGCTCGCCGGTTCCGTCACATTTTGGTGTGAACCTGGTCACTGATCTTTGATTGGATTGTTGCGTATAGTTTGCGCGAGCGAGTTTCGCTCTCTCAGATTTCTGTTCGGCCGGACTCTCGGCCCGCAAGCTCAAGGCCTACCGTCCGGTGCTTGGCTTGCCTTCCCTAATGCGACTTTAAAAGGAGACATACATGCGCCCTTCTATCTTTTTCGCCGTGTTCCGCCGGACAGCGATGCTCGTTCTTGTTCTGTTCATGGCAGTCGCCACTTACGCCCAGTTCGTACCGAGTGATGATGCTTACATCAGTGCAACACTTCCCACTACGAACTATGGCGCGGCGAAAACGCTGGACCTCAGCAGCGCCGCCAACACCACATTCATTCGCTTTGATCTCACCGCCGTGCCCAGCGGCTACACCGGCGCTTCCATCGCGAAGGCGACGCTGAGACTCTATGTGACTAGTTGCACCAAGAGCGGCAGTTTCAATGTTGATCTGGTCAACGGCACGTGGGCTGAGAACTCAATCACGTACAGCCTGCAACCGGCTCTGGGAGCCACGATTGCCGCGAGCGTTCCGCTGGCCACAACCAACAAATCAGATTACATGGAAGTCGATATCACATCGGCAGTGGTTGGTTGGCTGAACGGGACGGCGAACGACGGGATCGCGCTCGTTGCGAACAGCCCGCTGGTGGCGACTTTGGACAGTAAGGAGAGCACGACGACCAGCCATCCGCCCGAGCTCTATATCGTCTACGTCAGTAGCGGGCAGCAAGGTCCGGCTGGACCCCAAGGCCCGCAGGGTCCGCAGGGTGCACAAGGTCCGCAGGGTCCGATAGGCTTAACGGGCGCGACTGGTCCGACGGGACCTGCCGGAATCAACAATCTTGGGGCTTGGACTCCAACTACTGCGTATAACGTCAACGATTCCGTCGCCTATGCGGGCTCATCATGGATCGCGTTGGCTGCAAATACAAACTCGACTCCCAATGCAAGCAATTCCAATTGGCAATTGCTGGCAGCACCGGGCATCAGCAACCAGGGAAGCTGGGTTTCCACGACCAACTATCAGATCGGCAGTGCGGTGACGGATGGCGGGCAATTCTGGCTTGCGGTCTTCCCGAACCTTGGCTCCGAACCGTCGATTCTGAATCCCAACTGGCAACTTATTGCGGCTAGTGGCGCGACGGGGCCGATGGGCGCACAAGGTCCGACGGGAGCAACAGGGCCACAGGGACCGATCGGGATGACCGGCGCCACCGGGGCGACCGGAGCAACCGGAGCAACCGGAGCGCAAGGTCCCGTGGGCGCGACTGGCCCACAGGGGCCGCAAGGACAAGCCGGGCCTGCGGGGGTAACCCTTGGGGCGATGAATGCGGCGCTCTTGCGATGGTATCCCCAGACATACTCCTCTGGGCTCCCGATAGCGCTGGCCTTCGATGGAACCGACATTTGGGTCGTGAACGACAGCAACCCCGGCACCGTGACTGAGTTGTTGGCCAGCATTGGCGCGGTCGTGGGAACGTACTCGGTCGGGAACAATCCGGCCGGGCTGGCCTTCGACGGAACCAACATCTGGGTGGCTAACGGTGGCGACGGCACCGTGACCAAACTGTTGGCCAGCACCGGCGCGGTGGCGGGTACGTACTCCGTTGGGAAATCTCCGATCGGGGTGGCCTCTGACGGAACCAACATCTGGGTGGCTANNCTAACTATGGCGACGGCACCGTGACCGGGTTGTTGGCCAGCACCGGCGCGGTGGTGGGTACGTACTCCGTTGGGACGAATCCGTACGGAGTGGCTTTCGATGGAACCAACATTTGGGTGGCGAACCAAACGAGCAGCAGCGTCACCAAGCTGTTGGCCAGCAGCGGCGCGGTGGTGGGTACCTACACCCTTGGGGCCGGTGGGTCAGGCGTGCTCTTCGATGGAGCCAACATTTGGGTGACGAACTTCAGCGGCAACACGGTTATCAAGATGCCCGTCAATTGATGTTTGTTTTCTGAGCCGAGCACCGGTGGCCCACTCGGAGTGCGCGCTGCGATGTGTGGCCTTCCCCAGTAGTTCGTGACGAACGTCGCCAACCTGCGCTTGAAGTTTGCAGCAAAGCGGAACCACGGCAAAGCCGCTCGGACTGGGGCGGCTCTTCTTTTGCATCACGAAGGGAGGAGGGCGGTAACTTCTGTTACCAGGCGTTCTCGCGTTTTGACCGCCGGTCAATCCGCGACATCGCGTCTCTGACAATGCCGGCGCTGTCAAGCACTTTTTGAGCGTACTACGCCGTCCGCTCCGAAGAGCGCGCCATTTCGCTCTCGTCGAAGCTTTTGCCGTTGCTCTTGCTTTTGCTCTACCAACCAAGGTCCGGAAAGAGGACGATAGCGCGTACACGAACTCCCGTAGCCATCAAGGCACCAGGAATTTCAACGAGTGGGTCAATCGAGGCATATGACGAGCTTTTTCTCTACGACAGCACGACCGGGCGGGTCTGGAGATACGAGCCAGCGACCCACATCGTGAGGTAGTACTCGCCGTGCGCGGAGAAAAGGCGACCCAGATCGGACTTCCGTGGACCCCTACTTTACCGAGGTGACTGTCGACAACCTACACGGCTCCCACGGCGAGGATCTCAAAGGCGCTGCCAACATCTACAACTTCCTGCACAACATGCGGGTTCAGGCCTATTGCAAGGATCATCCCGGCGGCTCGTATAGAAGCCCATCGCTCGCTCCCACTGAGCCGGGAGTCGACTGCGATTCGTTCCTCAAGCGAACCCGAGCCAGTGACCAGAGGCGCGGCGATATTGCAACGATCTCCACTTGCCACAAGGCACTGAGTCAACGACTCGCAAAACGCGCAGCGCTAACGCAGGACAGCGCCCGTTCCACCTCGTACGTCAAGAGCCCGCGATGCTGACCTCAAAACACTGTAGTGAAAATTGTAGTGACTCATGATGTAGCAGCGCTGCTCAGCACCTCTCACTCATCTTGCTAACCTGCTGAATTGATGCGCAGTTATCAATGCTGAGATACCCTGCGATAGTACCCTGGAAACGGCTACGAACCATGAGGTTGGGAGTTCGATTCTCTCCGGGCGCACCACTCTTACTTGTCGAACGGATTCTCGATCCTCACGCCTGCGATCGTCTGGCCCGCGTTCAGATCTTCAGAGAGGATCCGACTGGCTCCGCACTTGACGGCCGACGCAATAATGAGGGCGTCCCAAAATCCGATTCGGGACTCGTCCTCGATTCGAAATGCCGAAGAGATTTCAGCCGGAGTGGTTTCGACGCACCAGATTGCGTAGCTGTTCACCACCACACGCGCCGCATCTTTGGAAAGCGGAACCGCTATCTTGCGCGTCACATTCACATAAAATTCCTGCAGCACCTGCATGCTGAGAACGCCCATTCGCTGGCGCCAGAGTTCGGCGAGGATGCTCCTGCCTATTTCGTGCTTTGATTTTGCGTCGACGTCGTGAGCGTAGATCAAGATATTCGAGTCGACAAAGGTCCTATCGCTCATGCAATTGGTCTCGACTGGCTCGAATCACACCGCCCATATGAAACCCCTGATCAAGCAATGCCATCGCTTGCCTTTGCGCCCGTTCGTACGCTTCTTCTTCTCCCACAAGGATCTCAACTTGCTCCGCCAGCAGACCACTGATCGACGAACCACGTCGAGCGGCCAGTACTCTGACCTTCTGGAGTGTCTGCCGGGTTAGGCTTATGGTCACGTTCTGCTTGGACGTATTCATTGTGTCACGTACTATACGTGTAGCACGTAAATTACGTGTTGTCAAACACACGTGCCTTTCGTGAGTTTAAATTCAATAGGTTGGGACCGACCGGTGCACTTGCCCACCACCCCCGGGGGACAACCGCCCCAAGCATAATTGGATCCCACGGCGCCCAGCAGCGTACTCCCTGACTTGCGGGAAGGCCTCCGAATCGGGGTCGATCATGTCGAAATGGCCAGCGTGTGGAATCTCCACCAACTGAACCAACGCGCCTCCCATTCTGTGGTAGAGACGCGCCTTGCGGCGTCTCTACCCACGCCGCAAGGCGACACTGCGACCGGAGACGGGGCAGGCCCGTCTCTGCACATGGCGCGGCTAGCCTTCTTTCATCTTCAGCTTGCTTTTGTTTTCCTCAATAAAAACTTTAAGGTCGGGAACGGCGTTGAGCAGCTTGGTCCACTGTTCGTAGTAGAGCGTCACCGGAAAACGGCCCAGTCCGTAGACGCTGACTCCGCCTTTTTCACTCACGCGGAACTGCATGACGCCGCTTTTAGTTTTCGTTTCCACCTGCTTTTCCAGATCGGACAGGCGAGCTTTCAATTCTTCGTAAGTTGGTTCTGCCATGAGTACACCTCGAATCATTCTTTTTTATCATAGGGCGGCAATCCCCGGGCGACAGAGAGCTTTCGCCGAGGCATGTCTGGGCAATGCGGAGGGCGGCTCGCCCGGCAGATGCCGCCTACGGGGGGACGCCCGGCTCTCTACAGGCAGGTCTTAGAATAGCCGGCCCACCTTGAAGAAGAACTTGCGGTGCTGGTTATCGCCAAGGCTCCCACCGAAGAACATCGGGCCAAATAACGTCTGGAACAGCACTCCGACGGTGGCGTCCTGCTTGACCTGCGAGGAACCTGCCGGCAGGCCGTAGGCTTTTCCCGCCTCATACATGGTAAGCAGATACACATTCTGCCGCAACAATGGCGAGATTTCGCGCAACCTGTAGAGGAAAGCCGGCTGCAGCAGGAAATACTGATTGGTCAGCAACTCGTTCGTCCCATAGGCTCCCAGGCGAAACGGGCCGCCGAGGCTGAAGGGCGGGAATCCAGTATCCCGGGTCGAGAAAGAGGTGCCCCCCGAGGCGAAAAACAACGCCGACGATTTCCTGCTGGTCCGCTTTGCCAGGCCCAGACGCAGTTCCCCGGTTGGGACCACGTCGGGCGTTCCCGGATCGGTGTCATATAGCTTGAGGGTCGACTCCAGCAGCGTTCCCCGGCGCGGAATCATCGGATCGTCCAGCCGTTCGAGGCGGTAACGCAGCGAAGTTACTCCGAATCGTCCCCGGACGGCGGGCGCGACTTGAGTTCCCAGGTCCAAGTTGATCTTCTGATATCCAGCCTCATATCCCACACGCAGTTCCGCGTCGCGTCCAAATGTGTAGCCCAGGTCAAACCCTCCCCCGATGACGCGGTTGCGATACTCACCGACAAGCTTGTCGCGCTGGTAGACGAAAAGCGGGCTGCTGTCGGCGATCCCGTGTACTGCGACAAACCATGCCGTATCCGAGGTGAAGGGATGAAAGTATTCGGTTTTTAATCCGTACTCGGAACCGGCGATAAAATCGTTACGCCAGTCCGATCCAAAACCGCCGACGTCGAGGAACGTGATGCGCCCTCCAACCTCGAATAGCACATTCTTGTAGTCCGACCCGTCAATGACGAATGCGGGATGCACTGTCGGCGGCGCGTAGTTCTTCTCCTCGGCTTCGACCGCCAACCCATGCTGGCCGTCCCGCTCCATGTCGCGATACCCGGCTCGGGCAAAGCGCCCCAGACCGGTGACGTCCATGAGTTTCTCGTCGAGTTCATGCGGATCGATGGGGTTACCCGCCAAGCCAGCGAGTTCATGCTGAAGCCCCTTCAGGATGTCGCCCTTGGCTCCGGTGACCTCCACAAACTCGGGCACCGGCGCCGGTCTGCGTTTCGCATTCCGTATGGCCACAATCTCTTGCCACACGTCTTCTCCGACCCGAAGACGGGAGAGCAGCGCGATTCGGGCCTCAGCCGCTTTATATCCTTCGGCCTCGATCTTGTCGAAAAGCTTGTAGTCGGTGGAGTCGAATCGCTCCACGTCCGCGGTCAGCAGAATGTCCGCTTTCTCCATGCTGCGGAGTTCGTTGATGGAGATGCTCACGCTAGCCGAGCGCTGCAACACGCCTACGGTCGAGAGCGCTGCCTTCGGATCCAGGGAGGCTGTCTTTAAATGAACCGCGATCACAATGTCGGCGCCCATCTGCCGCGCTACGTCCACCGGCAGGTTGTCCACCAACCCGCCATCCACCAGCACGCGGCCGCCATCGCGCACCGGAGAAAAAAATGCTGGCAATGACATCGAGGCCCGCATGGCTCGCGCCAGCGAGCCCTGGTCGAATACATAGGGCTTTTCCGATATCAGGTCGGTTGCCACACAGCGGAATGGGATCGGCAACTCGTCAAAACTCTTCATTTCCGAATAGGGCAAGCCAACTCGATCCAGAATCAATCCGACCTGTTGTCCGGAATTGAAGCTGCTGGGAAACTGGGCACCATGCTTCAACCCGAATTCGAAGGCATTCGGGTAGTCCCGCTGGTCCTCTTTCCGGCGGAACGAGAGGTCTTGATAGGGAGTGGCCCCTCGCAGAACTTCGTTCCACTTGATGTTGCGAATCAGAGACTCGATCTGGCCGGGCGATTCACCGGTAGCGTAGATTCCCCCGACCAAGCCGCCCATACTGGTGCCGGCAATCATATCCACGGGAATGCGGTTCTCCTCCAGCCACTTGATCACCCCAACGTGCGCAAACCCGAGCGCACCTCCGCCTTCGAGCACCAGGGCGATTCGTGGCCTTTGGCTGCCGGACACCGCAGACGCCGTCCTAAGTTCTGGTTCCGCGGCGGCGACCGAAGCCGACTGCGCCCAAAGGCTCGACAAAAGGATCACGCAAACGCCAAAGCTGCAAAGTTTCATTGCATCTCCCAGCAACACGAACACATAAAGATGCCACGTCAGGCTGCAAAAAAACAGACCGCTGGCATCGCCCTGAACTGCAGCCATGAGTTCCCCGTCCCAATCCTCCGTCAGCCTTCAGTTGAAAAACTCTTCACCAGCAGCGGTGCCAGCGTTCCCTTCTCCGGCAACCCTCGCTAAAGTAACCTCTTGCGGACCTATCGGTGAACTGGAAATGGAAGCGCAAATGCTAGACTAACTATGGCCAAGAAATTCAAAATGGAGAACAGAGAATGGCGAAATTAGTGAAGAATGCAATTCTTGAGAGTGTGCCCATGCTGGTGCTGCTGGGGCTGCTGGCTGGCGCCGTGGGGGGCCTGGGAATCGGCCTGATCCAGATGAGGGCTGCGCCGTCCGCAACCAGCGTTGGCAAGTAAATCTGGCTTAATTCCCGCAAGAACCAATCAATTGATATGGAGCGGGAGACGGGGATCGAACCCGTGACATCCAGCTTGGGAAGCTGGCGTTCTACCGCTGAACTACTCCCGCTCAACTGCGTTAGATTATCATTCCGCTCTATCCAAGACAACGTTCGGTAGTTCCGGCGTTCTGCGCGTTTGCCTTTCTCGGGCGCTCTTCGTAAGATTCCCGCTCGAGACTTGCATCCGAATTTATTGCAACGTCGCAGGAGCCTTATGTCCGCCGATCCCCTCTCTCCGAAAATCAGCTCGCGCCGCAACTTTCTCCGCACTGGGCTGACGGCTGCTCTGGCCACGGCTGCTCACCCGGCGCTGGGCTCAGCTCGGGTTTCCGATCCCGCCCCTGCTGCCGCCCCGAATTTCGCAAAGGACTTCGAACTCGACGAGATCACGATCGACGACGCCCAGACCCGTTTCCAGTCCGGGCAATATTCCTCCCGCTCTCTCACCGAGAAATACCTGGCCCGCATTCAGGAGATCGACAAAGCCGGCCCCACGGTCAACTCCGTCATCGAAATCAACCCCGATGCTCTTCAGATCGCCGGCGCGCTCGACCAGGAGCGCAAGACGAA
>PMBA01000464.1 GCA_003152795.1 Acidobacteriaceae bacterium | reverse complement strand
TGCCAGCGATCAGGCCGAATCCCTTGTCGTGCGCAAATTTCTGCAAGGCGACGAGATCAGCTTGTGCCTCGATTTTCTGACCCACCTTTTCTCTCACCTCCGCTAGAGCGAGCCGTGTTTCGAGTTCGATTCCCAGGAGATGATGAGCACGAGCCGTTTCGAGCGTGCGCTGCAGTTGGGGGCGCGACGCCGTCGGATGGCCGATAGCCAGTTCGATGCGGGCAGAGACAAGATCGAACTGGAGCCGGTTGAGTTGATTTGTACTCTTCGCGGCCAGCGNNCTGGCTCGCTTGCCTTTCTCTGGCCGCTTCCACGAACTTGCCCTGGCGCAGCAACGCATCGATCATGACGACGCTGGCGGCCAGTTCATCGTCGGCTTGAGCGTCCTGATGAAACTGCTCTTTGCACTTTCGGATCACAGTTTCGGCATCGGCGGCGTGTCCTTCCTCGATGGCCAGCCTCGAAAGCGCCAGTTCAGTTTCAGCGGCGAACTGGAGTTCGCCCGTTTGTTTGCGCAGCGACAGAGCCTCTTCGTAAGACTTACGCGCCGCCGCAAGATCGCCCCTGTCTACAGCAACGTCACCCAGACCTTGCATCACATAGGCGATCGCGTCCTTGTCGTCAATCTCTTGCGCGGTAGCCTTGCCCTGTTGATATGTGGTTACCGCGGTTTGCAGGTCGCCACTCTGGCGCAACAAATCCCCCAGGTTGTTGAGAGACAACGCGATCCCTTCTTTATCGTCGACGGCCTGGTACTCGATAATTGATTCGTCGATCAGTTTTTTCGCCCCGCTCAAGTCGCCCTCAGCAACCCGCGAACCACCGAAATTCGCCAGCGAGGTAGCCATGCCTCCTTCGTTTCCGACTTGGCGGAACTCCGCGATGGCTTCGCGAAACATTTTTTCCGACTGCGCCAGATCGCCCATTTGAAAGTAAAGTGCGGCCAGATCGTTCCGCATCATCGCCGCTCCATTGATATCTTTGGCGGCAAGCGCGCTTTGGAGCGCGTTTGCACATTCGCTAATGCCTTCCGCAGATGAGCCCAGACCCACATCCTGTTGGCAAAGAAAACCGTAGGTGCGCGCCACGATCACGTGCGAACCCTCAGCACTGGCCTTGTCGATGGCACGTTTTGCAGCCGCCCGTGCCTTGGTGTCGTCCACATTGATCCAAGCGGACGCCTCCGCCATGTCGATGCGCGCATCCGCATTCGAAGGCGGAGGAAGGCTGCGAAGAGCGGCCAGCGTCCGCAGAGAGTCGCTGGGCTTAATCTTCATCTGCGCTGAAGCCAGCAGTAGTCCATAGTCGAGGTTGTCGGGGAAGAGATGAAAAAGAGACTGATAGGCTTCCACCACTCTTGCTGAATCGTGGAGAGTTCTTCGATACTGTCCCTCGATGAGGAGGCGCTGCTCTTGCGGTAAGTGGATGTCAAGCTCGCTCGCCCGTTGCGCCTCGCCGCGAGCCTTTATCTCGAAGCCGAGATGCCACAATGCTTCGGACAGCGCGGCATGGGACAAGGGATAATTGGGGTCGGCGGCAACGGCTCTAACGAGTAACTCACGAGCGCCCAGAAAATCGTACGCCCACAATTTGGCGCGCCCTTGCGCGTAAAGCCGCGCAGCCTGTTCATTGGACGGCAGCGCCGCACGGGCAGCATTCGTGGCTTCCGAAGAAATCGAACTTACGCCTAGACTTTGCCGCAGACTCGCGCCGGCCTGACTCGCCAGTTCGAAAAGCTCATTTTCATTTCCTGTAATGGCCTGCTCGGCGATCGTCTCCCCGCGGATCGTGTCCTGCAAACGGATATCAAGACGGATGCGATTCTCGCCGTTGCTGGGCAAGAGCGTGTACGACCCGAGCACCACGACATCCGCGCCCGGATTTGTCCGCAGACGTTCCAGCGTACCCCGGGCCAAGCTGTCTTCATCGGTGAGTGGGAGTTCGCGTTTGGCGCGAGCCACATCCTCCCCGGAAATCATGCGCAAGCCCCCGCCCGCNNAGTTCCGTGTTCAGCATTTCCGAGAAGGCGGGGGAAAGCCAATTGTCCTCCGGTCGGCCCGGCAGATTCCTGAAACCGAGCACCGCAACCGAGCGCCGCGCGCGGATTGGCGGCGCAAAGCCAGCTGCCTCCGCTTTTGTGGATGCGCGTCGAGGCAGCGAACGGAAACCATAGAAGGCAGCCCCAACCAAAACCACCACCGACGCCGCAATCACCCAATAGCGGCGGTGACGATAGGAATTCGCAACGGTAGCGCTTGCAATATTCCCAGCCCCGACGACCGGCGCTGGTGTGACAAACGCGACCGGTGGCGCCACAGCATCAGAACCTAGAACCGTAACGGGGGCCACGAACCGGTATCCGCGCCGCGGAAGGGTTTCAACGTAACGAGGCGTGTCGGCATCATCGTTCAGCGCATCCCGCACTTTTCGGATGGCGACGCCAAGGCTGTTGTCGAACTCAACGAAGGTATTCTCTGGCCACAAACGCTGCCGGACTTCCTCGCGAGTGACGATCTCTCCGGGCCGCTCCAAAAGCATGACGAGCAGTCGATAGGGAAGGTCCTGGACTTTCACGCGGGTGCCATTCCGCGCAAGCGACTCCTCTCCGGTGTTCAGTTCGAACGGGCCGAAGCGGTATCGGGGCCCGTTTGGAACCACTCCTGGCATGGCCCTTCCCCCAAGTTGGAAGATGGTAGCACAGCCAGCAGTCCCATGCTCCAGTTAAGCCGGGCCTCTAAGTCGCTGTCTGGCAGGCACTTTCGGGTTAAGACAGTCTTAAAGTGCAGTTTCATTGACCTCGCATGGAACTTGGTACACAGTCTCGCTCGCTGGCCCGCAGCTCAGGTCCGCAAGTACTAGAAGTCTTAACGCGCCCCTCCAGGGGCCAAAGGAGAAAAGAAATGCAAATCCAGAATTGTCCAACGCTGAGCCGCACGAGCAAAGCGACAGCGATCATGGCCTTCTTTGTGGTGGGTTTCTCAATGTTGGCGGCGGCGCAGCGTGAAGACGCCAACACCATTTTCGCGACCGCACCCAA
>PMBA01000116.1:934-3810 GCA_003152795.1 Acidobacteriaceae bacterium | reverse complement strand
GGGTTTTCAGCCACAACGGAGCCTCGCACGCCGCGGGAAAAAGGCTTTCGGCGACCGGCTATCAGGGGCGCGCGATTTCCCGTAGAGACGCCACCCGAATAAGGAGGAAGCCACACGATGGCAAGCTACATTGGCGCCATTGATCAGGGAACAACCAGCTCGCGCTTCATCGTGTTCGACCGTTCCGGACGCATCGTAAGCACAGCTCAAAGAGAGCACGAGCAGATCTATCCCAAACCGGGATGGGTGGAACACGATCCGGAAGAAATCTGGCGCCGCACCGATGGCGTGATTCAGGAAGCTATGGCAGCTCGCGGACTGCGGCCGCAGGATCTGGCTGCGATCGGGATCACCAACCAGCGCGAAACCACCGTGGTCTGGCACAAGAAAAGTGGCAAGCCCGTGTATAACGCGATCGTCTGGCAGGACACGCGGGTTGCACCCGCAGTCGCCGAGTTCGCCGCGCATGGCGGACAGGACCGCTACCGGGCCCGCACCGGCCTTCCGCTGGCTACCTATTTCAGCGGGCTCAAGATTCGCTGGATTCTCGACGAAGTTGCCGGCGCTCGCGCTCAGGCGGAAGCGGGCGACCTGCTGTTTGGCAACATCGATACTTTTCTGATCTGGCAGTTCACGGGTGGACCGCACGGCGGCGTTCACGTGACCGACGTGACCAATGCCAGCCGCACCCAACTGATGAACCTGAATACGCTGCAGTGGGATCAGAGCATTCTGAAAGATTTCGGCATCCCGATCCAGATGCTGCCGAAGATTGTTTCGAGCAGCGAAGTGTACGGCGCCGCGAAACTGCCCGCGGTTGCGGGAGTCGCGGTCGCCGGCGATCTCGGCGATCAGCAAGCCGCGCTGGTTGGCCAAGCCTGCTTCAAGCCCGGAGAAGCGAAGAACACCTACGGCACCGGCTGTTTCATGCTGATGAACACTGGCGAAAAAGCAGTACTCTCGAATTTCGGCCTGCTCACCACCCTGGCGTATAAGTTCGGCGCCGGCCCGGCACAGTATGCCCTGGAAGGGAGCATCGCCATCACCGGCGCGCTGGTGCAGTGGCTCCGGGATAATCTGGGGCTCATTGAAAAGAGTTCCGACATCGAGGCGCTCGCGCGAACCGTAAGTGACAACGGCGGCGTCTACTTCGTTCCCGCCTTCTCCGGCTTGTACGCGCCTTATTGGAAGGACGACGCACGCGGCGTGATTGCCGGCTTGACCCGCTTTGTGAATAAAGGCCACATCGCCCGCGCCGTGCTGGAGGCCACGGCATTCCAGGTGCGCGAAGTGGTCGATGCGATGGCCAAAGACTCCGGCATCACGCTCGATATTCTGCGCACCGATGGTGGCATGGTGATGAACGATCTGCTGATGCAATTTCAGTCCGACATTCTGGCGAAGACGGTGGTTCGCCCGATGGTGAAAGAGACCACCGCTCTGGGCGCCGCCTATGCCGCCGGGTTGGCGGTTGGCTTCTTCCGGGATACCGACGAACTGGTTGCCAATTGGGCAGTCGATCAACGGTGGGAGCCGACGATGGATGAAGAATCCCGTGAGATGCTTTATCACTTCTGGAAGAAGGCGGTGACGCGCTCGTTTAACTGGGTGGAAACGCCTTAGCTGGATGGACAGACGGGCGACGAAATCAGGAAGGAGTTTCACAAACCATGCATGGGCCATTTCTTGGCGAGTTTGCGGGTACGCTGGTGCTGATTCTGCTGGGCGATGGCGTCGTCGCCAATGTTCTACTGAAGAAATCGAAAGGCGAGAACTCCGGCTGGATCGTCATTGCAACGGGATGGGGAATGGCGGTGGTTGCGGGTATCTTCACGGCCATCGCTTTCGGGAGCCCGGGCGCCAACATCAATCCGGCGATCACCCTGGCTGTGGCTCTGCTCTCGGGCAACTGGTCGAATGTTGCCCTGTTCTGGACCGCTCAAACTCTGGGAGCTTTCGCCGGCGCGATTCTGGTCTGGATGACGTACCTGCCACACTGGAAAGTGACGCCCGACGCGGGAGCGAAGCTGGCGATTTTCTGTACCGCGCCCGCCATCCGCAACCTGCCCGCAAATCTGCTGACCGAAATCATTGCCACTACTTGCCTGATCATTGTCGGCTTCAGCTTCGGAAGCAAGCCGGTGTCAAGCACCGGTCTGCCGGTTGGATTCGGGCCGTGGTTGTGGGGAGTTCTGGTCTGGGCGCTGGGACTGAGTCTGGGCGGACCGACCGGGTACGCGATGAATCCCGCTCGCGACTTTGGTCCGCGCCTGGCCCACGCTATCCTGCCCATCGGCGACAGGGGAAATTCAGATTGGGGATATGCGCTGGTGCCGATTGTTGGTCCGTTGATCGCTGGGGGGATCGGCGCTGCAACGATCAAGCTAGTGGGCATCTGGTGATCGGGGCCGCGCTTGACGATGTCGTTTGTGGATGAATCAGTCAGAGTCTTCACCACAGCGAACAATGGAGACTAGAGGCATCCCTGCAAAGAGTGGATCTATGAATCGAACCGACATGTGGCGCCGTATCGAAGCCCATCCCCAAGCCTGGGACATGATTGTCGTGGGCGGCGGCGCCACCGGCGTAGGCGTCGCCATCGATGCGGCGGCGCGCGGCTACGATGTGCTGCTGCTCGAGCAGAGCGACTTCGGCAAGGGCACTTCCAGCCGCAGTACCCAGCTGGCCCACGGCGGTGTGCGCTATCTTGAGCAGGGAAATATTGGGCTAGTGATGGAAGCGCTCAAGGAGCGCGGACTGCTTCTGCAAAACGCGCCCCACCTGGTGCACGATCTTGCCTTCGTCGTGCCCAACTACGATTGGTGGGAGGCTCCTTTCTACGGGCTCGGCCTGAAGCTGTATCAACTTCTCGCCGG
>PMBA01000116.1:0-896 GCA_003152795.1 Acidobacteriaceae bacterium | reverse complement strand
GAAGTCACGGGACTGACAAAGGACGCCCAGGGATTTGTGGATGGGGTCAGCGCCTGCGACATTGAAACCGGCAACAAATTTCGCGCCTCCGCCAAAGTTGTGGTCAATGCCACCGGCGCTTTCAGCGACCTGCTTCGACTCCAGGCGGAGCCTTCCGCCGCGCCGATGATGGTGCCGAGCCAGGGCATACACCTGGTCTTTGAAGCCAGTTTCCTGGAGGGTGAAAGCGCGATCATGGTTCCCCACACCAGCGATGGCCGCGTGTTATTCGCGATTCCGTGGCACGGCCACACCCTGGTCGGAACCACCGACACGCCCATTACAGCCGCCACCCTCGAGCCGGTCGCCATGGAGCAGGAAATCGAGTTCATCCTCGCGACCGCCGGGCAATACTTGACCAAAGCACCCACGCGCGACGATGTGTTGAGCGTATTCGCCGGCATCCGCCCGCTGGTTCGAGCGCCAGGTGTGGCCACCACGGCAGCACTGTCGCGCGATCATGTCGTCCACATCGATCGCTCCGGACTGGTCACCATCTGCGGTGGAAAATGGACGACGTACCGCCATATGGCGGAGGATTGCGTCGATCAGGCGGCAACGCTGGCGCAGTTGCCGGAGAGACCCTGCGTGACGCAGCACCTGCGCATCCACGGCTTCCACGAGGCAGCGAAGGAATTCGGCTGGTTGGCCGGCTATGGTGCGGATGCGAACGAGATTCGCAAGCTCATGGAGGCTGACGCCGGGCTCGGCGAGCGTCTCCATGCGGCGCTGCCCTACGTGAAGGCGGAGGTGGTCTGGGCGGCGCGGCACGAAATGGCCCGCACCGTGGAGGACGCGCTCGCCAGACGCACGCGGGCGCTGTTCCTGAATGCGCGCGCCGCCCTCGCCATGGCTCC
>PMBA01000353.1 GCA_003152795.1 Acidobacteriaceae bacterium | reverse complement strand
GCGATCGCCTGCTGAATCAGTTCGCCGATATCGATGCAGCGCGGTTCGAGGCGCAGCTTGCCGCTCTCGGCGCGGGTGGCTTCCAGCAGGTCGCGAATCATGGCATGCAGCTGATTCACGCTCTTGAGCACCGTCTTCAGGTAGTCCGTCTGGTCCGGCGCCATCGGACCAGCCAACCCATCCAGAAGTAGCGTCACGTACTGGTGAATGCAGGTCAGTGGCGTGCGCAATTCGTGCGAAACATGCGACAGAAACTGATTCTTGAATTCAATCTGCTGCTTGCGAGTGACTTCCAGAGCGCGCAGCAGCGCCTGCCTTTCTACCGCATAACGCAGGGCACGCTCCAGTTGTTTGCTGGTAACGTCGCTCTTGACCAGGTAGTCCTGAACGCCCATGTGGACGGCTTTGAGGGCCAGCGCCTCATCGTCCTGACCGGAAAGAATCACCACCGGCACGTCTGGCGCCTTCTGCATGATCCGGCGAAAGGTTTCCGCCCCGTGGCTGTCGGGAAGATTTAGGTCGAGCAGGACCAGGGACGGGGTTTCCGTCTCCAGACACGCCAGCGCATCCGAGAGGCGCGGAACGCAGTTCACCTGGACCTCGGACTTACTCTCCACCAGACGCAGCCGTACCAGGTCCGCGTCTCCGGGGTTGTCCTCAATGAGCAAAACGTGGGCAGGTTCGTGTTCCATCATTTTTCCTTTCGTGGCAGGCTTGCGGAGCCGCACCAGAATTCTTCTATCGACTGCACCGCCAGAAAATAATCCTTCAAGTTCCCGGGCTTGCTGACATAGCAGTTCGCGCCCAGTTCGTAGCTGCGCGCGATATCCAACATCGAGCGCGAGGTGCTGAACACGACCACCGGGATCGTACGCAACTCCGGATCGGACTTGACCTCCGTCAACACCGTCCTACCATCCTTCTTCGGCAGATTAAGATCCAGGATCAGCAGGTCGGGACGAACCGCGTTCGCATACTGGCCGGCACGATGCAGATAGGCCATGGCGGCCTCGCCGTCGGCTACGCTTTCCACCTGGATGAGATGGACGTTCTCCTGAAGCGCCTCGCGGGCTAGGTCCACGTCGGCGGGGTTGTCATCCACCAATAGGATGTTGCGGCCTTCTTTCATGATGGGGACACCCCNNCCATGCCGATGCGCTTTTCACTCACCGCGAACCACCTGACACTTTCATCGGATCCCTTAAGTGCAACGTCTCGTGTCTCGATCCTAGTCTCTCTGTTCGGCACAAACCGGAACCAACGGCATAGCACGTTAGCGCACGGCAAAACCGGGAAAGCCGATGACGAAGCAAGCGCGTGGCAGACTTTTTTGGAAGGCCTCGATTCCACCACCAGGTAGTCCTCGCTCGCGGCCGCATGCCTGGTTTGGCTGTGCTGCCTGCCCCCGGCTAACGCCTGCCACCCAAAACCAGCATCGGCCGGGTTGTCATCCGCAAGAAGGGCCTGAGGCAATTGCTTCATCGCCCCGGCTCCCCCCTTCTCATCGTGACGACAGGCAGGCAAAGCGAACTTGAAAGCTGAGCAGCAGCCATCCTCAAACCTCGCGTGCTTTTACCCCGAAGTGTTCGGTGAACGCCGCCGATCGCCAGGACGAAGGCCATGCACCGCACACCTCTATATGGACGTAGCTATCGGCACCGCCCAAACGGGCTTGAGGCCCCAAAGACAACCCACCCTGGGCAACAGAACACCGGGAACCCTTCTATCCGGGCATGTCCGAATAGACGTGCTTGGGAGACTGCGGAAACGATGCCAGTGGAAAGCAGAACTTCGAACTGCCTTGGCGCACTTGTGATCGCGCCGATTGATGGCGGAGGACGAGGCTCGGAATCGGCGGCGCTGCGGGGTGGGTTGTTACTTTCTGTATACGGTCGGCTGCGGCCCCTTCTCGAGCGTCTCGCGATCCCAGATCATGCCTTCGCGGGTGTAGTTCGCGAGTTCAAAATCCTGGGTGAGTTCCAGCGCATCGGTAGGGCAAGCATCTTCGCACAGGCCGCAGAACATGCAGCGACTAAGGTCGTAGGTGAAGGTCGTGAGCTCTTTGCGGCGCGTTTTTTCATTGCGCTCGCTCGTCACCACAATCAGATTTTCCGGACAAGCCAGCGCACACAGGTCACACGAAATGCAGAGCGTCTCATCGGTGTCGGGATTCACGTTGAGCCGGGGCGCGCCGCGATAGCGCTCGGCGACCTGCGGCCGCTCCATCGGATACTGTTCGGTATAGATCTCCCTCGGATCCTGATATCGGAACGTCACTCCAAGTCCCTGAATCAGGTCCACCAAAAAAACTTTCCGCAAGACTTCGGTGATTCCCATAACCCGCCTAGGATAACACTGACGGGAACGGGCCGGTGTGAGATGAGTCACACTGGATTCCGCGAAACAATCGGAACTGGCCCCGTCTCCGGAGACGCGGCAAGCCGCGTCTCGACGGAAACGAGATTTCACTGCGCTACTTGTTGACCACCTGGATCAGCGCGTTGTACTTGGTGGGAAGATAATTCGCGTCCCCGCTGTAGCTTGCCGCAACCGCATGCGATCCGGACGGGATAGCCGAGGTTGTGAACTGGGCAACACCACCCTGCAGGGTTGCGGATCCCAGCACTTTGCCGCTCACCGCAAACTGCACCGTCTCGCCATCCGGCGGCGGTCCCGCAATCGACGTTAACGTCGCCGTGAACGTCACTGCCTGCCCCAGCACCGAAGGGTTCGANNTTGGTGGAGAGCGCGATCACCCCGTAGTCATTGACCTGCGCCGAGTAAGGCTGCTGGCTGGAGGCCAGACCCGCCACGGCGGTAAAGTCCTTCATACCTCCCGTGGGAGTCCACAGGAACCCATGCAGAAAACCGTTCCGGACAGTGGTCAGCGAAGTGCCTACGATCCATCCCGCACTGTTGATGCTCAGAGCCGAACTTTCGCCGCCGCCCAGAGTGCCGAGATCTTTCATTCCCCCGGCCTGTGTCCACGAAAAAGCGTGCCGGTACCCGTTGGCAACTGGCGATTGCCCCACCACGGTTCCCGAGTCGTTAACCGCCAATGCCAGCGTGTTCGCCGGGCCCAGATTCTGCAGGCCGCCGGCTTGCGTCCAGGAAAAACCGAGCGTGGTGCGGCTGCCGTTCGGAAAATAGTAGCCGACCACCTGGTTCGAGGAATTGATGGCCACCGCCGTGCCTCCACCGATGCTGGTGAGATCGGGCGTCAGATCCTGGGTGCCCCCGGCCGGGGTCCACAGAAACGCATGCTGAGTGTAGGCGGCGGTGTAGGATAGCCCAACCACCGCGCCAGAGTTGTTGATCCCACTCGCGGCGCTAAAACCGCCTCCGAGCGAACTGAGCCATTGCACCCCTGCAGTCGGCTGCCAGATGAAAGCCTCAAGATTACCCGTGTGGTTGGGATCGCCCACGCCCGCGACCTCACCCAGGCTGTTGATGGCAGCCCCCCCGCTGTTTGTCCCGCTCAGCCCCACGCTCTTCGCTCCGCTGACCCGACTCCACGTCGACACCTGATACGATTCGCTGGTGCCGGTGTTCACCACCACCTGGCCGCCGTTGCCAATTGCAATCAAAGAATTGGGACTCGCTCCCGGCACCTTAACCACACTGAATACGGCCTGCGAATATGCCAGACTCGAATAGAGCAGAGCAAATACCGCCGCCATCGCTACTTTGTTTACGTTTTTCACAGTCATCCATCCTCCTCTGAGGAGTGCTGATATCGAAAGACACCAAGGAAACGGGGCGCCTACCCACATTGCAAGGTGCAAGCCTCGTGCCATTTTGGACATCCAGTGCCGATTCAAGAATTGGCTCTAACTGCATGCACAATAGTCGTTTACATTGACACACCTGAGAATTTGACTCTTCGCCCACAGCCTTGCGCAAAACAATGCGGACCTCCGATGGGAACGGAACTTCCCACACCAAAGGTAACCACTGACGCTAGAATGGACGAGTCAGTCCCCCGCTAAACGCTCTTAACTGAGAACCGGGAACTGAGAACTGGATTTGCCGGCAACCTGCCACTGGTGATCGACCGCTGCTCTCCGCTGACCAACTCTGTTCGGACGAAAGTCGGACCGACGAACTCTGGATGGAGGAGGCCCTGCGCTGTGCCCAGCGCGCACTGCAGGCGGGTGAAGTGCCGGTAGGAGCCGTCGTAGTGTGCGGCGGGCAAGTGGTCGGGCGAGGCTGGAATCGCAACCTCACCGACTGCGATCCCAGCGCTCACGCTGAAATCGTCGCGCTGCGCGAGGCCGGACGAAACATTGCGAATCACCGTCTTGGCGACTGCGAACTCTTTGCTACAATTGAGCCATGCGCCATGTGCGCGGGAGCGGCGGTTCATGCCCGAGTCCGCCGCCTGGTGTACGGTGCCGACGACCCCAAGGCAGGCGCCGTCCATTCGATTCTGCAGGTGGTGAATCACCCCAGCCTGAATCATCAGATGGAAATCCGGGGCGGAGTACTGGCCGGACGTTCGGCGGATTTGGTGCAGGAGTTTTTCAGAAAGCGTCGTTAGTCGCTCGCTGTTCGTCGCTCGCAAAGGCAGCACGGCTAACCGCCTTCACTGACTACTGACTGACAACTTGTTGTTCGGAGAGGTGCGTGAGCGGTTGAAACGATCCGCCTCGAAAGCGGACATACCTTAACGGGTATCGTGGGTTCAAATCCCACCCTCTCCGCCATTTTAGAATCAATAGCGCACGCCACAGTCGCTCCTGCGATCACAAATCTGATCCTCACTGGAAGCGTTGCCGATGCGTTCGCTGGGTCACCTACCCACACGAAGGCAAGCAGTACCGTGAGAGCACCAAGAAGCGGAGTCACGAAGGTCCAGCCCTCTACGCTCGTGAGGTCGAGAAGAAGTTCGAGCGCATAGCCCTCGGCGAGAAGCCCAAACCCAACACACCCACGACCATTGAGCAGTCCGTTGCTGCCTACATCGCAGACAAGCGTGCGCAGCAACTTCAACCATCGACGCTGAGCAAGCGCGTGCTGTGCGCCTTGGTCTTCTTGACCGACCTCGACCTGCCACGTCTGCGGGAATGGCGTTCGTCATGCGAACTCGGCGCACTGGCAATGCAGAAGAAAGGTTGGTGTCATTTGCTGCCAGAAGCGCTTTGACCGCTTCCACTTCATGGAAGAGGTCTGGATGAGTGTTTCCGGGGCAAGGATGTCAACTACGAGCTCAGGAATAAATTCCCAAGATGGGGGGAAGGGACCTATCGACCACGCGGTACTCCCGCTAACGCTTGCGGAAATACAAGTCAGCCACGCTTTCGGCGAGAGCGGGTGCGTCGACCTCGGCACGATTCGCCAGGACAATCACGGTGAGACGGTCATCCGGAAAGCGCTGAATGGCAGTTCGGAATCCCACCGTCTCCCCATAGTGAGCGTAGCGGCGATGCCCGCGGTACGGATTGAGAAACCATCCGAAGCCGTAGAGCGGCGCAAGGCTGCCGTCCGATTGCTGCAGAGGGGCGCCGTTTGCCGCGGTCGCCGGAGTCAATGCCGGTTCCATTTCTTTTGCGGTGAGCAGCGTGTGACGGGCTAATGCGCCGTCCCATTTCTCAAGGTCATCGAGTGACGTATAAACCCCACCGTCGCCCAAAGTAGCCGAAGTCGAACTCTGATCCGTCTCGCTCCATCCAGCCGATGTCCGGGTGTGCCCGTAGGCGCGACGCCTGACTTCGTTCCTGCCTTTCTCGTACGCAACGGTGCCCGTCATCCCTAGCGGCGTGAAAATTCGCTGGCGCAGAAAGTCCCCGAAGCTCATCCCCGACCGTTTCTCCACCATCATGGCCAGCACCACATAACCCGAATTGCTGTATTCCCAGCTCGTGCCGGGCGTGAACTTCGTGTTCGTCTGCTGCTTCAGCAAATCGAGCACGCCAGCGTCCCTGATCTGTGGGATTTTGTCGTCGGAAATACCCGCATACTGCTTCGCCATGATGTCTTCGTAATCGACGAGTCCAGAAGTGTGGTGCAGCAACTGGCGGATGGTGATCGCCTTCCCATAAGCGGGAAAGTCTGGAAAAACGTCGGTGAGACGATCTTCGTACTGCAGTTTGCCATCGTGAACCAGCAGCATCACTGCCGCAGCTGTGAATTGCTTCGTAAGAGACGCCAGCCGAAAGTTTGTTCCCGGACCGATCTTCTGCAACGTTCGTAGATCGGTCAGTCCATAACCCTGCCGGAATACAGGCTGGCCATCCTTGATCACCAGCACCGCGCAACCAGGATCGTGCGCACTAACGAATTTCGAGAACAGAGTGCCGATCGCAGCGGCTGGGACCTGGGCAAGCGCCACATTAGAGCATGAGAGAACCGCAATCAAAACCGCGAATCCGCCGATGACAAAACGCATCATGTTTTGGTGAGTTGCTCCGATTTCTGGTTCAGGACTCGAAACGTCATTACAGCGTTCGCAATCCCACAATGACTGCGATACAAACGTTGCGTAAATACCATGCTGCCGTTGCTTTTGCTTGATTTACCAGAGGCATCTGTTCCAGCAGCCCAACACAGCTGCGTAATGTGTCGCCACCGCGAGAATAGCCTAACGCAACAAACGTTGCAATACTGGGATAAATATTATCGACCGATAAAAGCTCCTTGACAATGACGGAGCATTAGTGATAAAAGGCCTAGTTGTCTATACAACTGGAAAGTTCGGTGGACCTCCCCACACTCGACAGGCACAGCGTCGTCCCCCTGTACTACCAGATTCAGCAGCATCTGTTCGAGCAGATCCGAGCCGGCATTCTCAAGCCTGGCAAGCCAATTCCCTCGGAACAGGAAATTTCCGTTCGTTTGCGGATCAGCCGCATGACTGCCCGGCAAGCGGCGGCACCATCGGCGGGCCGATTTTGAAGGACCGCTTGTTCTTCTTCTTTAATTACGAAGGCCAACGACGGCTTGAGCCCGTGCTTTTTTAAGCCGTATCCACGAGCCATAGGTTGCCTGTTCGTCCTTGATGCCCGAACGAATGACGCGAATGCATTCAGTCACAACCATTGACACCTGGAACCGGAACCCGCGGACAGGCAGGAGGATCCTGATGAAACTCGACCGCACACTGGCTGCGCTTGCTCTGTGCATTCTTTTCACCGCTACAGCGTCCGCACAGATCCCACCTCCGGCTGATCTCGATGCGTGGGTTGCTCGCTCCATGCAGACTTTCGAGGTGCCCGGACTGTCATTGGCGATCGTGAAGGACGGCAAAGTGGTGCTGGCGAAAGGTTATGGCGTACGCAGACTGGGCGATCCCACTCCGGTCGACGAGCACACCATGTTCGGCATCGGGTCGAACACCAAGGCCTTCACCACCGCCGCACTCGCC
>PMBA01000438.1:8958-15261 GCA_003152795.1 Acidobacteriaceae bacterium | reverse complement strand
TAGTCCCATTCGTACCATTGGTTCCGAGGTACTGCGGAAGCCCCACCTGATTGTGGCGGTGCAGGTGATCGCGGCGGAAACAGACGTGGCGGCAAAGCGATTGTTTACTACCTCGCAGCAACGATTTCTGCGACTGATAAGAAACCAGCCGGTGGAGTTGTTGCCACCGCTCGATTCCATGGAGGGGCTATGGCAGGATGGAGAACGGGCGGCGGTGGAGAACAAACTACGCGCGGCGATTGTGGGATCGAATGCAACCGTGAAGGCCGGGCTGCGGAAGCTGGTGGGCGACACCGCGGCTGACGAGGTGATCGTTGTGACCGATACCTATGAGCATGCCGACCGGCTGCAGTCGTATCGGAGGGTAGCCGACGTCGCCACGATGATCGAGGCGAACCCAACCGTGGCTGTTGGAGCCTGAGGGCTCGCCGCCAGAAAAATGATTTGAAATGTCCTTTGAAACCAACGCCCGTGTTGGTAAAACCTTTGCCTCAGCGGGATAAGGATGGAAGGCTCCCCATCCCGGTCTGGCCTTGCCAGCTGGTATAAGTAAGGGGTAATATATAAGTAATGAAATTATTTTTAGTAAGGATATAACGATGCTGCATTCTACAGTGACGAGTAAGGGACAAACGACCATTCCCGAGAAAATTCGAAAGGCTTTGCGAATTAAACCGGGCGACAAGTTGGAATACGAAGTGCAGGGAGACCGAGCGACCATTCGTGTGCATCCCGGCATTCGGTCGCTTAAGGGCGCGCTCGCCAGCAACAAGGGAAAGGGGATGTCTTTCGCTGAAATCCGCGAGGCCGCCGCCGAGGCAGCGCGTCATGAGGGTACCCGGTGAGCAAGCAAAGACTTGTCGACACGAACCTGATTGTCCGCTATCTGGTACAGGACCACGACAAACATGCACGAGCAGCCGGTAAGCTGTTCGATGCCTGCGATCGGGGCGATGTGGTCATCGTGGTATTGCCGGTCGTTCTGGCGGAGTGTGTGTTTGTGCTTGACTCTTTTTACCGGCACCCGCGCGCGGCGATCGCCTCCGCACTCGGAGGCTTGATCTCCAGTCCCGGCGTCGAGATCGATGAGGTAACGGTCCACCTGGACGCTCTGAACCGCTATAAGGGAACGAAGGCTCACTTTGTCGACTGCCTGATCGCCGCCACCGCGGTGGCTAAGAACGTACCAGTCTCGACCTTTGATCAGGACTTTCGAAAGTTTGGCGACGTGCGCGTGGAAACCGAGTAGTTGCAAGCGAATCGCTACTTTGGAGAGCCTAGGTTCCAATCCCGTTCTCTCCGCCAGTTCTATGGCCGCCGATTCTGCTCAATGTATTTCTTGCTGTCGAACTTTCTTCCCGTACTCGCGCCCGACATAAATCGAATTTGCCCGAAGATGGGCCGCTCAAACCACGGACGGTCGAACTTTCCCACGATCGACCACGCAATCCCCGCGTAGCCGTTGGGGTCGCGTCCGTCCAGTTCGTACTTGTCGTTCAGCCGCACCGCGATCTGAAATGCCTGTGCCGCCGATGGACTCCACTCCAGGATCTTTTTCCCCCAGTACATTCGCACATAGTTGTGCATCCAGCCGGTCGTGACCATTTGTATCTGCGCCGCGTTCCAGAGCGGGTCGTGCGTCTCCGCATGTTCCAGTTGCGATTCGGTGTACCGCACCGGACGATCATCTTTCGCGTGCTTCGCCAATGTCCGATGGGCCCACGGCTCGCCGCACTCGAAGTTGTCGTAATTCGGATTGAATCGCGCCATGTTCACCGCCAATTCGCGCCACGTGATGACCTGGTTCAGAAATGCTTCCTTGTCCGCCTGGGGCGCGTCGGCCCGCTCCACCGCCAGCGCCACGGTCAGGGGACCGATATGGCCAAAATGCAGGTACGGCGAAAGCCGGCTCGTGCCATTCACCTCCGGCTGGTTGCGCTTGCTGTCATATGTCGACAGGCCGTGTTTGATGAAGGTCTTCAGCAGTCTCAGCGCTTCATTTGTGCCGCCGCGAAAGCCTGACACCGGACTGACCGAGGTGTCCAGCGGCCAACCCTGCGTGATGTCAATTTCCGGGTGCAGCGCCAGCAAGCCTGCCGGCTTCTTCCACCCCACTCGTGCTTTTGTNNTACTGCGCCTTCTGCAGCAGGATCGATGGCACGATCACGTCCGCGTCCACCGTCCACAGCGGCACCCTGAGCTTCTTCGTTGCCGAGCGTCGCCACGATTCGGGCTCGCGCATCGGATTCTCATCGCCCACCACCAGCGACGCCTTGACCTGCTCGCAGAACTTTATCAGGCTGTGATCCGGGAACCGCCGCAGCACGAAGCCAATGTTGCGTTTCTTGAGCCACTCCGCGATATCTGGAATGCCCTCCCCGAGAAAGCGGTAGTGTCGAAGGTTGGCATGGGGGTAATAAGGCACGGGCGCGAAGAATACGACTGCCGGCTTTCCCAGCGCGTTGGCCGCTTGAACCGCGACGTCCAGGGCAGGGTTGTCCAATGCCCGCTGCGCCCGCTGCATCCAGTAGACGACGCATTTGCCTGCCGGGTCGGGCGGTCCTGCGCGCCGCACCGTTACACGAGCGTCGCTGGCGAGGCGGTTCAGATCGTTCATAGGTCCCTTGAGCATTTGAACATGGAAACAGAGCCATGTTCTAATCGTGGGGCATCTCTGGAGGAATATATGGTGATACCTTTGAGAACGATTGCAGTTTGCCTGGCTCTGCTCGCGCTAACCTCGCTGATCTTCGCCGGTTCGGCTCCGTCGGTGGGCAGCCAGGCTCCCGAGTTTACCCTCAACTCGCAGGAGGGCACCCCCGTCAGCCTCAAGGACTATCGCGGCAAGTGGGTGGTCCTGTACTTCTATCCCAAGGACTTTACCAGCGGCTGCACCATTGAGGCGCACAATTTTCAGCGCGATCTTGCCCAGTACCAGCAGAAAAATGTCGTAATCCTCGGCGTCAGCGTGGATAGCGCCGACTCTCACAAGCAGTTCTGCGCCAAGGAAGGGCTGAACTTCAAGTTGCTGGCCGACACCGACCACAAAGTGTCGAGCGCCTATGACTCGCTCACCAACTTTGGACTGCTGAAGGTCGCTTCCAGGCACACCTTCATCATCAACCCCGAGGGCAAGGTCGCGAAGGCGTTCACCGAGGTGAATCCAAATCAGCACAGTGCCGAAGTGTTGGCGGCCCTCGCCGATCTCCAGAAATAGAGTTCTCCACCGCCGGAGACGGGCCTGCCCTGTCTCCGCAGACGCTCTACAGGAACTCAGACGCTTCTTCTTGAGAATTCTTGCGGACCCCGCGAGAAATGCGAAGGCCCGGCCGTTTGCCGTCGAGCGACGGCTGAGTGAGTGCCCTCACTCTTATATGGCCGGGCCTAATTTGCGATATTCAGTTTTTCGTCCTCCTGATTATTACTAGACCCTTCCCCGCTTGCTTGTCAGTGATTTTTGTCACGAATGATCGGTCGATTTACAGGCAAATCTGTCCGGGCCTTGGGGCGCTGCATGATCCGGTCACCGTCGAGCGGCCCGGCGCTGGACCGCTTCTTGACCGATGCCGCGCGCGCGACCGGTTCGCCAGTCTTCGGAGCTTTGCCGTCACGGCCCTTGCCGCAACTCGGGCAGGATGTAACCTTGGCATTGTGATCGGCCATCTCGTGCAGAAAGGCGGAAAACTCCTTACCACAGTGCTCGCACAAAAGATCTACCTTCTCATCGCTCATTTTCGTTCTCAATCCACCGCGTCTGATTTCCCGAGCCTTTCCTGCCGGGGACTCCCTCTATTCTAAGCCACGGTCCGGCGGCGAGCGTCCCATACAATAAGCATCAGCGTGCCCCTCGGCCTCTACATCTCGGTGCCTTTCTGCCGGACCAAGTGCAGCTACTGCAACTTCGCCTCCGACGTGTTCTCGAAGTCGGCTTACGAAAATTACGTTGCCCGCCTGCTGGAAGACATTGCCAGCTCGCGCCATCTGGCATCGGAACTGGGATGCATGCTCGATGACACCGCCGACTCCATCTACCTGGGCGGAGGAACTCCGTCGATTCTGGATGCCCCGCAGTTGCTGCGCGTCTTTGCCGCGCTGCGCGCTCAATTCAGGCTGACGCCCGATGCCGAGATCACCGTCGAATGCGCTCCCGGCACGCTTACGCCCCCTCTCATCGAAACCTTGCTGCAGTGCGGTGTGAATCGCGTGAGCCTGGGCGTGCAGTCCTTCGTCGATCGGGAAGCGCAGTCCGTGGGGCGGCTGCACCAGCGCTCCACCGTTCTCCAGGAGATCGCTCGCCTGCGCGAGGCCGGCCTCGCCAACATCAACATCGATCTGATCGCCGGGTTGCCGCATCAGACGCTCGAAAGCTGGGGTTTCTCCGTCTCCGAGACGATTGCAACCGGGGTTCCTCACGTCAGCGTTTACATGCTTGAGGTTGATCAAGACTCTCGCCTGGGCAGGGAACTGATCGCCGGAGGCGCCCGCTACCACGCCCATTTCGTCCCCGACGACGACGCAACCGCCGATTTCTACCAGCAGGCCTGCCAGTCGCTGGCTGCCGCTGGCATCGCGCAGTACGAAATTTCGAACTTTGCCCGCGCCGCAACCCAGTTACAAAATAACGAGTCGCGCCATAACTTGAAATACTGGACACGCCAGCCCTATCTAGGCTTCGGCGTCGACGCGCACTCGATGTTGGAAGGCTTGGAGGAGAGACGGGCGCCCGTCCGTCACCCTGCCGTTCGCTTCGCTACCCCAGACTCGCTCGACGCTTACATGAATCGCGCTCCCCACACGGTAACCCCGGTCTCCACGCAGGCAGCAATCGAAGAAAGTTTCTTCCTCGGCCTCCGCCTCAATCGCGGTATCGACCTAAGAGAGCTTTGCGCAGAATTCCACTCAGAGCTAGGGCCTGCGAGTTCGTTGCGAAGCTTTATGAATTGTCATCCTGAGCGGAGCGAAGGACATGCTGTTTGTCAGAAAGCGGCGCAAACTCTCGATTCACGCCGGTTTCGGGAAGGGCACGACTTCAGTCGTGCCATAAACGCTCCAGAAGCGGCGGCTTTAGCCGCTGAGGCCAGTCGCGTCCCGCAACCAGAATTCAGCCCAGAGACCATCGCCACTTGGGAATCCGCTGTCCAGCAATCCCTGCGCGACGGCCTCCTCGAACAGCAAGGCAACACCCTGCGCCTCACCGCCCGCGGCCGTCTCTTATCCAACGAAGTCTTTGCCAGATTCCTAGCGGAAGAAATAAAAGTGGGAACCGGTCACGTGAATCCACGTTAGTTGACCGATGAGTGCCCTTCGGCGTTGGCCTATCCGGTCCCCACCATCTCAAAACCTTTGGGAAGGCCGATGCCCAAGATGGGAGGCTCAAATTCCAGAGCCTGTATGCCGGCCTCTCCCGAAAGACTCATCCACACAATGCGAAACTGAACTCGCCACGCGCCATGTTGCACGTCCAGCACTTCTCCCGCCTGGACCTTCGAGCGCACGCCCATCAGAACCGCCCCGCCGTCGCTGACGTTTCGCACCCGAACCAGTTCCGCGAAAGGCCGCGCCATCCGGTCTACTCCCCAGATCCGTACTGGCAACTCCAGGTTCAGTCTGCGCTCTTTTCGCCGATCCATCCCCGCTCCGAGTTCTGCTCCGATTTCAGCTTCACGACTCAAGCGCATCATAACCACGAACCCTCCAAAGCGAAACGTCACATCGGTTACACGCCAGCAGTTCCCGAAGTTACGTTGCATCGGCGAAGAAGATAACCGCGCAAATGGTTGCGTTGTGCCTATAACCAATAGCTANNGGGAACGACGGCGTCGCTCCGCTCTTCGCCGACACGGCGAACACCGACAGCTGCGGCTCCAGTTTCTTACTCCGGCATTTCGGGCACTCCGCCTTCTGTTTGCCGAAGACCAGGGCCTCGAACTCGTGCTGGCATTCCTTGCAGACGTACTCGAAGATGGGCATGAAGAAAACTCCGCGAAGAAAATTGCTGCCTTCTATTTAAAATCAAAGTGTGCCCACTTCGCAAACACCCGAACCGATGCGTCCCTTCACGCCACGTCGCTGGCTGCGCGGTGGACACGTGCAAACCGTGGCCAGCTTTCTAATCCCACGGCATTTTCATTTGCCTGCGCCAGAAGAACGGTTGATCGAAGTCGCGCCTGGCATAAAGGTCCTCTGTCACTGTCACTGGCAAGCGGATCGAGCGCATGCGCTGACCATCATTGTTGTGCACGGGCTCGAAGGGTCGAGCGCGTCGCAGTATATGCAAGGCGTTACCGAGAAGGCGCTGGCTGC
>PMBA01000438.1:0-8953 GCA_003152795.1 Acidobacteriaceae bacterium | reverse complement strand
CCGTGGCGCGCGAACTCATCGGGCGCGACGGCGTTACGCGCCTGGCGCTGGTCGGTTTCTCGATGGGTGGCAACATCGTGCTCAAGTTGGCGGGGGAGTGGGGAAGGCAGGCGCCACCGGAGTTCCGCGCCGTCGTTGCGGTGTGTCCCGCGCTCGATCTGGCAACTTCGGCGGATGCGCTGCACGAACCGGCGAACCGGATTTACGAAATTTATTTTCTGTGGGCGCTCCGCCGCCGGATGCTGCAGAAGGCGCGGCTGTTCCCCGATCACTTCGACGTGCGCCGTCTGCGCGGCATCCGAAGTCTGCGCGAGTTTGACGACAGGGTGACGGCTTATTATTGCGGCTTCACCGGGGTGGACGACTACTATGACCGGGCTTCGGCGGCGCACGTGGTGGAGCGGATCGCGGTGCCGGCGCTGGTGTTGCACGCGGCCAATGATCCCTTCGTCCACATCACGGCGGAGACGCGGCGGAAGCTGGCGTCGAATCCGAACATCACTTTTGTGGAGACGGCCGATGGCGGNNGCGGAGATGGTCGTTATGACGACGGTTATTGGGCCGAGCATGAGATCGTGAACTTCCTGCGCCGGTTCTAAAGCATGCGTTTCGAGGGATGAAGGTCCGATGGATGCCGACTTCTCGATCGAATTGGGGCGCGAAGATCCCGTGCTCGACCTTCCCTGGACGGATCCGGCGGGCAGGCTTGCTTATGTCGACTTGAAGCGGCGTCCGGAGTTGCTGGCGGCCATCGAGGAGGCGCAAAGGTTTCCCGAGCTGGGGAAATTTCTTCGGACCATGAACTCGGCAAGGAGCACGGTGGAAACGGCCAAGTGCGACGCCTGGGTGACGACCGAGTTGAGCGCGGAGGAAGATATTTACCATGCGTCGCATAAGTTTGGCAGTTATGTTGATCTGGTGTTTTCTGACATAGATGGAGGTCTGGCATTACGCGAATTGTCGCTGCGGAGATCTTTCTCCGCTCACGAACGGTTTGCCCGGGAGCTGGTTGACCTGGTGCGGCGGGCTCCGGACATGATGTCGGCGGCGGAGGTGTGCGTTCGGCGGTGTTACTTCGCGGAGGAGGGCGGCGTCGACGAAGGTTTCTACTGCACCTTATATGTGAGCGGTTACGGAAACGACGAGGCCAGGGCGCGCCAGGCATGGGGAGTGGCGCTGAAACTCGTGGGCAATGCAATCGTGCAGCTATCGGCGGCCGGACCAGGGTTGTGACCAGAGGCGCATAACGTCCGGGGTGGAAGCCGGCTTGGGTTTGCACATAGGTAATGTCCTTTGGTCAAAAGTGACCAGTTATAAAGAATAGCCGGGAACTAAGCTGGGGTTGTGTTCGTGATATCCCCACCTTCCGCTCAACGGAAGAATGACGCACACGGCAAGGCAGTTTGAGATGACGAGTATCGGGACCGGCACCGCAGCCGAGACCCTTGTAAAAGCGAAAACCTGTCTGGAAGCGCTGGCGGAGCGGCAAAACTCCGCCAGCGGCCAACCGTCGCTGCTCCAATTGCCCATCGAGGATCGTGTTCTGGAGGGCGAGACTGCCAAACAGTTCTGGAGACGGGTCAAGGAAAGGTTTCCCGACCTTGTATTGAGCGACGAAAAACTGGGGCAGTGTCGCATGATGGTGGCGCTGGAGATATTGCGCCAAGAGGGCCTCAGCGTTCAATTGGTCCTGGGGGAGGCGGCGCAACAGGGGGAGTCGACGCGAACCGCATTGGACAAGAAGGTGAAAGAACTGGCCCGATCGAACGAGGAACTGGAGCAGTTTGCGAATGTGGCTTCGCACGATCTTCAGGAACCGCTGCGCATGGTATCCACCTACACGCAATTACTGTCGGAGCAATACTCCGGAAAACTTGACGAAAAGGCCGACAAGTATATCCACTACGCGGTGGATGGCGCTCTGCGCATGCAGACCTTGATCCATGACCTGCTGGAATTTTCCCGCACCGGCCGCGCCGATCCCGGACTGAAGAGCACCGACTGTGGGGAAGAGGTAAGACAGGTCGTGATCAGCTTGCAATCCGCCATTGATGAGACCGGCGCGGTGATTACCGTCGGCCCTCTTCCGGTGGTGATGGCCCGCGCGTCCCAGTTGCGGCAGGTATTCCAGAACATAATTGGAAACGCCATCAAGTTTCACGACGGTAAGCCGCCCCAGGTGCAAGTAAGCGCGGAAAAAAAGGGAAATGAGTGGGTGTTTTCCATAGTCGACAACGGCATCAGCATTGCTCCAGAAAACGCCGAGAAGATTTTCGCGATCTTTCAACGCCTGCACACGCGCACGGAGTATCCCGGCAACGGTATCGGCCTGGCGATTTGCAGGAAGATTGTCGAACAACACGGCGGAACAATCTGGCTGGCACCTCAAACCACCCAGGGCGCAACCTTCAAGTTCACCTGGCCAGACGGCGCCTTGGAGAACAAGGGCAGTTCTTGACGGGATCTAACCTATGAAACCCGTCACCGAAGTCTTATTGGTAGACGACAATCCCGGGGACACCGACCTAACCGCGGAGTTACTAAGGCGAAATGGGCGCCTCGTTCACATTCATTCCGTCAGTGACGGCGTGGCGGCAATGGCGTTCTTGCGCCGCGAAGGAAAATTCGCCCGCGCTCTCACCCCGCACTTGATTCTGCTCGATCTGAATATGCCCCGGAAGAACGGGTGGGACGTGCTCGCCGATGTCAAGTCGGACGGCGCTCTAAGAATGATAACCGTTGTGGTCTTCACCACATCGCAGGCCACCTCCGACATTGCGCGTTGTAATGCGCTGGGGGCAAATAGCTATGTCAGCAAGCCCGGGAACCTGACCGAGTATGCATCGGCCGTCGCCACCATCGGAAATTACTGGTTCGACGTCGCCTGCATGGAGCGACAGGAGGGACCGTGAGCACGCAACCCAAACGTGTGTTGTTCATCGAAGATAATGAAGGGGACGTACACCTGGTCCGCTCACAACTACAGGAACACAACTCTGAGTTCGAGTTGTCTCATGCGGACCGGTTGTCCGCGGGCTTGCTGGCCTTGGCCCGGGAGCGGCCCGCCGTGGTTCTGCTCGACCTGTATCTGCCCGACAGTCGCGGCGCGGATACGTTTCACAACCTGCTCAAACAGGCACCAGATGTGCCTGTGGTTGTCCTTTCAGCGCTGGACGACGAGGAATTGGCGGTGGACGCCGTTCAACACGGCGTGCAGGATTATCTGGTCAAGGGAACCTTCGATTGCAGGCAGTTAGGGCGCATCCTGAAATGTGCCATCGAGCGCCAGGTGCTGATCGACGCGCTCAAACACGCGGCATCCACTCCCGCTGCGTTGTGACGTAATTCCCACTAGAACCTTGGGCAGGCTCCACCTAAGTGGTCCGCGACACGACCTGCTAGTGTGGTGTCCCGTTAATTCGCGAAATAAGCTAGCGTTGTCATCCTGAGCGAAGCGAAGGACCTATGTATTTCGTTTGTGCTTCGAAGCTCTTGCCTGGCCCCGAAACCGCGCCCCGACTTTATTCGCGTATTTCCGGGAAACGATACGAGTTGGTCCCTGGTAATGTTAACGCCTTAGATTCTGTTCCCAAGGATGGGTCGTTCCGCAAAAGTAATACGGGAATCGTCAAGAGCCCTCCCGCCCCCAAGGCTAAGGTCATCCAGGTCTTTGCTCGCGTCTTAAACTCACCGGAGTCGTACCGGACTCCGGGCCTTCGGAAGGGGGCCTTAACGCAATTTGGACCTGGCAAGGGAGCGGGAAACTCCGAACGACTCCCGGATAAGTCGGAAGCTTATGCCAGTTTGATTGCGGCGTCATCACCCGACCGGGTGAAATTCAAGTTAAATTGTGATGTCGTCACCCAAGCGGGTGATGTTAAGACTGATTTCCAGTGCGCGTGCGAGCTGATAGCTAGCCATGAGTGTGCGCTAGATTACTCCTCGGTGTGATAACAGCGTTTCTTCTTGACACTGCCTTGTAACTAAACCATACTTCGGACCAATCCTTATAGGCAAAGACTTATATCTCAAGCTGTCTCTGAGACTTTGCTCGCGGGATTCTTCCCTTATTGGCGTCCGACCGCCTTGCGCGAAAGCATCGCGCGGGCACTGGCTCGCTCTCTTGAGACCGCATATCAAGGCCGCGCTGCAATCCCTCCTNNGCGGGTGGTCGCCATGAATCGGGCTGCGGAGCGGTTGCTGGCGGAAAATGGTGGTCTGCAGGCCGGCCGCGAAGGACTTTTGGCCGAACACGCCGCGGATTCAGCCCGTCTGAAGCAACTGGTCGCGGAAGCGACCGCGGCCCCAGGGGGCGCCGAACTGGAACCGGCTGGCGTATTAACGGTTTCGCGCCGAAATCATTCGCCACTGCATTTGCTGGTGTCGCCGGTGCGCGGATTTCACCTCGACGCCAAGCGTCCCATCCGCGCCGTGGTGTTTGCCGGTGATCCATCCCATGGGGTGGGGCCGACAAATGACACGCTGCGAGTCCTGTTCGGATTGACGCCGGCCGAATGCCGCGTGGCCATACTCCTGGCCGACGGCCACAGCCCTGCAAAGATCGCGGAGATGGTTGGGGTCAGCCGCAACACCTTGAAGACCCAGATGTCCAGCATTTACGGGAAAACCGGCACTTCGCGCCAGGCGCAGTTAGTACGGCTGCTGCTGCAATTGCCGACAACCGGACGGAATGTCGGGACCTGAGAGGCGGCGCCTCATGGCAGCGGAATTTCCTCAAGAATCCGGACGCGCAACCGGGTGCAGTTTCGCGTGTTCTCCAAGGCGCGCCCCTCTCGATTCGATCCAGACGCGGCAAGCCGAGTCCTAGCCTGCCGGTGGCTCAGTTTGCTCTGACTGAGTCTCGGATCTCCTCCGTGAAACCGCGGTGGACCGCGTGGTTTCTGCCTGTCCCCCAGCCCCGGAACACGTTGGTAACTTGGAACGATTCCTTCTGTCAGTAGACAATATCGACAGACGCCGCAATTCCTTTCGATCACGACTGCCAGGGAAGCGGCGGAGGAAGATTATCTCCTCATCAGGTGTGACTCATGGCGACAGCCAAGATCCAAAGAGCGGGTGTTTGTTTCGGCATTGGCCGGCAGGGTGGGTTGGTGGTGGTCGAAGTTCGTCCTCATCATGACACCATTTCCGCACTCAAGGGCGTTCAGGTTAGCTTCGAACTGCTGAACGGAGTCACGCTCGAGCAAGCGAGGAAAATCCTGGATGTGCTGAACGAGAACGTGATCGGGGTGATGGTCACGACAGCGTCGGACGAGAGCGCCGGCGACAAGGCGGAAGCGGCGTCAGGATGACGGCAGCACGAAACTGGAGCGAAGGAACCCTGAAACGCTGAACCGGTTGATGACACCTATGGATGATCGCAAGAGCGAACGTTTTGGGCGCTACGAGATCCTGTCCGAGCTCGGACGGGGCGCGATGGGTGTTGTCTACAAGGCGCGCGATCCCAAGATCAACCGCATCGTTGCGGTCAAGACGATTTCGATGGCTGGCCAGTCCCCGGAAGAGGAAAGCGAATATCGTGAGCGTTTCCATCGGGAGGCGGAAGCGGCGGGGCGCCTGTCGCATCCCGGGATCGTGACCATTTTCGACGTGGGCGAGGAAGCGGAGACCCGCGCTCCTTATATCGTAATGGAATTTGTTGGNNAGACGGCGCTGCAACTGGCCCTGGAGCTGGCCGAAGCCCTCGATTGTGCCCATGGCCAAGGCGTGGTGCACCGCGATCTGAAGCCCGCGAATATCCTGTTGACCGAAGACGGACATGCCAAAATCGCCGATTTTGGAGTGGCGAAACTGAACCTCGCCAACCATACTCTGGCGGGACGCGCCTTGGGTACTCCCGCTTACATGTCGCCCGAACAACTGAACGGCGAAGTGGTGGATGGACGGTCGGACCTGTTTTCGCTGGGCGTCATTTTATACACGGTGCTGACCGGGTACCGTCCGTTCCAAGGCAACAGCGCCGTCACGGTCTCGTTCAAAGTGGTCAACCGCGACCCGATGCCGGCGAGCGTTCTGGATACGGAGTTGCCGCCGGGGCTCGATTCCATCATTGAGCGAGCCATGGCCAAGGATCCCGCCGAGCGCTATCAGCGCGGCCGGGAAATGGCGCTGGACCTCCAGCGCCTGCGGGAAGGTCGAACGCCGTCGACCAAGGCAAAGCAGCCAGGTTCGGTAACCAGCGCAGGCGCAGCTCGAACGGCGATTCGAGGAGCCGCATCTGTGGGCCAACCGGCAATTGCAGCGAAACTCCTGTCGAGCGCGCGCGCTCAGGGCGGAGAAGACAACCTGCTGGAGAAAATGCGCAAGCAGACTCTCGCCGGTGCCCTGGTATTGGTGGGGCTTTTCATCTTTGCACTGTCGGTGATTTCGTTTGGTCCTCGGGGAGCTCAAACGAGAGCCGCCGAGGCCTTGCCACTCGCCGTGGACGTTACCCACACCGTCAAGACTGCAGCTGCGCCCGCCGCGAGCCTGCCCGCTCCGGTTGCCGCAGTGCCGGTGCCTGCCGCCTCGGTTGACACAGCGCCGGTGCCGGTCGTGAAAAAAAACGCGAAGGCGGTTATACCGGGCCGAACCCATCCTCCCGCCGTCAAAATCGCCCGCGTCAGCTCGCCGGCCGTCTCTGCCGAAACTTCTCCGTTGATCCCTGATGCCACGCCTCCAGTGATTTCTCCAGCCACGTTGGAGATCGAGGTGGAGCACAAGTTCGCCGAGGCCAACCTGTCGGTCTGGATCGATGATCTTCTGACCTATACCCGCCGCTTGGAAGGAACCGACAAGAAGCATCTGGTCGTGTTCCACCATGTTGAGGGTCATGAATTCCATGCCATGCAGGTGTCACCGGGAAAACATAGTCTCCGGGTGCAGGTGACTTCCGTGGAAGCCGCCTATCAGCGGTCGGCCACGGTGGCGGGAGAGTTTGCCAGCGGGCGCGAAAATGTGTTGCGGATCAACTTCGACAAACGCGGCGACATGACCCTAAGCCTGCAATAACCGGAGTCTCGGCGCTGGCCGGCAGCACAGAACCGCAAAGATTCCCGCCCATCTGTGGAATGCTTCCGACACTCTCTCTCCTTAATCTCTGGCCGCCAATCCAACCAGCCCCGTTCCCGGGTGGGATCTCCGGCTTTTACCCTCAAGGTGAAAAGTCTTGCTGTCGGTAGGGGTGTTGATCCTTCCCAGCAATGGGCGTAAGCCCCGCGCCATCAGGCGGTTACGGGCAGACAGCCACAGGGTAAACAAATTGCATCTTGACTAATGTTATAGACTTGCATGCTTTGTGGGGCTATTCCCTGAAAGGTGGCGCCGATGTACTTCGAACAGTTCTTCCTCGGTTGTCTGGCTCACGACTCTTACATGCTGGCTTCGGCAGGGGAAGCGGTCGTGGTTGATCCCCAGCGCGATGTGGACATTTATCTGAGAGCCGCTGAGCAACACGGAGTGAGAATCCGCCATATCTTTGAGACCCACCTGCACGCCGACTTCGTTTCCGGACACAAGGAACTGGCCGCGCGCACCGGCGCCACAATTTACATCGGTCCCAATGGGGGAGCCAGGATTGCCCACGTGGAAGTACACGACGGTTTCGAGCTGCGCCTGGGAACGGTCACGATCAAGGTTCTGGAAACGCCGGGGCATACGCCCGAGAGCATCTGCCTGGTCGTCACCGATCAGGAAAAATCCCGGGACCCGTGGGCGGTTCTGACCGGTGACACCCTGTTCCTGGGGGATGTCGGACGGCCCGACCTGTCGAAGACGCATACTCCCGTCGTGCTGGCGGGCATGCTCTACGACAGTCTGCAGAATAAACTGCTCAAACTCGGCGACGACGTCATTGTTTATCCGGCCCACGGAGCCGGATCGCTCTGCGGGCGCAACATGCGCGCCGAGCGTTCCTCCACCATGCGCACGGAGCGGCTTACCAACTACGCTCTACAGATTGAAACCAGGGAAGAATTCATCCGCCAGCTGACCACCAACCTGCCGCCCCGCCCCGAATATTTCCCGCAGGACGCGGCGATTAATCGCGAGGGCGCGCCGGCATTGTCGGAATTGCCCACACTGGAGTCAATACCCGCGCAACAGTTGCAGTCCCTGCTGCTTGAGGGAGTGATCGCGCTGGATGTCCGCTCGGGCGATGAGTTTGCCTCCGGGCACGTGCAAGGCTCGATCGGCATTCCACTCACCGGAGAATTCGCCTCCTGGGCCGGGATCGTTCTGGGACTGTCTGCGCGGCCCGTGCTGATTGCCGCATCGGCGGAACAATTGTCGGAAGCCCGAACCCGCCTGGCTCGCGTCGGCATCGATGACATCCGCGGATACCTGCAGGGCGGCATCGAGGGATGGACCAAGGCCGGGTTGGCGTTGGCCGAATTGCCACAGATCACACCCCAGGTATTAAACGAACGCTTGCGCACCGGCAAGTCGCAATTGCTGGATGTACGCCGCAAGCCGGAATGGGAGGCTGGGCACATCGAGGGTGCGACCTGGGCGCCGCTTGACGATTTCAAAGGCGCACTGCCGGAGATCGATCGCAAGGCGCCGATTGCCGTCATTTGCAAGGGTGGCTATCGCAGCCTGATTGCGTGCAGCCTGCTGCAACGGGCCGGCTTCGGGAATGTCACAAATGTAAAGGGCGGCTTTGCCACATGGGAAAAGGCGCGACTGCCGTTCGTCACCGAGGCGGTGGTGGCAGCTTAACCGGCGGCAACAGGGCAGAGCGGTGTCTCGGATTTCCTCCGTGAGACCTTGTGGACCCCGTGGTTTGCGCCTCTCCGCAACCCTATTAATCGGAGTTTCCTGGCTGCGGCATCACTCCATTCGACTTTTGTCTGGTCATAGTCTATTATCTCAATCCAGTAACTTGTGTTTAGACTCAGCCGGTTGCAACTCACCTGAAGGAGACTCGTCCCACATGAGCACCAACATCAAAAGG
>PMBA01000335.1 GCA_003152795.1 Acidobacteriaceae bacterium | reverse complement strand
AACACCTTGTTATAGGTGTCGGCCTGCATCAGGTCGCCTTGTGGTGTCAGCAGCTCGAGCCGGATGAGCATGGCGAAGAAGCCGCCGAGAAAGAAAAACACCGTCACGGAAATCAGATAGAGGACCGCGATCCGCTTGTGGTCCGTGGTCAACAGCCACGATTTGAGGCTGTGCCCGTTGTTGAGATAGTTCAGCTTCGGAGTTGTAGCCGGAACCTGATTCGCCGGAATGACTGTACTCGCCATGACTATTGCACCTGCACATTCTGGGGTTCGGCCGGGGAAGCGGCGGGCTGATTCTGCAGCCCGGCGGTTCCCGGGGGTGGCTGCGCCAACGATTTGACGTAGGCTACCAGCGCGTTCAACTGCTCGTCGCTGACGATGCCCTGAAAGGTCGGCATCACCGGTTTGAACCCACTCACGATCTTCGCGGTGGGATTGAGAATGGATTCACGAACATAGTTCTCATCGGCAATCACCGTGCGTCCGTCTTCGAGCAAAACCGGTTTGTTATAGATCGCAGTCAGATTGGGGCCACGCCCCTGCACGTCGAAACGGTGACAGGTGCCGCACCCGAGCTGAACGAACAACTGCTTGCCGGTCTCCTGCAATGGCGCGGACGGTCCGCCCGCCATCCACTGCGCGTAGTCCTGCGGCTCCATGACGACGATGTCGCCGCCCATGCCGGAGTGATTGGTCCCGCAATATTCAGCGCAAAACAGATGATAGCGGCCAGGCACGGTCGCCTTGAACCACAGCGTGGTGTAGCGGCCCGGCAGTACGTCCTGCTTGATGCGGAAGGCGGGGACGAAGAAGCTGTGTATCACGTCCTGCGAGGTCATGATGAGCTTGATGTTCTGGCCAACCGGGACGTGCAGTTCGTTGATCTCGCNNCTTCCACATCCATTGCTTGGCGACGACGTAGACTTCGGTAGAGTCGGCGGGAGGCGTGCGTTCCTTGAAGTAGAGGACCGCGCCCCAGATGAAGAAGGTCAGCATCACAAAAAATGGGATAACGGACCATCCAATTTCGAGAATCGTCGAGCCCTCGATCTGATGGGCTTCGCGGCCGGGCACACGACGATACTTGATCGCCAGCACCGTCACCGCGACAAAAATGAGCGCGGTCATGACGCCGGCCACCAGCAGCAGATAGATGTAGAGCGCATCCACCTGGCCGGACATGGTCGAGGCCGAATCGGGCCACAATGGTAGAAATTTCGACATATTTACCTAATTCGCCTACCTGACTCGCCTACTTAACTCGTCCCAAGTCGACGTGTTCAGCGCGGCCCTCCGAACGACGATCGGCGCGGAACATGACGAACATAAATGTGCCCAGGATCAGCATCGTCCCGACCGCCGCCAGCTTCAGAATGTTGCTGACGACGGCACCGTATTTTCCGGTCCTGGGGTCGTAGTGATAGCAGTAGAGCAGCACCTGATCGCCGATGTTGCCAATCTTGTTTTGCGAAGCCTGCACCAGTCCGAGGCGCAGATCCTTGGGAGAGAACTCGACACCATAAAAATATCCCGAGATGTGGTGGTCGGGCGTAAGCATGACAATCGCCGTGGCGTGCGCGTACTGCTCGGTTTTCGGATCGAATTGATACTGAAAGCCCACCGACTTCGTGAGCGCATTGATCGCGTCCGGCTTGCCGGTCAGGAAGTGCCAGCCTCGATCGGCATTCGCCCGGCCATAGCGTTTCATCATGTCACGCTTTTTTGCGGCGGCCATTTCCGTGGTTTCACGCGGGTCGAAGCTCACGGTAAGAACGTCAAAATCCTTGCCCAGATTGAACGTCAGCGCCTTCATGGAACCGACCAAACCTTGCAGCAATTCGCTGCATAACATCGGGCACTGGTAATAACCCAGGTTCAGGATGACGGGGCGTCCGTGGCCGAAGTAGTCGGCGAGTTTGACCGGGTTGCCGAGTTCGTCGCGGAATTCCAGATCGACGGGCACCTCAGCGTTGAGATGCTGCTCGATGCCGACGAACTCCAGTCCCGGGGGACGCTGGTTCGCAGGCGGGCTCATAATGCCGCCGCCCATGATCGGACCGCGCGGGACCTGCGCAATCAGCGGAGCGGCCAGGAACATGAGCAGAATAGCTGCAACGGCGATCAGATAACATTTAGGGACAGCTGGCCTCAGTTGCCCAGCCGAGCAAAGCTCGACGGCGTTTCTCGAGTTGGCAAAACTGCTTGTACTGCGCACTGCTTTTTCCTTTTCCGGCTGTCCGGCCGGAGCGGTTGTTTCGTATCTTCTGTTTCGTACCTTCGCTTGGTACCTTTGCTTCGTATCAGGGTATCGCTTCAGCGATACCGCAATTCCTTCGAGTCAGACGCCCCTTTAGGGGCTGGCATCTACTGCTTCGCTGCCGCTTTCTTCGCCGGGGCCTTGCTGGCCGCCTTCGTGTTTGCCTCCACGCCGGCTTGCGAATACACCGGCAATCCGCGTTGCGCCGTCAACTCCATGGCGCGCTCGATCGGAATGTGCGCAACGCCGGCTTTTTCGTCAACCCAGCCGTAGCTGTTGAGTTGGTTCTCCTG
>PMBA01000201.1 GCA_003152795.1 Acidobacteriaceae bacterium | reverse complement strand
TTCGGAATCAAGATGGGCATGTGGCCATTCGGGCAAGTGTGGCTGCCAGATGCGCACCCGGCAGCGCCATCGCCAGTGAGCGCCATGCTGTCAGGCGTGATGATCAAGACCGGAGTTTACGGGCTCATGCGCTATTTCCTGTGGTTGGTGCCGCAACGTGCGCAAGCCGACTACCCCCTGGCGAGTTGGGGATTGCTGATCGCAGTGTTGGGCACGATCACCCTGTTCACTGGCACGATCCAGGCGCTCAAACAGGAACAATCCAAGCGCCTGCTCGCCTTCCACAGCATCGGACAAATCGGCTACATCCTGCTCGGTACGGGTGCCTGTATGGCATTGCTTCCCTTGTCCGGTCCGAGGATGGCGATGCTCGCGACGATTGCTTTCTTCGGCGCCCTCTTCCACGTGCTCAATCACGGCCTGTTCAAGGGATTACTCTTCCTGAATGCGGGTTCCATGCTGCACGCCACCGGCACCCAGGACCTGAACAAGATGGGTGGGCTGATCAGATTCATGCCGCTCACCGCGATCACTGCGCTGATCGCATCGTTCTCCATTTCCGGTGTACCTTTATTTAACGGCTTCGTGAGCAAGTGGAGCATCTACGTCGCAACCGTGCAAGGAAGCGCCGGGGCAAGATACCTGGCTGTCTGCGCGGTCATAGCCATTCTGACCAGTGTCCTGACACTGGCGTCGTTCATCAAGTTCTTCGGTGCCAGTTTTCTTTCACGTACCAGCGCTCTGGTCAATGAGCAAGCGGTCACTCGCGGGCGCTTGGAAGTGCCGTGGATGATGCAGGTGCCGCAACTCTTCCTGGCGTTTCTCTGCGTGTTAATGGGAGTCGTACCGGCGCTTGGCTTCCGGCTCATGCAGTTGGCCCTGGACAACAGCACCGCGGGACTGGGCAAGGCAATGGCGGCAACAGCTTCTGCCTCCAATAGCCCGCTGACCGGAGTGCGGGAAGTTCAATCGGCGGCCGTATTCGCACCGTTGGTATTGCTGTCCGTACTGGCACTAATGTTCCTGGCGGCATTCGGCATCTCGAGGCTCGGGGGCGCGCCGCGCCGTGTCGCAGCCCCGTGGCTCTGTGGCTATGCGCAGGAGGCGGATTGCCACCGTTATGGAGCCCACAATTTTTACGGTGAGATCAAGCGCTATTTCGGCTGGATGGGGGGATCGCCGCATCCCAGCCGGGCAAGCGAGCGTAAAGCATGACTGCGCGTGCCAGGCTCGAGCAATTGAAGCAGCAGTTCGGCACCTCCATCCTGCGCGCCGATCTGCCGAGCGATACCCGCCTGTTTGTCCACGTCGAGCCTTCCGCAGTCAAGCCTATCTGCCGACATATCTTCCGTGACTTCGATGCGCGCTATGTAATCAGCATCGGCATTGACGACCGGCCATTCTCCGGGACGTTTCTCGTGGCACACGATTTCGCTTTCGACAAGGAACACCTGCTCTGCAGCGTGCTGACCCAGTTGTCACCGGAGAATCCCAAGATCGACAGCATCTCGGATGTCATCCCCGCCGCCAGCTGGGCGGAGCGCGAGATGCGCGACCTGGTTGGCATCGAGCCGGTCGGCCATCCTTATCCGAAGCGGTTGGTGTTGCCCGATGGCTGGCCAGATGGCTTGCATCCGCTTCGCAAAGACGTCTCGTGGGATCACGTTCCGAAAGATTTCGACGAGGATCGCGAATTCAAGTTCGATGATCCTCCCGAGGGGTGCACCGTCGTCCCGTTTGGACCATTCCATCCCACGCTCGACGAGCCCGCGCATTTCCGCCTCTACGTGGAAGGCGAGATGGTGCGGGGCTGCGAGTACCGCGGCTTCATGGTGCATCGCGGCATCGAAAAACTCGCCGAGTCGGTGATGAGCTACAACGACATTCCGATGCTGGCGGAGCGCATCTGCGGCATCTGTGGCTGTGTGCACAGTGTGACCTACGCTCAATCGGTTGAGAGCGCCGTTGCGATCCACCCGCCGGCACGCGCCGAGTACATCCGCACTATCATGCTGGAATTGGAACGCCTGCACAGCCATCTGCTGTGGGTCGGGCTAGCCTGCCACATCGTCGGTTTCGACACGCTGTTCATGCAAAGCTTTCGCATCCGCGAGCCGATCATGTGGATCGCTGAAAAGATCAGCGGAAACCGCAAGACCTATTCCATGTGCCTGATCGGCGGGGTGCGCTCGGATATCGCCCCGGAGACGAAGGCTGAGCTGCGCGCCGTCCTGGACAAACTCGAAAACGAGTGGCGCCCCGTGGTAGCCGCCGTCAGCAAGGACAGGAATATTCAGAAGCGGACGCGCGATGTTGGCGTAGCCGATAAGAAGCTGGTGAAAGAAAGGGGACTGGTGGGGCCGGTCGCCCGTGCCGCGGGCGTAGATATCGATTGCCGGCGTGATCATCCCTATGCGGCGTACGACAGATTGGAGTTTGACGTTATCACCGAGCAGGGTTCCGACGTCTGGTCGCGGGTGCTGGTGCGTGCGAAAGAGGTGTTCGAATCCATCCGAATCATCCGCCAGTGCCTGGAGAAGATGGAGGACGGTCCGATCCAGTTGGAGATTAAGGACGAACTGCCAGCGGGGCGCTTGGGTTTGTCGTCTGTCGAAGCTCCGCGCGGAGAGAGTCACCACTTTGTCATCACCGGCGAGAACAATCGGCCACGGCGCTGGCGGGTACGTGCTCCGACGTACCAAAACTTGCAGGCCGTGCCTGCAATGATCAAAGACCAGCAAATCGCCGACATGACCATTTCCCTCGGCAGCATCGACCCTTGCTTCTCCTGCACCGATCGGCTGGAAACGATCGATCTGCGCTCGGGGAAGGTAAGAGTGTGGTCGCAGGATGAACTGCTCGCACTGACGCGGAAGAAGGCGTAAACATGGATCTCGGTGTGGCATGGACGATCGTAGGCGGATTCCTGAACGTCTGCGTGGTGCTGGCGGTGGCCCCGTTTTTCCAGGGCGTGCTGCGCAAGCTGACTGCGCGGATCCAGTCGCGTCAGGGCCCTCCCCTTCTGCAGCCATACTTCGATCTGCTCAAGCTACTGGGGAAGGAAGACATCGAGTCGGGCGAGACCCCGGCGATGCAACGCTTTGCGGTCTACCTGGCGTTGGCCACCGTGCTGACCATCGCCTGCCTGGTCCCGATGGGGTTTGGTGCGCCGATGAATGGCAGCGGCGACGTGATCCTGCTGATCTATCTCCTGACACTCTCCGGAATCTGCACGCTGCTTGCGGGCCTTGCCGCTGGCTCCACGTACTCACTCGTGGGAATCAGCCGTGAAATGATGGTCATGATCGCGTTAGAACCACTCTTTGTCATTGCGATCGTGGTGGGGGCGATGCACACTCAATCGTTGCGCCTCAATACGGTACTGAACGGCTCGGTGTACGCAGCCGGAGATTTTCCCTGGTCGGGCGCGCTCATGCTCGTGGTAATGCTCTTGTCGTTTCAGGCTTTCGTACAGCGAGTACCCTTTGACACCTCGGAAGCGGAGACCGAATTGATGGAAGGCCCGCTCATGGAGTATTCCGGCCCGAAGCTGGCGCTTTTCAAATACGCCCAATTCGCCAGGCTGGTGATCTATAGCGCCCTATTCGTGGCTTTGTTCGTGCCGTGGGGCTCCCACTGGATGTTCCCGCTGGGATGGCTTCTGTTCTGGACCAAGGTGTTCGTATTGGTCGTGCTGGTCACGGCGGTAGCCGCGACCCACGCACGTTATCGGATTGACCAGGCAATCCGATTTTTCGCGAGTCTGATCGTGGTCGCCTTCGTGGCCCTGGGGTTGGCGAGCTATGGGTACTGACAGGTCACTTGGGGGTCTGTAGTTCGAAAGAGGGTTCGATGTCGGTAAGAAGCAAGCTCGAAGAAGCGGTGATCTGCCTCAAGGCAGGCCGCGTGACTCTGCCCTACCCGGCACAGCCTCGGCCGGTGCCAGAGAATTTCCGCGGACGGCCCATCTTCGATGCCGCAAAGTGCATCGGCTGCGCCGGTTGCGCGAATAATTGCACGGCGCGTGCTGTGCTGGTGTCCGACGTCTGCCAGGAGATCCGCATTCTCAAGTACGTCGGCAGCCGTTGCACTTACTGCGGACGCTGCGCTGAAGTTTGCCCCGAAAAAGCCATCACCATGAGCCACGAGTTCGAGATTGCGACCGGCAGTGCGCTCGATCTCGATCAGAGGTTGGAGATATTCATGAGCACCTGCCAGCGCTGCGGGCGCTGCTTCGTCGAGCCGTCACCCCTTGAGCAACTCAAGATGAAGGGATACCGTTTCGACGACTTGCAAAACGATCGCTGGATCTTCCGGTCGCGGGCATTCCTCGAGAACGACACCGTGGTAGACGACATCGCGATTGAACTGGACTGAGTATGCTGAAAAATCTCTGCCAGAAAATGTTTGGCCGGTCACTGTGGGTTTACCACGCGAACAGCGGCGGTTGTAACGGCTGCGACATCGAAGTGCTCAACGTCCTCACTCCGTACTACGACGTGGAACGCTTTGGCATCAAGCTGGTCGGCTCGCCCCGCCACGCTGACGTCATGCTTTGCCAGGGACCGGCGATGCGCTCCACTGCTCAAGCACTTCAGCGCGCGTACCAGGCGATGCCCGCCCCCAAGTTAGTTTTTGCTATCGGATCCTGTGCTTGCGGGGGTGGAATCTGGTTTGACTCGTACCCTGTCATCGGTCCCGTCGAGAAGATAATCCCCGTGAACTACTACATCCCCGGTTGCCCGCCGCGCCCCGAGGCCATCATTTATGGAGTGGCCGTTGCGCTTGGCCTCATCGAGAAGAAAGTCGCCCCAGTGGAGCTCAAGCAGCCTATGTTTCCTATCCCACGCTACCACCCCGAGGAATTGCGCGGCGGGGGCGACCTTCCCGTGTACGAAAAGCTGGAGAAGGTGTAGTCGTGAGCGAGTTCTCGTCTTCCTTGATCTTGTTCATCGCCCGCTTCCGCTGTGGACACGGCAACGATAGATGCACCACAGCTACGGGGCGATGACATATGTCGCAGTTTGGGAAGCGAAAAGGAGGTTCCGGACGAATCGTCTGCGATGCGGAAGTAGCTGGCGAGCTTTTTCAGCGCTTCGTCTCGCGATCCGGGAACGGGCTTGTGGGAAGTTGCCTGGCCGCCGGGCGGAGCTCGATAGTATTGGGAATCTTGCATCGATACACGGTGTTCCGCGGATTGTCTGAGACCTTTGGACGATTAGGCGCCACGCTCGAATCGCTGACAGAGTCGAGCCGCAGTCGCCATCGTTTCGGCTTGTGTTCGCACAAGATCCGCCTTGTCGGGTCGTCGAAACCGCACTGCCTTTGTGCCCTCCGGAGAAAAGGGTCGCGAAAGTCGTAATCACGACCAGGCAGTACACTTTCTCCCGTCCGGTTTGTTAGTGAAAGTTGCAGAATTGCAGCGAATTACAGCGATGTCCGCAGGAATGCGGCCTGGTTTCTCTCCAGTTCAGACTGCGTGGCGGAGAGGGAGGGATTCGAACCCCCGATACCCGTTAAGGTATGCCGGTTTTCAAGACCGGAGCCATCAACCACTCGGCCACCTCTCCGCGGCTCCTACACTTTTACTACAGTACCAAATCTTACGGCAGCAGCCACCCAAGCGGGCTCTCCTCGGCACCGCCCCACTTTGCCAAAAGCAATTGATGAGCTCGCCTCTAGAAGCCGTACTTCGCAACCACCTTCTTCTCGCGCTTTCCAATCACCGCTATCGCCGCATGTTGCGAGCGCAGCAGCAAACTGAACCGCGCCCCGGTGAGCTTGTCGCCCACATCGATCGTCGCATCTTCCGCGGCATCCGACACCATCACATACATCACCGAATCTTCGAGTTCGGTGGGATAGATAAGCACCCCGGGCGACACCCTGGACTCGACGTCGAACGCCGGTGCGATACCGAGCCGGCCGGCGACATCAGCGTACAAATCGGCAGCGGCCTGCGTTCCTTCCGCCAACTCTACCGGATAGGCTGCCCAGAAAATCCGGCCCTTCCCATATTGAATTTCTTTGAGCGTCGAGCCATCGTCGAAATGCAGCGCATCGAGCCAGGTCTGCTTCTGCGTGTCGAAGGAGAGTGCGACAGCGCGATCGTTCAACTGCATGCTGGCATTATGGTAGGTCAGGGGCTCCGCTCGACCTTTCAGTTTCAGTTGCGCCAGGCGGCCCGCGCGATGCCAGTGTTCGTCGTATTCCACCGGCCCAGTGATCAGCAGATTGCCGCCTTGGTCCGCATACTGCAACAAGGCACTCCACGCTTTTTCGGTTAGAGCTTGCGCCGAGGGCAGGATCACCAGCTTTGGCGTTCCAAGTTTGTCGATCTGATTCTCGGCAATCGCGTAGGCCGTCAGTCGATCGTTGTATGCCAGCGCGCGCACCGACTTCTGTTGCGCCTCCAGTTGCAGCCCTCCCACCACGGAAAACTGCGCCGCCTGCGATGTGACGATGGCCACTGCCGGTAATTGCGGGTTGCGGAGGTGCGCGCCCAGCGACCTGGAGAAAGCCGCATAACCGCGGAGCACGGTCGCTTCCGGTTTCTCCGTGCCATCGGGAAGTACCGCTCCGATCGGCGTCTCGTTACTCTCCGTCATGTAGGAATTCGTGTTCCACAGCCATTCGATCGCGCCCGAGCCCTGGATGTACGAAGCGGCAATCTTGCGTTCCAGAAGGGCGGCTTCGTTTTCCGGCGTCCGGCGCGCCGTTTCGTCGAGATTCAACTCGCGCTGCAATCCCGTCTCCTGGATCAGCATGGCCTCTCCGGGCTGCTTCGCCAGAACTGAGTCCCACAGCACATAGTCGTTGAGCCACCAGGAATGGTTGGTGGTGAAATCCACATTCCGTCCCCAAAAGGCGGGCGACAGCCGATCCTGAATACCGCCCTCATCCTGCCCAACCGTCACCAACTGCCGAGACCCCGCGCTGCGAATCGCCTCCCGCATGCTCTGAACCCAATTTGCGAACACATCCTGCGCGAACAAATAATAGTCGTAGACTTTCAACGAGTTGTGGCCAACGTACATCCCGCGTTCCGCAAAATCGATGTCCTCGGGAAGCGCGACCGGCCCTTGCACTTGACTGATGGGAAGATTCCACGCCGCGGCGAGCCCCGCCCGATCCGGATAGCGCCGGTTCAGCCACTCGTTCCATTGCTCCTGTTCGATGGGATCGCCGTTCGGACGCATCGTCCAAAGATGCTGAGAAATGCTGGGCTCGTTGATCAAATCCCACGCCAGCCACGGAACGTCGCGGAAACGCTCCACTACGGTCCGGATCAAAGTCTTCTGGCGGCGTACCGCCTCTGGATCGAGGTATGAGTTCACCCCTCCCAGGACATCCGGCAGGAACGCGAAAAAATTGAATTGCACCGGCAAGCCGTTCTTACGCGCAGTCATCAGATACGCTTCGAGCGTCCGCAACGTCCGCTCGTACGGTTGCCCATTCTCGTCGCAGAGCTTGTCCCATCCCGTCCACCAGCCGGTACGGATCATGTTCAGTCCGGCGCTATGAATTTGCGCGAGATCCTGATCCCACACGTAGACGTTCGGGCGGTCGAAGTAAAGACGCTGGAACTCAGCCGACATGTAGGTGGTCCCGACCACCGCGACGGGTTGGCCATCCATCTCGAAGTAATCCCGGTTCACCGTCATGCGAGGGCCAGANNTCAAGCAGCTCCGCTTCGATCACGTAGAAACCTGGCGTCTTCGGAGCCGCCAGGAACAAGGGTTGTTCGGCGAGGGAAGAAACGAGGGAAGAAAGAGGACCGGCAACTTCCGAGCGGGCTTGCGATGGATCTTCTGACTGACCTGCTGGGGAACTGGTGATCTTGATCGTGAGGGGCAGGTTGGACCCCGCTTTCGACCGAGCGCCCGAGTCCCAGTTCACTTCCAGTTGAATCGGTTCGCCGGGAAAGTAAAGCGGGAACACCGGGTGCGCGTTAAATTCCTCGCTGCCGCGCAGCGCCAGTTCCGCCAGCGACTGCACTAACCCCGCGGATTCCGGAGCGCCATAAAAGTCCGGCGCCAGTTCAGCATTCAGAAAGACCCAGCGCCCGCCGCCAAACCCGTTGCGCAGATGGTCGATCTCGATGGCCGGAGCGGCCAGCTTGCGGCCATCCTTTATGCCCCATGCCAGCGGGTCGAGGCGCGCGTCGATCGACCCTGCTGCTCCTCCGCGATGATAGAGATCGACCGCGCTCAGCCGGATCACCGGGCTGAAGGCGCGTTCCCAGCCAAAGCGCGACAGCTTCAACGCCAGCTCTGGGTTCGCCTGAAATTCCAATCCCTCGGAACCGGGTGTGGTCTGGTACTGGTCGATCATCAGCGCCCGCGCGAACCGGACGCTGTAGTCCCGCAGCTTCCAACCCGTCGCGTCGCGATACGCGCAGCGCGTGAATGGCCTCCCTCCCAACACCAGAAGATTGCCTCCGTTCTGGAGGAACGCGAAAATCTCTGGCCACGACTCTTCGGGAAACGCCGAACCATACGGCAGCACCAGCAACCGGGTGGCAGCATCCTTGAGTGGAATCGCGAGCTGTCCCGCACCCGCAAAACGGGCGCCCGGCAACATCTTCGCGAAATGCTGCTCCGACGGGGCCCCCGTATCCGCCGCCGGAAATCCGGCTTCGCTGAACACTACCGCGCCGGAAAATCGGTCGGCCGCCCCGGCGCTTGTAACCATCATCAACGGCAGCGCCCAACCCAGCGCACAAAATAGAAAGAGAAAAATTCTTCTCATCAGAATGCCTGCCTCATCGCTTGAGATCGTATCGCCTTCAGATCTGTCGCTCTTTCGAACCAAAACCCGAGCCACTCCGAGCCCGCGTCCACCGGTTGCAAACAACAATACTGTAACGATTTTGTATTGACGATAAACGATTATCTTTGACCGCAGGCCGTGTTATCCTCGTGTTTTGGATGGTATGATCTGCCCACATGAAGAGGTGGCCTGCTATGCTGCGCCGCCCTCTCGTAGCCGAGACAATGGAGGCCAATGCCGTCTCTCCCTAGCACGAATCTGCCGCCGCAATCGTTGACGTCCACTCCTGCCACTACCCATCGGGCCGCCCTGTCGGTCGTAACCACTCTGTTTTTCATGTGGGGATTTCTTACCTGCTTAAACGACATCCTCGTTCCTCACTTGAAATCCATCTTCGACCTGAACTACCGGCAAGTGATGTTGATTCAGTTCGCATTTTTTGGCGCGTACTTCCTTTTCTCCATTCCTTCCGCCAAGATCATTGACTGGATTGGTTATCAGCGCTCCATGGTGGTCGGTCTTCTCACCATGGGCCTCGGAGCCTTTCTTTTCGTCCCCGCAGCCAGTGTTCCATCCTACCCTTTGTTCCTCGGTGCGCTGATTGTCCTCGCCGCCGGCATCACCTGCCTGCAAGTCGCTGCCAATCCTTACGTCAGTGTGCTGGGTACTCCCGAAACCGCTTCCAGCCGCCTCAACCTCACTCAGGCGTTCAATTCCCTTGGAACCTTCCTGGCGCCTTTCTTTGGCGGCTTGCTTATTCTCAGCGCTGCCCCCAAGACAATTGACGAGATCCGCGCCTTAGCGCCTGCCGCCTTGCAAGCCTATCGCCTGCATGAAGCGGCCACTGTCAAAACTCCCTACGTCGGCCTGGGTATCGCGCTGGTTGTGCTCGCCGCCGCCATCGGTAGCTTCAAACTGCCTAAGATCGAACATGCCCAGCATCGCATTGGCGAAAAAGTGAGCGACTCAATTTGGAGGCATCCAAATCTCGTTCTCGGCGCCATCGCCATATTCGTCTATGTGGGAGCCGAAGTCTCCATCGGCAGCTTTCTCGTGAATTACTTCAACCAGCCCGAAATCGGCGGACTCTCAGCCCGAGTTGCTGCGGGATTTGTCGCCTTATACTGGGGCAGCGCCATGGTCGGACGGTTTTTCGGCTCCGCTCTGTTGAGCGGCGCGAAAGCGTCTCGCCTGGCCCTGGCATCCGCCGCCGGAGCCCTCATGGCCTTCATTTCTTACTGGCTCCGGGGTCGAGTCACTATCGAGGATCAAACCGGACTCACCGCTTTGTTCCGGCAACTCGGAGCGGTTCTGGTTTCCGCGGGCCCTCTGTTCGCCCTGGTTGCGGTTCTCGCCGCCATTCTCGCAATTATCGCCGCAGTTCGCGGCGGCCACGTCTCTGCCCGAACCAATGCCCTCCTCGGCCTTTGTGCCCTGGCCGCCTGCATTCTGGTCGCAACCTCCATGCTCAGCATGGGTCAAACCGCCATGTGGAGCATCATTCTAGTCGGCCTGTTCAACTCCATCATGTTCCCCAGCATCTTCACCTTGGCCATCGCCGAACTCGGGCCGCTCACCGGCGATGGCTCCGGCCTCCTGGTCATGGCGATTGTGGGCGGCGCGATTATTCCGGTGGCCCAAGGCGCGATCGCCGATAGCATTGGAATTCATCACGCTTTTTTCCTCCCCGTCATTTGCTATCTCTACATCGTGTTCTACGCGTTCAAAGGCTCCAAGCCCCGGAAACTACTGGCGAACTAGACCCACGAAAGGTAAAGGTAACGGATGGCTTCAGTTGCAGTCCGCGACGGCCTCGTAATCGGGGTTGACATTGGCGGAACCAAGGTCGCCGCCGGCCTCGTCGACCCGACCGGCGAGATTCTATGCCACAACCGCAATCCCATGGTTTCAAATCACGGCGCGGCCAGCGCTCTGGACGCGGTGACCCAGGCCATTGAAACCGCCTCCGCCTCCGCAGTCGATGTGGCGGGCGCGCATAACCTCATTCGCGGCATCGGAATCTGCTCCCCCGGCCCGCTCGATCCGGCCACGGGAGTCGTCATCAATCCTCCCAACCTCCCCTGCTGGCGCAATTTTCCCCTGGCGGCAGAGGTCGCTCACATCTATCGCGTCCGCGTCAAAGTGGACAACGACGCCAATGCCGCCGGGCTCGCCGAAACTCTGTGGGGCGCGGGACGCGGCTACCGCAATGTGTTTTACGTCACCAT
>PMBA01000084.1:2636-3138 GCA_003152795.1 Acidobacteriaceae bacterium | reverse complement strand
GGCGAAACCTCCGGCAATCGCCTGCAGGTCGTCGCGGCATGGACCGACTGCGACCGCGACACCGTCCTGCTCCGCGTTCACGTCTTGGGCGAGGGTAAGGTTTGCCACACCGGGTCCAGATCCTGCTTCACCCAGGAGTTGCCACTGGGCGCCTCGGCACCGCCCGTCGAACTGGAGGCTCGCCAATGAAACTTCGTCTCGGCATTCCCAAGGGAAGTTTGCAGGAAGCGACCCTCAGCCTCTTCTCCCGCGCTGGCCTGCGAGTCTACACCAACGCCCGCTCCTACTTCGCCGCCACCGACGATCCTGAGATCGAATGCTTGCTCATTCGTGCCCAGGAAATGGCGCGCTATGTCGAACACGGCGCCCTCGATGCCGGCCTGACCGGTCTCGACTGGGTTCTCGAAAGCGGCCTCGACGTAGTCCCCGTTACCGACCTCATCTATGCAAAACAGAGCATGGGAAAAGTCAAGTGGGTGCTGGCCGTGCCCGAGGATTCCGG
>PMBA01000084.1:1248-2538 GCA_003152795.1 Acidobacteriaceae bacterium | reverse complement strand
CGCCGCCTCAAGATCGAAAACCTCACCGTCATGCTCTGCGGCGCCATGGCCGCCCTGGGCCGCGTTGGCCTGATGCTCAACGTCCGCCAACCCGATCTCGCCGCCGTTCTCGCCCTCTTGCCCGCTTTGAAGAACCCTACCATCGCCCCCCTGGCCGACGGCGATTGGGTGGCGGTCAATACCATCATCGAAGAGCACACCGCCTGGACGCTGATTCCGAAACTCAAGCAGGCAAATGCCCAGGGCATCGTCGAGTATCCGCTGAACAAGGTCGTGATGTGATGCGAATTCTCGAAGGNNCGCCCAGCGCTGGGATGGATTGACCGGAAACGTGCCCCTGCGCGTCCCCGAGGCTGACCTGCATCAGGCTTGGGACAATACTTCTCCGGATCTGCGCGCCGCTATTACCCAAGCCGCCAATAACATTCGCCGCTACTCTGAGTGGCAGAAACCCGAGGAGTGGCGGCGCGAAATTCAGCCCGGAGTTTGCGTCGGGCAGTTGGTTCGTCCCCTGGAATCGGTCGGCTGCTATGTTCCCGGCGGCCGTTACCCGTTGCCCTCTACCGTGCTCATGACGGTAGTCCCGGCGCAGGTCGCGGGCGTGCCGCGGATTTGCGTGGTGTCGCCAAACCCGGCCCAGCCCACTTTGGCGGCCGCCGCCTTCCTCGGCGTGCGCGAGTTCTACCGCGTCGGCGGGGCCCATGCCATCGCCGCGCTTGCCTATGGCTCCGAGAGCATTCCCCGCGTCAACAAGATCGTCGGCCCCGGCAACCGCTACGTGACCGCAGCCAAAAAGCTGGTCGCCTTCGATTGCGGCATCGAGTTTCTCGCCGGCCCAACCGAAGCCATGTTCATCAGCGAGCACGGCGATCCAGTCTTCATCGCCTGCGATCTCGTGGCCCAGGCCGAACATGATCCTGACGCGCTCTGCATCCTGGTTACATCTTCCCGTCGATTGGCAAAAGCCGTGCGTACCGAAGTCCAGCGGCGCACCCGCGCAAATCCCATTGCCGCCGCATCGCTTTCTCGTCGCGGGGCTATCCTATTGGTGGATTCTCTCCACCAGGCCGTCGAAATTGCGAACCGCATCGCGCCCGAGCATCTTACCCTCCCAGCAGCCCTCGCAGCTGCTGTCCATAACGCTGGCTCAATCTTCCTCGCTGAGTTCACCCCCCAGTCCGCCGGCGATTACATCTCGGGCACGAATCACGTGTTACCCACCGGAGCGATGGCGCGCGTCCGTGGCGGCCTCAGCGTCCTGGATTTTGTCCGCGTCATCGCTTGCCAGGA
>PMBA01000084.1:0-1171 GCA_003152795.1 Acidobacteriaceae bacterium | reverse complement strand
TGGCGCGCTATCCCGAGCGCGAGCCGGTGGAAAAAGAAGTCGCTGATTTTCTGCGGCTCGACGCCGATCAGGTCCTGCTCACCAACGGCGTCGATGAGGCCATTCATCTCCTCTGTTCGGCCTATCTCGCTCCTGAAGACGAAGCCATCGTCGTCGTGCCCACCTTCGCCATGTATGCGGTCTTCGCTCACGCTCAAGCGGCTCGCCTCATCCAGATCCCCTCCGGCGAAAATTTCGCCTTTCCCTTGGACAACCTCCTTTCGCGGATCGGCCAGCGCACCCGCCTGATNNGCCCCCCATGCCGCCGTCCTCGTCGACGAGGCCTATTTTGAATTTCACGGCGAGTCGATTCTTAACCATGCCCCGCGGCCCCCTAACATCTTCGTGGCACGCACTTTTTCCAAGGCCTATGGCTTGGCTGGACTTCGGATCGGCATTCTCGCTGGCGATCCAGCTCAGATAACCATGGTGCGCCGCGTCGCTTCCCCTTACAACGTGAATGCCGTCGCGCTGGCTGCTTTACCTGAGGCGCTTGCCGATCGCGCGTTCGTCGAGAACTATGTCGCCGAGGTGCAAGCCGGCCGCAAGGTATTGGAGCTCGAGCTCAAAACTCTGGGCTTGCACTGTTGGCCCAGCCGCGCCAACTTTGTCCTCGTCCGCGTCGGTCCCGCTTACGCCGATTTCATTCAGGCTTTGCGCGCCCGCGGCATCCTCGTCCGCGACCGGCACACCGATCCTGGATGCGAAGGTTGCGTACGCCTGACCGTCGGATCGACCGAACATACCCGGACTCTGATTGACGCTCTCCGCGATGTGGTCGGAAAACTCGCGGAACGCCGTGAGGTACGCGCATGAGGAAAGCCACGCTGCATCGCAAAACCGCCGAAACCGAGATCCACATCGCGCTCGCCATCGATGGTCGCGGCAACTACAAGATCTCTACTGGAATCCGCTTCCTCGACCACATGCTGGAGCTCTTTACCCGGCANNGAATTGCTCTCGGCGAAGTCTTTGACCGCGCTCTCGGAGATCGCCGCGGCATCCTGCGCGCCGGTTACTTTGTTATGCCCATGGACGAAACCCTCGGCCTCGCCGCCGTCGATTTCGGCGGCCGCGCCACTGCCGTCGTCCACACCAGAGTCCGTGCCGCGCGCGTGGGAGACCTGCAGGC
>PMBA01000053.1 GCA_003152795.1 Acidobacteriaceae bacterium | reverse complement strand
GTGGCCACCTCGGCCATGCCCGCCTGGCGGGAAGCCTTGACGAGTTCGCGGTGGGCTTCCTGCAGCTTCGCTTCGGCCTGCTTGCGCGCCGTAATGTCGAACGATATGCCTTGAGTGCCGACAACCTTTCCGTCGGAAGCGAAAACCGGTGATTTGATCACCTGGAGATATCTGAGATGATCTCCGGCGTTGCCGTGCCGTTCCTCCCTTTCAATCGGCTCGCCGCTCCGCATGATCTGCCCATCCTCGCTGGCGTAGCGTTTTGCCAAATCCCGGTCTGTGGTAATCTCAAAAACCGTTTTGCCCAGAATCTGCTCAGCCGCCATGCCCTGGAACTCGCAGAAGTGGGAGTTGACGAACACGAAGCGGCCTGCCTCGTCCTTGCGATAAACATGCACGGGCAAGTGCTCGACGAGGGAATGATAAAGCGCCTGCGATTGTCGCAATTCATCGGTCCGCTCTTCCACCCGGCGTTCCAGGTGGTCGTGGGCTGCCCGCAACGCGCCGTCACGCTCCTGAATCTGCGTAAGCATCTCATTGAATCCATCAATGAGCTGGCCCAGTTCGTCGGCGCTCTGTTTCTTCGCCCGGATTGAGTAGTTTTTGTCCAGTGCCACAGACCGAGCCACTTGGGCCAGATGCAGGATGGGATTGGAAACCACGCGCTGCAGACGGTTTGAAAGAATCAGGGCGACCAACAAGGACGCCGCAAGCATGCCGCCCACGACGGCGGGGTAACGCGAGAGGCGTTCCTTGAGATACGTCAAGTCCGAACCCACGAAAATGGTTCCTATGGTTTCCCCTCGCTGGGTGATGGGATGAAACAGGTACAGCGAATCGTTTTTGAATTCGTGGCCGGCGGCTTGCAGCGGCGGCGGTGTGAATGCCGCCGCTCCCGGACGGTTATAGATCGCGAACACAGCGCCTTTCCTGGTGTAAATACAGGCCGACGTAATGCTCGTTTCGGCGCGCAGCGCGCCGAGGGTCTCCTCAGCGGTTTTGGAATCGTTATACTCGATGGTCCCGCTGCAATTGTTGCCAATCGCTTCAGCCAGCACCGATACTTTCTTCACGATCTCCTTGCGGAAGCTGACCACGTCGTAAGCAACAAAGATGGCGCACGCCAACAGCAACGCGACAGTGCTGGTCAGCATGATGATCAGCATCTGCTTCCACTTGATGGACATGGAGCGAAGGGTGCGCATAGCGATCACTCCGATTTGCCTCTCACCACATCGGCCGCCATCAGAAGTCGAGTGCTGATTTTCAGGTGCGCCCGGCCGGCGGCGTCCAGATTGATCTGAAGACGGATTTTTCGGTCGCGGTGAACCAGATTGATTACCCCGCCTTTCTCGAGGAAATCCTCGTTTTCACCAACGGTCAGGATCCCAGTCCCTTTGACTTTTTCCAGGATCTCCGGGATCCGTTGCCGTTCCGAGCTTGCGATAAACAAAATCTGGCAATCGGTACCGATCTGCTCTTCCTTGGTTATACGCTTGAGCAACACGGGGCGGCCGCTGACGGTTCTGCCGCCCTCGATCATGTTGCCAAACTCACCAGCCACGTTGTCGTCTCCGAAAATAGCGACGGTGATCGGACTGTTGGTTCCAGCAAAGGCGGCGGACGGCCAGTCCATGTATTTGGGGAAGTTGACCAGGAATGCCGCTTTCACCTGAAAATCCAGTGGCGCAACTTCTGTCGCCAACACGGCAGAGGTTCCAATTACCAAGCCCGCTCCCACAGTCAAAGTCCAGACGAACGATTCTGCCCGGCTGGCAAGGTGACGCAAGGACCAGAACGAGCCGAATCGGAGGCCAAAGCGGCCGCCGGTGGCTGGTTGCAGGTTCAATTCGCGTCTCATGGTTCAAAAAGGGCTAATATTTCCAGGTGATTCTGCCAAAAACCCCGCGTGGAATTTCGGTTTGCACCGAGGACTTAAGGCTGGGGAATTCCTGGTGGCGATCATCGATTAGATTCTGACCCCAGACGCCGATTTCGAGTGATCGCGTCGGGTGCCAAGTCAGCCCCAGGTCCAACCGGACATAAGCGGGAATGGTCGCTGTGCCAAGGCCAGCCGCCGCGACCTGCCGATCGACGTAGTACAAGGCGCTGTTGAACTCGACATGCCCGGGCAAGTCGAGATAGGACCGCAACTGAAATTGTTGCTCCGGGTTGCCTTGAAAAGCCCGATCATCGGGGTGCAAATTCACGTGGAGCCAGGAGTAGCTGCCTATGAGGCGCCAACTGTCGCTGACTTTCCACTGCGCAGACAACTCAGTGCCGAACGTCTCGGCGGAACCGGAGTTTTGCACCGTTTGAGGAAACACCACGACGGGCCCCTGCATAAAACTGGTGCCCGGAACAAACCTCAACAGGTTGTCGTACTGGTTGTAGAATCCCGCGATGTCAACAGACAATCGCCTGGTCGGTTCGATCCGGTAACCCAGTTCGTATGCAATTAATTGTTCAGAATCCGCGTTTGTATTTCCGGACAGACGATCGAGACCCAGGAATGAAGAATTGGGGATTGCGAAAACTGAATAGTTGACACGCGCGCCGGTTTCATAGCGCGAAGGCGTTCTCACTGCGCGCGAAACCGCCGCCCAAACGGTCTGTTTCTCCGAAGGTGTCCAGAGCAACCGCACGCTAGGCTGGATCTCGAAACCCGTATAGTCGTTGTGTTCGAGTTTCGATCCGAGAGTTACGCTCAAGCAATGAGGCATCAGGGTGATCTCGTCCTGCACAAACGCACTGAACAACTCGTCGTTGCGCTCAGGCGGCACCCACGACAAAAAGAAGTTAGCCGGAGGTGTGTTTGGAAATTGGTCGGCCGTGAAGCGATAGCCCAGCCCCCACATGATGTCATTGCGCGTTCCGAGCGGGAACCGGTGCTGCGCATCGAAATCGAAGGTGTCGCGTGTCTCAGAAGAGCCAACCTGCTCCTGTCTGAATTGATCGTAATACGTCTGCAACGTCAGCGTCGAGGACTCCGAGAACTCATGCGTCCAGCGGGCCAGCACGTTGGCGCCGGAGTCGTGGTTCTCGATGTTGGTGCTGGTCACATAAGGCGGCATGAGAACGACGACGTTCTCGTTCTCATGGACAAAATCGTTGTAGAAGTCCCCCTGCAAAGTGACTTTGTTTTCGTCGCCGGGTTCCCAATCCATTCGCATGCCTCCTTGCCTCGAATTCCACTCATCCCTCGCGTCGCTGCCATTGGCCGTCACCAAGCCGTCCCGGTCAAAGCTTTGTCCGTAAATCCGGTAATAGAGATTAGTCGCCAGTTTGCCGCCGTAACGCATCGCGATGGATGCCTGATCCTCGGTGCCGCCGGAAGCGGAAACCAACAGCCCCTGCGTGTCCTTCGCGCTCTTGGTGAGAATGTTGACGACTCCATTGACCGCATTGGCGCCCCATAGCGATGCGCCGGGCCCCCGAATCACCTCGATCCTCTCCAGGTCTTCCATGATCGTGTCCTGCATCCCCCAATTCACGCCGCCGTACGCGGGACCGTAGATGGTTCGGCCGTCCATGAGTATCAGCAGCTTGTTTGCAAACTGGGCGTCAAAACCCCGGGCGCTGATTGCCCATTCATGCGAATCGATCCGCGCCACATCCAGGCCGGGTACCATCCGCAACGCTTCCGGAAGAGTCGTCACACCGAGGCGGCGAATATCCTCCGGCATGACAACGGCAGCGGCCGCTGGCGCCTGTTCCAGCTTGGTTTCCTTTTTGAAGAGCGAGGTTAGAGAAATGACGTCCAAGTTGACGAGCTGCTCGATGCTCATGTCAGCCAGGCGAGCTGAGGAAAAGGTGTTGGTATCGCCGCTGTCTGCGATTGCTGTGGTCGAAAGCGCTGTCAAAAACCATAACACTGTCCCAACGCTCCAAATGGGCGCAGAACAGCGCTGGCCATCTTTTAGCGACAAGTGCCTGATTTGTAACACAGTGCCGGCCTAGGTGCCTTCGCAACGCATGGTCTCTACTGGTAAGACACGGCGACAATGCCTATCAAGCAAAACACAAGCCACTTA
>PMBA01000296.1 GCA_003152795.1 Acidobacteriaceae bacterium | reverse complement strand
CGCCGCTTCGATTCCGCCATCGGCGGCCTCGGCGGATGCCCCTTCGCGCAGGATGACCTGGTGGGAAATATTCCGACGGAAACGGTGATCCAAACTCTGCGCGGCTGCGGAGCCCAATTACCGCAGCTGAAATCGCTGGATACACTTGTGCGCGCGAGCGCGGAAATTGGAGCGCGCTACAAAGCGTCAGCGGCCGCGGACTGAGAGGGCGCTGAGAAATCGACATGACCTACAAAACACTCCAACTCGCCCTCGACGATACCGTCACCACGATCACCCTCAACCGGCCCGACAAGCGCAACGCCATTAGTTACGAACTCATTGACGATCTGATTCGCGCTCTGGACGAAGTGAACAACTCTTCCGCGCGCATTCTGATCTTGACCGGGGCAGGGAAGGCCTTCTGCTCTGGCCTGGACCTCGACAACCTGAAAGCCCTGATCGGCCGCACGCCCGAGCAAAATCTCGAAGACTCGCGCACCATGGTCAGCCTGTTCCGCTCGCTCTATGAATTTCCTAAACCAACGATCGCCGCGGTAAACGGCGCGGCCATTGCGGGCGGAACCGGGCTGGCCCTGCTCTGCGATTTCACGCTTGCCGTACCCGAAGCCAAGTTTGGGTATACCGAAGTCCGGATCGGATTTGTGCCGGCCATCGTCTCGACCTTTCTCCTGCGCCAGGTCGGCGAGAAAATTGCCCGTGATCTTTTGCTCACGGGCCGCATCTTCGACGCCGCGGAAGCTCTGAAGATAGGTTTGATCAACGAAATCGTTCCTCCGGAAAAGTTGCTCGACCGCGCCCGGGAACTGGCCGCGCAGTTGGCGGAGAACAGTCCGCTCTCGCTTTTCCATACCAAGCGCCTGCTCGCCGATCACGCGCGCGCGGAACTCGATTCACAAATTGAAGCGGCCATTCGCGAGAATGCCAGCATCCGCGAGAGCGCCGATTTTCGCGAGGGAATCGAGTCGTTCCTGGAAAAGCGCAAACCAAAATGGACGGGCCGATGACCAATCCCCATACATCGAGATCCGTCAATGTAAACGCGGGAGCGCCAGCGCCGGCGAATGAAACTCGCGTCCGCGTGCGTTATGCGGAGACCGACCAGATGGGCGTTGTTTATCACTCCAACCACTTCATCTGGTTTGAAGTGGGACGCGTGGAACTCCTCCGCCAGTTTGGTTTCAGCTATAAGAATATGGAGACCGATGACGACTGCTTCATCGCCGTAGTCGATGCCCGCTGCCGCTACAAGGCTCCCGTGCACTATGATGACGAGGTCATCGTGCGCACCTGGCTGAAGCATGTCCGGGAGAAAGTGATCCGCTTCGGATACGAACTGCGAAGGGCGGAAAATGGCGAGTTGCTGGCCGAAGGCGAGACCACGCACATCGTCGCCAATGCGAGTATGAAACCGCGCGCGTTGCCGGAGAAATATATGAAGGTGTTCCGCGCCGCGGCGGGGAACAGAGCTGTTTAACTGAGAACTAAGAACTGAGAACTGGGAACTGCCTTGCAAGCCCTGCGCATCAACGGAAACGATCTCACGCTGGAAGCGGTGCGCGAAGTGGCGCACACCGACGTCCGCCGGCCCGTGCTGCTCGATCCCGACGCCCGCGAGGCCGTGAACCGCGCCCGCGCCGTGGTCGACGCGCTGGTCGCCAACAATACGATTTCCTACGCGATCACGACCGGCGTCGGCAAACTGAGCGATGTGCACATCGTGGGCGAGCAGGTGCGCGAGCTTCAAGTCAACCTGGTCCGCTCGCATGCCGTGGGAGTGGGCGAACCGCTTTCGATTCCCGACGCGCGCGCCATGATGGTTCTGCGCGCCAACTCGCTGTCCAAAGGCAACTCGGGCGTGCGCGCCATCACCATCGATACCATCTGCGAGATGTTGAACCGTGGCGTGACTCCGATGGTGCCATCGCAGGGAAGTGTTGGAGCGAGCGGCGATCTGGCGCCACTGGCGCACCTGGCGCTGGCATTGATCGGTGAAGGCGAGTGCTTTGACGAAAAAGGCGCGCGCGTCGCCAGTGCCGAGGCCCTGAAGCGCGCGCAAATCAAGCCTCTGGTGCTCGAAGCGAAGGAAGCCGTGTCGCTGATCAATGGCACCCAGGCCATGCTCGCCATCGGCGCTCTGATGCTGCTGGCCGCGGAGACGCTGGTCGACACTGCCGACGTGATTGGCGCGATGGCGTGTGACGCGCTCAAGGGAACCAGTGTCGCCTTCGACGAGCGCATTCAAAAGGCGCGACCGCACGCCGGACAGATCAAGACCGCGGCCAACCTGCGGCGTCTGCTCGACCAGAGCGAGATCCGCGAATCGCATCGGGATTGCGGCCGGGTGCAGGATGCCTATTCGCTGCGCTGCATTCCCCAGGTGCATGGCGCGGTGCGCGATACNNGGCGAGCCGCTCGCCTTTGCGCTCGACTTCATCGCGATTGCGTTGAGCGCGCTGGCCGGGATCAGCGAGCGCCGGCTGGAACGCCTGGTGAACCCTGCGCTCAGTGAAGGGCTGCCGCCATTTCTCGCGCCGGGCGCGGGTATGAACTCGGGCTTCATGATGCCGCAAGTGACCGCCGCCGCGCTGGTGAGTGAGAACAAAGTTCTGGCGCATCCGGCTTCGGTCGATTCGATTACCACGTCGGGGAACAAAGAAGACTACGTATCCATGGGCATGATTGCGGCGAACAAGCTGAAGAAGGTAGTTGAGAACACCCGTAACGCCCTGGCCATCGAGGCCATGGCGGCGGCGCAGGCGATCGATTTCCTCGCGCCGCTGAAGACTTCCAAGCCCTTGCAGCAGGCGCACGCGGCGATCCGGTCGGTGTGCCGGACGATGGAGAAGGACCGCGTGATGTACCAGGATTTTGCGCGCATCGCGGAGTTGATCGCCAGCGGGAAATTGGCCGAGGGTTTGCGCTAAACGGTGGTGCGCTAAACGTGGTGCGCTAAACAATGCGCTCTCATCCCTGCAAGACTCTTGCTTAAGCGGACTTGGCCGCGCTCCCATCCAACCCCAGCTCCCCCGCGATCCCTTTCATTGCCTCGATGCAGAAAGCGATGTGCTCTTCAAGATCCACGCCGAGTTCGGAGGCGCCTTCGATGATGTCTTCGCGGTGGACGCTGCGAGCGAAGCCCTTGTCCTTCATTTTTTTCCGGACCGATTTGGCTTCGACTTCAGCGAGCGATTTTCCCGGTTTAACAAGGGCGCAGGCGGTGATGAATCCGGCAAGTTCATCGCAGGCGAACAGTGTTTTTTCCATGGACGACAGACGCGCGACGCCGGTGTACTGGGCGTGGGACATGATGGCGCGCCGCACCTCCTCGGAATAGCCGCGGTCTTTCAGAATCTCCGAGCCTTTGTAGGGATGCTCGTCGGCGCTCGGATATTTCTCGTAGTCGAAGTCGTGGAGAAGTCCGGCCACGCCCCACAGTTCTTCGTCTCCCCCGGATTTGCGGGCATAGGCGCGCATGCATGCCTCGACTGCGAGCGCATGTTTCCGAAGACTTTCGGACTGGGTGAACTCAGTTAGTAAACNNCCATGCGGTATCCCGTTGATTCATGTTTTTGTCCTGATTTCGTGATGATTTTAGCCGCCCAGTTATGCTTTGTCAGGTAAATGCTTGTTTTCTCGCACTTTTGTCTTGACTTTCACAGGCCCAATGCCGCAGATTACGCACTAGTTGGCTTTGAGAGTAGCCCCGCTCTGGCACTCGCAAAACCTGAATGGCGACCACATTAACGCCCGTGGACTCACGGGAAGTCGTACGATGCGACCGTTGTTTCTTGGTGCAATTCCGCACATCAAATAGTCTCTGCCGCCGTTGCCACCTGTCATTGGATGAGGACGAGGCGGAGATTGCCGCTATGACTCCGGTGCCAGAAGTGTTGCCGGTGAGCATCAACTCGAACGGGCGCGGACATCTTAAGCTGGCGCACTCGATCCGGTCGTTGCGGCTGCGCAATGGTTTGAGCCAGCGGCAACTGGCGCTGCGCATGTCGGTGCCACGGACCTACGTATCGAAAATCGAAAACGAGAAAGCGACGCCCACGCTGTCTTCGCTGGAACGACTGGCGAGGGCGCTTGAGGTCAGCGTGCCGGATCTGCTCTCCGGTGGAGAACGCAACCGGCAGGAGGAAGTGCGCGAGTTGATGGAAGATCAGTTCGTGGCCGACGTCTTGCCGTATCTGTCGCAGTTGAACGGGATGCAGATGTCGAGCATTCTGGCGCAGGTGCGGGATCTTACGATCCGGCCGCGACGCAGCGCGTAAGCGGGAGACACGGGAATCCGCATCTCTCCCAAAATTTTATCCGGGCACACAACCAACTGGACAGCCGGGGCCTTCGGGTTCCGGCTTTTTTTGTCGCGGTGCGCAATAGAATGCGACCGATAAGTAGACGACGATGCAGATGCTTGCACAGTTCAGCAGCGTTTGCGCAATTGTTTGCATGTTACTCGGATTTTTTTTGAAGACGCAGTTGTTTCCGCTTGACCCTGGTAGCTGAACAGGCTAACCTCGGCCCACTCCCCAAAAGCTGGGAGATTGGGTGGCCCAGCTAGATCCTTTAGGTGAACAGGAAAACTTCGATGAAAATCTCTCAGATCTGTGCAGTGGCTTTGCTGCTGGTCGTTGGGTCGGTGATGGCGTTCGCCGACGGGATCAACGATCCAAAGGTTATTATTCACGGTGCCAATGGGGGCAACACGCCGGATATCTGCGGGCGTCACGGCTGTCGGGGAGTCGGCACGGATTTCACTTTCAACATTCCCAAGGGCGGAAGCGGTACGTTGTATTTCACCAACGACAGCGGAAAGAACTGGACTTCGCTGTCGCTGATTGAAAGCGGCGTGCCGGCGGTCGATGTGAGCTGCGTCCAGACTCTGTTCCTGAACTGCTCGACCAAAACCTTGCAGAACGGCTCGGTGGAAATTCTTCTCTCGGGAGTCCGGGGCGGCCTGAATCCGCGTATCGGAATTCTTGCCGGGCAGAGCTTCTCGATCGGTTTCAGGTGCGTTCAGCAAAGCTGCTGGCCGGGTGGAATTCCAGTAACCGCGCATGCCGGCACGGTTCCGGAGCCGGGCACGGTAGCGCTGATGGTGACCGGACTGGGTGCGATGTTCTCGCGCCGCAAAGTCTGGCTGCGCCGCTTAAAGGCTTAGCGGTTCTTTTTCGAGAACTGGTTCACCAATTGTGAGAACTGCGGCAGGGCCTGGACCTTCTGAAGCTCGGGATCGTTCCAGGCCTCCTGCGCAGGATAACCCTTCTCCAACGCCAGCTTCAGTGGCTTGATGGCATCCTCGGGTTTCCCCACCAGCGCCCGTACCAGAGCTTCCGAATACATCAACTGCACATCGTCAGGGCTGATCGCGCGGGCTTGATTGGTGTACTGCTGGGCATTCGCCGCATCGCCCTTCTTGGCATAGAGCAGCCCCAGATCGCCCATGATGCTGGCCGACCTCGGGTTCACCTGAAGTTGCTGGAAAGCAAGCGAGATGGCCTTGCCGTAGGCGGTGGCCGCTTGCTCGGAGTGACCGGACCAGCGGTAAGAGTCGCCGAGATTGCCCAGTAGTTCTTCGTTATTGGGAGTCATCTCGACCGCCTTCTCATACATCTTTGTGGCCTGATCGTAGTTCTTCAGCCAGAAGTAAGCGGTCCCCAGGTTGGAGTAGGTGGGCGAGTCGGGAGCGAGCGCGAGGGCTTTCTGATATTGCGGAATGGCCTCGCTCCACTTACCTTGCCGCAGATACGTCGAGCCCACTCCTTCATAGCCCATGGGGTTATCACTGGCGATTTCGATTACCTTCTGGAACTCGGGGAGCGCTTTTGCGGTGTCGCCAAGCCCCAGGTACGCGTTGCCGAGGGCAATGTGATTGGCCCAATTGTAGGAGTTCGCGGCCACCGCCTTCTGGAAGGCGGCGATCGCTTCATCGCTTTGCCCGCTGCGGTCATAGGCGTCACCCAGATTGCGATAGGCTTCGTCGGAGTTCGGCGCCAATTCCAGAGCGCGTTTCAGTTCGCTGACCGCTTGAGTGTTCTTCCCGGTCGTGGAATACACGCTGCCCAGCGAGAGATGAACTTCCGGCAGATTGTTGGAAATCCTCTCGGCCTGCTGCGCCGACAGAGTGGCCTTCTGAGCCCACACGCTCTCCTTGGTTTCACCGTACATCAGGAGGCTGGAGTCGGCGAGTCCAGTGTAAGCCAGCGCAAAGTTGGGGTCCTTGTCGATCGCCTGTTCGAACAATCCCACGGCTTGTTTATAGGCGTCCTGGCCGTGACCATTCCGCAGAGTGTTCCGCCCCTGCAGGTAGAGATCGTAGGCCTTCACGTTCTCGGTGGGGTGGGCGCCGACGCGAGCCTGCTCTTCGTCGGTCGGCTTCAGGGCTAGGGCCGTGGCGACCGTGCCGTAGATCTGGTCCTCCAGCGCCAGCACGTCGCCCGGGGCTCCCGGGAACTCCTGGCTCCAGACCCGCTTGCCGTTGGTGGCATTGTCCAGACTGAGGGTGACGCGGAGTTTGTCGCTGTTGCCCTGCACACTGCCCTGCAATACCAGATTGACACCCAGTTCGCGGGCTAGTTTGGACAAAGGCAGATTCTTGGCGGCCGCTTTGCCCACCGCGTCCGAGGATGCCAGGTGGACTTCCTTAAGCTGAAACAGCTTGGCCGCAAGTGCTTCCTCAATACCGTCGGCTACGTAGCCCAGGACTTTTTCGTCACCAACCCGTTTCAGCGGCAGGATGGCCACATAATTTCCCTGTTTCAGTGGCGGGATGCCTTGCGCCACGTCGCCCGACGACGTTCCCGAGCGATTCAACAGGGTGCGTCCGGCAAAGGTCGCCAGCGCCAGCACCAGCACGGCTCCCGAAATCCACATCCAGCTTTTTCCCGGAAGATCGAGGCTGAATCGTGATACTCGAACGATGGGATGCGAAATCAGCCTGGATAGCGTTTCGGCGCTGATGTTGGGGTTGGCTTCCCAGGTTGTCAATTGCTGCAGAAGTTCCACGGCGGAGTGATAGCGGTTGGCCGGCTCGCGCTCCAGGCAGCGGCTTACGATCGCGCTCAAGGACTTGGGAACGGACGCGTCCACTTCGGATGCTGAGCGCGCCTCCTCGCGCGTGCGTTTCATCAGGCTGGCGATCGCGGTGTCGGCCTCGTAGGGGGCCTTTCCGGTCAGCAACTCGTAGAAGATCAGGCCGACGCTGAAAAT
>PMBA01000403.1 GCA_003152795.1 Acidobacteriaceae bacterium | reverse complement strand
AAAGCTCGTGAGCGCAAGCTCACGATCGAAGAGATGGAAGGCGGCACATTCACCATCACGAATCTAGGAGGAATCGGCGGCACCGGGTTCTCTCCGATCGTGAATCATCCCGAGGTCGCGATTCTGGGCCTTTCGCGTTCACGAATGGAGCCGGAGTGGGTGAACAACAAATTCGAGCCGCGCTTGATTCTGCCGCTCTCCCTCTCGTACGATCACCGGTTGATCGATGGCGCCGACGCCGCGCGCTTTCTGCGCTGGATCGCGGAGGCGTTCGAGCAGCCGTTCCTGCTTTCGGTGCAGGGGTAGGAAAGCTTTAACGACTAAGGGCACGAAGGTCCACAAAGGAAACCTCTGAGTTGGCAGCCTTCGTGATACTTCGTGTCCTTGGTGGTTGCTTGGGTTTCTTGATGGCGAAATTCTGAACCAGCAGAATTTAAGGATAGATAACGAAATGGCGAACTCATCGAATCTCCGTGTGGCTGTAATCGGTGGCGGGCCTGGCGGTTATGCCGCTGCATTTCTTGCTGCCGACCTGGGCATGAAAGTTACGCTGATCGATCCGGAAGCGAATCCCGGCGGCGTCTGCCTCTATCGCGGCTGCATCCCGTCGAAGGCCTTGCTGCATGTGGCCAAGCTGCTCGAAGAAGCGGAGCAGGCAAAAAACTGGGGCATCGAATTCGGCGAGCCCAAAATCGATCTCAACAAGCTTCGCGGATGGAAAGAGAGTGTCGTNNGGCGAAGAGAATCTGACTTTCGACCGCATCATCATCGCCACCGGATCGCGTCCGACGGTTGTGCCCAGCCTCAAGCTCGACAGCCCGCGCCTCATGGATTCGACCGGCGCTCTCGATCTGCCCGACATTCCGAAGACGCTGCTCGTCATTGGCGGCGGCTACATCGGATTGGAACTGGGATCGGTTTACGCCACGCTCGGCAGCAAAGTGACTTGCGTTGAAATGATGCCCGGCTTGCTGCCCGGCGCCGACCGCGACCTAGTGCTGCCGCTGCACAAGCGCCTGGAAAAGCTTTTCTCTGCGATCCTGCTGAATACGACAGTCAAGTCGCTCAAGGACGAGAAAACTGGCATTCGCGTCACGCTCGACGGTCCCAACGTAAAAGAAAAAGAGCAGGTATTCGACCGTGTGCTGATGTCAGTGGGACGCCGTCCGAACTCCGAGATTCCCGGCCTCGATAAGACGAGAGTCAAAGTCAATCAAAAGGGGTTCATCGAAATCAACGAGCAGCGGCAGACCGCTGAACCGACGATCTACGCCATCGGCGACGTTGCCGGCGAACCGATGCTCGCCCACAAGGCAATGCATGAGGGCCGCACCGCCGTTGAAGCCATCGCCGGCCACAAAGTTGCTTTCGAACCAAACGCAATTCCGGCCGTCGTCTTCACCGATCCTGAAATCGCATGGGCTGGCCTGACCGAAACGCAGGCTAAAGAACAAGGACGCGAGATCACCGTCGCCAAGTTCCCGTGGGCGGCTTCGGGACGCGCCATCACACTCGACCGGCCCGAAGGTCTCACCAAGCTGCTCATCGATCCGAAGACGGAGCGCGTGCTCGGGGTCGGCATCGTGGGCGCGGGCGCGGGCGAACTGATCGCCGAAGGCGTGCTGGCCATCGAAATGTGCGCGCTGGCGGCCGATGTCGGCATGACCATCCATCCGCACCCAACGCTGTCGGAGACGATGATGGAAGCGGCGGAAGTCTTTTACGGACAGGCCACCGACATTTACCGTCCAAAGAAGTAGCATCGTGGTGACGAGGTAGCGCCGCCGTCCCGGCGGCTGTCCGGCAGACTGTCCTCGACCGCACGCCGCGAGCGGGACGCTCTCGGGACAGGCGGCAAGCTGCCGGCGCTACGCCGCGATGGTACTTGTTGGAACAATCTTGTTGGAACAGTGATGAGAAAACTAGCTTCATTAGTCCTTGTCGTTTCTATTTTTCTCCCTGGTCTGATGGCCCAGTCGGTCGCCAAATCAGTGAGTAGCCTGCTGCAGGGTGGGGCGCAGACACAGACGCCAACTCCCACACTCGCCGATCCGCTGGACCGCGAGACGCCTTCGGGAGCCGTGCTGGGTTTCCTGCAAGCCGCGCAGTCCGGAAATTACAAGACCGCCGCCGATTATCTCCAGATGAGCACCTCCCGCCGCCAGTCGCAGGGTCCGGACTTGGCCGACAAACTGAAGGTCCTCATGGACCGCACCTTCGTGGGCAGCCTGCGGCGCCTCAGCACCAGTCCTGAAGGCAATCCCGAAGCCAACCCCGATCAGCAGACCATCGGCATTTTTTCCAGCAGCGATGGCGATGTTCCCGTTATCCTGGTCCGGGTTGGGGATCCGAATTCCGGAAAAATCTGGCTCTTCTCTTCCGAGACGCTCAGCAAAGTCCCTGAGCTGTATGACAACCTTGAGGCTCACCAGGTCGAAAATAAGCTCCCGCAGAACTTGGTTAAGAACGTGTTTCTCGGGATGCCGCTCTGGCAATGGCTGGCGTTGATCGCCGCGATTCCAGTGGCCCTCGCCATCGGCTGGGCCGTGGTTCTGCTGCTGGCGATTCCGCGGCGGCTGTGGCTCAAGCTCAGGCATCGCCCTAACCTGCACTCCTACAGCCGCATGTCCAAGCCGCTGTTGCTCACCTTCAGCGCCGTAGCTCACCGCGTGATCGGCGCTTACATCGGACTGCCTTTGCTGCCGCGTTTGTATTACTCCCGGACCGTCTGGGTTCTCATCAGCATCGGCTTTTTCTGGTTTCTGCTCCGCGCCAGCAGCCTCACCATGCAGCGCCTGCGCGTTCATGCCATCGACGCGGGCCGCATCGGCACCGGCACCCTGATGGTGCTCGGCGAGCGCTTACTGGCAGCGCTGGTGGTGATCGTCGCCATACTGGCCACCCTCGGCATCGTGGGCTTTAACCTGACCACTGTGCTCGCCGGCCTGGGCATCGGCGGCATTGCCATCGCATTCGCCGCCCAGAAAACACTCGAAAATCTCTTTGGAGGAATTTCCGTCCTCGCCGACGAAGTCATCCGCGTCGGCGACTACTGCCGCTTCGGCGATCGCGTCGGGACCGTGGAAGACATCAGCTTGCGCTCCACCCGGGTTCGCACCGACGCCCGCACCGAGCTTTCCATCCCAAACGGCGCCCTCGCCACCATGAACATTGAGAACTTCACCCGCCGCGACAAAATCCTGTTCAATCCCGCGCTCGCCATACGGTGCGAGACCACCGCCGACCAGTTACGCTATCTTCTGGCTGAAGTCCGCCGCTTGTTATACCAACACCCGAAAGTCGAAAGCGACAGCGCATACATCCGCTTCACTAATTTCGATAACAGCGCTTTGCGTCTCGAGATCTCCAGCTACGTGCTTACCCGCGATTCGGTGGAATTCGCCGCCATCCGCGAAGACTTGCTGCTGCGCATCATGGACATCGTCGGGAAATCGGGCAGCGCTTTCGCCTTCCCCTCCCAGACCCTTTACTTCTCGCGCGATTCCGGCCTCGACAAGGAGAAAGCCGCCGCCGCCGAACACCAGGTCCAGCAATGGCGGGACCAGCACAATCTGCCATTCCCCGATTTTGCGCCCGCCGACAAGTCAGCCTTCCGTCGTTCAATCGTCTATCCGGGGCCGGAATCGGCGCTTGGAAAGGATCAGCCCCTTCCTTGAAACTATAGGCAGTCACCCCTCTTACCCCGGTAACTTGCGGCTTTCGACCGCGATTCCTAGCATGAGAGAGCCATGCCTCATGCCCTGCTGTTGTCGCCGGATGACCAGGCAGTCAATGCAATTACTGGCGTGTTAGACGAAATGTCAGTAACTTGCGAACGTCCCCTGGACGGAGTATCTGCTGCCCACAAGCTTAATTCGCAAAGTTTCGACCTGGTGCTCGTCGACTGCGAGAATCTTCCCGCCGCCAAGCTGATCTTTGACGTTTGCCGCCGCGGAAAAAACGGCAACAACCCGGTCCCCATTGCCATCGTCGATGGCCGCGCCGGTTTGCCCACCGCATTTCGCCTGGGCGCGGAACTGATCTTGACCAAGCCGGTCGCGAAAGACCAGGCCCGAAGCACCATCCGCACGGCTGTCGGCCGGGTGCGGAAAGACACGCCCCAGGGGAATGTCCCCGAGCAACCGGCAAGCGCGGTCCTTCCCAGCACAATCATGAGCGACCAGCACGAGCAGGCAGCGGCCGCGGCAACCGCTTCTCCGCAGCTGACGAACTTTGCCGACCCCGCTCCAATCTGTGTTCCCAGCGCCGTCACAACGACGCTGTCCGGACCCGCCCGCTCGATGAAGATGCAGTCCGCAGTCGCCGAAGCCACTACCGCGCCCGTGACTCCAGGTTCCGGTCCGAAAACCGCCTCCTTTTCACCGTCATCGGTGGCAGAGTTTTCTTTGGATCGATCCGCTTCCGTGCGTTCGAAATCCGCAAGCCCCTTAAAACCTTCCGACGATCCGGTGCTCGCTGAACTCGAGAGCGCCGAGCTTGCGGAATCCCAACTGGAAAGCTCGCGACTCGAAAAAGCAGAGCCAGTTCCAGTGGCAGCCCAGTCTGCTGCCCCGGTGTTTTCGTCGTACCAGCACGGCCAGCAGAAAACCCGCGGCCCGCTCGTCGCCTTGCTCGTGCTCGCTCTCGCCGGCGTTGGCTTCTATGCCGCATGGATGTACCAGCCCGGATTCCGGGCCCTCGCCCAACCGCAGATTGATCGGGTGCTGGCCCTCGCCGGAATGGCACCGCCGCCGGCTTCGGCGCCAAGTCCCGCAAAACCTTCGGCTCGCCTGGCTCCAGCCGCCAATTCGGCCCCGGCGCCCGATCCGCATCAGACACAATCGGCCGTCCCCGAACCGGCAACCAGCTCAGCAATCACTCCCGCAACAGGTTCACCCGCAACCTCCGCCACCGTGGCTGCTCCTGTCCAGACCACCACGACTCCGGGTACGGCAGTTGCCGCATCAAATTCCCTTGCCGCCACCGCAGTTCCATCGGGGGTCGCTAAAACCGAAGCCGGCAAGCCTGGCGACAGCAAGAAAGACACCGCTGCTGCGACTTCGTCCAACACTCCGCTGCCCGGGGAGAACAGCGCGATTATTCTCTCGTCCAAGGGTGCTGAGAAACGCCTGGCTCACAGCATACCTGCGAAATATCCCGTCGACGCGCGTTCCGGAGAAGCACAAGGAACGGTCGTCCTCAAGGAAGTCGTTGATGAGACGGGCAAGGTTCAGGGCGTGCGACTGGTCGATGGAGACGCTGTCCTGGCAACCGCCGCCATCGACGCGGTAAAGCAATGGCGCTATCGGCCCTACGTCCGCGATGGCAAGGCTCAGCCCTTCCAGACGGTCGTGATCGTCGACTTTCAAAAACCCTGAACGCAGAACAGTCGTTCGTCGTTTAGTCGTCCGGGGAATCCGCCAAGCTGCGAACGACCCACTTCCAATGACAAACGACCATCCACGTCGGCCATCCTTATTACCCACGTAACTTGCTGGTACCCACCGCATTACCTAGGATGACCTCATTATGGGTTACCAAGCTCTACTTTTCTGCCCTGACGAAAGGCTGGCTCGCGTCATCAGTCAGGTGTTCAGCGAACTGGATTTCTCCGTAGACCCGGTTCATGAACCGTTTGCCGCGGTCAAGAGATTGATGGCGCAGCGTTACGACGCCATTGTTGTGGACTGCGACAACGAACAGAACGCTTCCCTGCTCTTTAAAAGCGCAAGAAATTCCAGCTCCAATCAGAGCTCGCTGGCCATCGCTTTGGTCGAGGGACAAGCGGGCGTGGCCAAGGCCTACCGCATCGGCGCCAACCTGGTACTCACCAAGCCGGTGAACGTGGAGCAGGCAAAAGGAACGTTGCGGGTCGCGCGCGGCCTGCTGCGGAAAAACTCAGACAATGCCGGCGCCGCCGCGAATGCTGCTGCTATCCCCGGAAAACCGGCTCATGCGTCCTCCGGCAGTTCATTCCAACCTGCGAGTCGAGGCGCGGCACCGATTGCTCCATCGCCAGGCCCAACCGGGCTTCCCGAATTTCAACCTCCCCTTCTGCCGGAATCGCCCCTGCGTGGCCTTCCAGCCGTGACCGCGTCGGCAAAACTTGAGGACAGCCAGCCTGTTGTGCCAGTACCCGCAGCCCCAACCCAGGCTCCAGCGCAGACGACGTTCCCGCTCGCGCCGGCGATCAACCACGACCCGGCCAAGAACAACGCAATCATGAACGAAGCGGCAGGAAATGTGGCCGCGGCCTCGCCAGTTCACAATCCGAGTCCCGCTCTTTCGTCAGTCCCGGGATCGGCCGCTGCACCGGCTCAGGCAAGAACGGTGCCGTATCCGCCATCGCCCGAGAACACGATTGCCCCGGAACACACCAGTCCATCGCATGGCGATCCGCCGCACATCAATCCGTCGCACGATGTCTCTCCATTTCCAGTTTTCAGTTCGCTGAACGCCGCCGATGCTCCGTCCTTTGAAGCATTCGGCGAAGAGGATTCCACCGGATCGAACGACAACAGGAAGATCATGATCGCGGCTGTGATTGTCCTGGCTCTGGCCGTGCTCGCCTACTTTGCTTATGGCACGTGGGGAAAGTCCAGCACAGCCCCGGTTCCACAGCCCGCAAGCGCGATTCAGGACTCGGGACGACCCGCGCCAGACCCCTCGCCCGCTTCTGCCCCGGTAGCTTCGCCTTCGACGGGCACCACCCGCCGGTCGGGTTCCGCAACGTCCTCCGCTTCCAAAACAGCAACTGCGGCAGCGCTCGACAAGGCATCGACTGGCACTGACGATTCTTCGATCACGATCGCGCTCAATCCTCAGCCGGCAAGCAAGAAACCCGATTCCTCGCATGTCGCCGGCAAGCCGATGGCCACAGCTGGGAGGACGCAGACCCAATCCGAGGAGTCCTCGACATCGCTTCCCAGTCCGCTCGCCGTTGCGTCCGCAAACGACAGCAACTTGAGCGGCCTGATGTCTTCGGCATCGTCAAGTATTCCCCGGCTTTCGCTGGCAACGGTAAGAATTTCGCAGGGTGTGTCCCATGGACTGCTGATCAAGCAGGTACAACCTAAGTATCCGCAGTCCGCGCTCGCGTCTCATACCAAGGGCGCAGTGCAGATCGAAGCCACCATCAACAAAGAGGGCAACGTCACCAATCTGAAGGTGCTCAGCGGCGATCCAGGTCTGGCGCGCGCCGCAATGGAAGCTGTTCACCAATGGCGATACAAGCCGTATTATCTGGATGGCGTGCCCGTCGAAATTCAGACCCAGATCACGGTCAACTTCAAAGCGAATTAGCGCATTCGGCCTGAATTCCCGGTTCAGTTCTCGGTTCCCAGTTCTCAGTTCCCAGTCTCCTGGCCCGCATGATTCCTGAGGCGAGCACACTAAGAAGGGCACGGCTCTAAGCCGTGGTGACTGAGAACTGAGAACTAATTCAGCTGCTCATCCAACGGCCGGTGCCGCGGGCGCCCCGGATGTGCGCTGATGCTCCGGAATTTGTGGTAAAGCGAGTGCAAGTCTTCGCTCAACAGCCGCACAACTTCCATGCAGAAATCGCCGTGTTCGCGCAGAAACTCCTGGAACTTCTCGCGCGGAATGAAGGCCGCTGTCGTTTGCTCGCCCGCCTCCGCGCTGATCCGATAATTTTCCCCGCTCATACTCTCGCTCAGCCCCAACATGGTTCCGGGGCCGACAACCTCCAGAAGTTGCCTCTGACTCTGCGGCGTCGACAGCAGCACACGAACCTCGCCGCGCTCCACCACGTACACACCCGTTACCGCGGATCCCTGCTCAAACAACAGGACGCCCCGGGGAAACAGCCGAATTGATTTTATTCCGTGGAGGGACTGCAACATATCCGGACTCAACTTGCCTGGCGTGGGCTGCGAGAACACGAGGTTTCTCCTTTTGCCGTAGCCTATACTGCATCCGTCCGAAATCGCTGGCTGTGATCTGGATCAAGTCTCTTAGTGACCGGCAAACAAGAACCACTGCTTTCAGACTAATCCCGAGGACCACCACGTAACGGCGCATTTTCCCGATTTGGGATTGAGCCCCTGCTTTCCTGGTTTGCCTTCGTGGACTCCCGGTGGCCTCCGCGGTTAAAACGCAAAGCTCACCCGCAAAGGTCGGAGGGATTCTCAGGGAAACCCGCGCCACGCCAGGAAAGCGTCAGCAGAACTCGCCGAATCGCCGCTTATTGCCGCTCGAGAATTTCGTCGATCGCAACCTTGCCACTTTTGTCGACGCTGACGACTTTGTGGACCGGCTTGAAACCGGTGAGCGTGATATCCACGATGTAGTTCCCCGGACTCAGCATGACATCCACGGGCGCTAGCTTATCCAGGACCTGCTGGTTGATCGCAACCTGTGCGCCCTTGGGCTGGGTGTGAATTGCGATGGAACCCATGCCTACTGTGTTCTCTCCTCCGCGTCCGAACAGCTTGTTGAACTTGCCGACCGTCCGCATGGCTTCAGTATTGCCCAGCGCCCGGAGCGCGGGCGAGTACTGGAAATTCTGCGCCGGACCAAGGTCGGCAGTGACCGTCTCGTCCAGGTATCCATGCTTGCGCACCAGAACTGTGTGGCTTCCTTTTTCCACCGCAAACTGCACCGGGGTGACTCGTCCGGTAGGCCTGCCGTCGATGACGACCTCGGCCCCGGCCGGCGTGCTGTTCACCACCACCAGCGCATTGACCGGCGACAAATGAAACGTCAGCGATGCTTTGCTGCCGGCCGCAACCTCGACCGATCGTATCTCCGACGAGTAACCGGTCTTGCTCGCGCCCACGATGTGCTTACCCGGACTTAGCCCCGCCACGTTAAACGGTGTAACCCACGCCGGATCGGTTTTTCCATCGACCTGAAACTGCGCGCCCGGCGGGCTGGAGTCGATCAGCGCCTCTCCCATTGGGATCGCGACCGGCGCCGGAACTGGAGCGGGCGCCCGGCGAGCGTTGTTCGCACTGCGCTTTTCGACCGCGCGCACGGTCAGCCGCGGAGCGGGTTCGGAAACCGGCCCCAGCGAAACTGCCGGCTTCTGGCTGCCTGCATTCTGCGTAGCCGGCTGGGCTTGCCTGGCGACTTTCGTCGGCCGCGGCGCCGCCGTGGAACCGTCGTCTTCCGAGCGCACATGAAAGAAGACCGCGAGCACAATCACCAGAATCAGTCCAACCGCGCCCAGGATCGAATAGATCATCAGTCGCGGCGGAACCGTCACGATTTGCCGGATTGCCTTCTCTGCGACTTCCCGCGGCTGCATCTTTGGTTTCTCTTCCGCTCGCGGTTTGATCTGCGCCACCAGATGCGACGTCTCTGCCGCTTCGTGAACCGTCGGTGTAAAAGCCGGTTCCTGCAGCGGTGGCATCTCCGCCAGATCGGAAAAACTCCTGCCCGAAGAACCCGCCGCGGGCTCGGACATCGCCGGATCAACCGCCACGCGCCTCGATTGCCGCTCCGGTTTCTCCTCCACCATCGCCGCCGATAAAACCGGGCCGCGCGCGGTCTGGGATTGGGGGGCGCTTGCTTCCGTTTCGCTGATCATCCGCGCCCCGGACTCCGAGCGGTATTCCGAGCGCAAGTCTGAACCATGATTCAAAGGGGATGCGCCCGTGGCGTTCCCTCCCGGCGCAGCGCCCGCAGCCGCCCAACTGGCTCTGGTTTCGGTCGCGGCGGCAGGGGTCCGCAAAGCCGCCGGCGGGCTGATTCGCGGAGTAACAGTATTTGGTGAAACGGGCTCAGCGGAAACAGGCTTGGCGGAAACGGCCCCAGGAGCAACGCGAGAAATCGGCTTCGGCGCAACCGGCGCTGCCGGACGCTCAGGCTTGGCCGCGCTTTTCGCTGCCGTAACAAACTTGCTCTCCGCCGCCCGGCGAGCTGCCGAATCCACCCCAACCCTCGCCGCCGATGCCGCCGGCTTGGGATCAGTGGCAGCCTTCGCGCTGTTGTCCTTGCACTTCTCCAGGTCATCCACCAGTTCGCGCGCACTCTGATAGCGCTTCGCCGGATCTTTCGCCAGCGCTTTCATAATCAGCGCGCCCACCCCCGGCTGGATCTTGGCGTTTACCGTAGCCGGGTTGGCGGGCATCTCGTTCTGAATCTGGCTCACCAGCGCAACCGGATCGGCGGCGTCGAAGGCCTGCCGGCCCGCCACCATCTCGTAAAGAATCGTGCCCAGGCTGAACAGGTTCGAACGCATGTCGATGGCTTCGCCGCGAATCTGTTCCGGAGAACAGTAGGGCATCAGACGCCCCAGACCTTTTCCCGATTCCGCCTCGATCAGGCTCATGTTCGAGATGCCGTAGCCCAGGATTTTAACCATCCCGTCCCACTGCACCATGATCTTGGCGGGCTCCAGCGAACAGTGCACCACTCCCTTTGCCGCCGCGTGCTCCAGACCTGCGCAAACCTGGCGGGTAATGTCCAGCAGATCCCAGATCGAGAAACCTTCTTTGCGCTCCAGCATGGTGGCAACGCTGTTGCCCTGGATGTACTCCATTGCGGCGCAGTACTGGTTGTCGATCTCGCCGGCGCCATAGAGCAGGACAATATTCTGGCTGACCAGATCGCGCGTGCTCTCCCCTTCCGCGATCAGCGTGCTCACAAACCTATCCGCGCGGTCGCCCAAAGGCTCCAGATTCTGCGTCTTGAGCGCCACCACCTGATTCGTTTCCGTGTCCATCGCCTTATAAATCAAGGCGGTCTCCGACCTCGAAAGCTCACTCTGGACTTCGAACCGGCCAAACATCGTCGCCATTACATTTGTCCCCGCGGTGACAAGCCGCACTACACCTAAAATGTGGATTTGCCTAAGAACAAGGGGGAGAATCAACAGCTAGAATACCGCCTTCAACTGCCCGACCGAGAGTTACGAAAGTACTGAGAAAGTGGGCGCGGGAGGCTTTCGCATGCCGGCGGGCTGCAACCGGAAGGTATCGTCGTACTGGTTACACGTAACTGCTTGCAGCAACTCATCGGTCAGCCGCAAAGCCGGAAAAAACGCAGACTTCCCCCTCGCTGCAATGCCGGCGCCGGTACCATCCGCCGTGGTGGCTTTCAACAAGCCCGGATTCAGCTTCCGAAGGCAACCGAGTTGGCTGGCTCGGTAACTTCATTGCCTTCTGGCGACGCTACATAGAATCCGCACACGACGAACGAAACCAGAACCAAGATCAGACCGAGAAACGCCCCTGGCACAAAGGAATGTGGTTTCAGAAAATACAGAGGCATGGGAACCTCCTCTCCGGCGCGAAGACCATCGCGCTCGGAGCACACTCGCATGGCTGACTGAGTGTCGAACCAGAACCAACGATCCACCGGCACTTTAGTCGGTCCAGGCGATTCTGTCTGTGATCGCACGCACAGGCCAGGACAATTTTGCCCCAATCGTCCCTGCCGGAACCCTGACCATCGCTTCGTTGGCATTCCCCTATACAGCAACTCGTTCACCAGCATGACCAAACTTCAGTTGTCACCTTCCCGTGTGTCAAAGCTCACCGACAAAACATCGACCGCAAGCGTGAAATTCTGGTGGTGGCCCGTCATACGGGCGGCGGTTCTCCACGGAGGTCGTATGCGCAGACTTAGTTTCGTTTTGGCTGGACTCATCCTGCTGAGCGGCAGCCATGCCCTGTCCCAATCGGTTGCCGGGGGGCGTTTCGATGGCAAGTGGCTCACCAAGCTCACCTGCCCTCCAAAAGGAAGCACCGAGGGCTACACCTGGCAGTTTCCGAGCGTCATCCAGAACAGCGACTTTCACGGAGAGCGCGCCACCGCCGGGGAACCCGGCTACCTGCTCATCGAAGGCAAAATCGCCGAGAACGGCAGCGCCAAGCTGTCTGCCACCGGCATCGTCGCCTCCAGAAAATATGCCCGTGGAGTCTTCGCCCGCAAGGGCGAGGATTACAGCTACAACATCAAGGCCCAATTCAAAGAGACCGAAGGCACAGGCACCAGGGACGAAGGCCTCGGCATTGTAGGCCGCGCTTGCACCTTCGAATTTGTGAAGCGGCAGGCCCCCAATCCGGCCGGTGAACCCTAGGCCTGTCCTGAGAGCTAAGAGATTGTTCCGCGAAGATTTCAAACCTCCATGCCGGTTTCGTCGACAACTCCCAAAATCCGAACCCGCGCATGGCCTTGCACCCGGGCGCACAAGTTTGGAGGCTGGTCACCGCCCACCGTGACTTTCCGCACTGAACAAAATTGGTTGAGCGACTATCTTTCACTTGTCTTGAAAGCGCGGATTTCTGTTCGGTTTTGACATTCTGCGAAGCACATCCGTACAAGGAGAAATGCCATGATGAAGACCAGACGCGTGCTTGTGGCTTTGCTGGCGCTTGCTCTTGCTCTGCCGGCGTTCGGTG
>PMBA01000090.1 GCA_003152795.1 Acidobacteriaceae bacterium | reverse complement strand
GAGTTAATCAGGCGAATGACCGCGCGCTGATCGCGTTCCGGCAGTGACGCCATCCGTTGAAATCTCTTCCAAAGGCGCCGATGCTGCGGGTTGCCCTGATCGAGTTTCGCCGGTTTCGCGCCGAGCAGTTCATCGGTCGTAACCCCAAGTGCACGGGCCAGGGGAATGAGTGCCGCAGCGGTTGGGAACTCCGCTTCCGTTTCGTAATAGGAGATCGCGCGCTGGGTTGTATCCGCCACCTTGGCGAGCTCGATCTGTGTCAGGCCACGTGCTTGTCGGAGCGCAACCAGGCGCTTGCCGAAGGCGGTCTGTGCTGGTTTCTTGGCTGGCATCTCAGAGGCGATTGTAAAGTCCACTTTCAGAACCTCCTGAATTACGTTGCCAGTATAAACGTAATGCGTATATACTCGCGAACAGTTTTAGAGATCACAAAAAATACACAATCCGCTTGACAGGTTTTTCTGAGGAACCCGGAAAACGGGAGAAGGAGCCGATCCGATGCCGTATGTTCCGCCAGAAGTGAAGGAGCGGATCAAGCGAGAAATCTCGGTACAGCGGTTAGCCGAGGCGCGCGGCATCCAGTTACGGCACAGTGGCAAGGAACTGATCGGCCTCTGCCCCTTCCACAAAGACACCAATCCCAGTCTCAACATCGATCCGGTAAAGAACGTCTGGCACTGCAAGGGCGCCTGCGGTGAAGGTGGCGACGTGATCTTGTGGGTGATGCGTGCCGAAGGCGTGAGCTTCAATCACGCGGTGGAGATGCTGAAGCGCGACTACTTTCCTTCTACGGCCAAGGCCAGAGGCACGGAACCGCCGCCGCGAAAATCCACGACGGTGAAACTGCCGCCGCTTATCGAGCATATAGCCAACGACAAGCGATTGCTGGAAGCGGTGGTGAACCACTATCACGAGACACTGAAGAACGCGCCCGAGGCGCAGCAGTATCTCGTGAAACGCGGCCTCGAATCGGCAGAGATGGCAGAGCACTTCCGCTTGGGCTTCGCCAATCGCACGTTGGGTTACCGAATGCCCGAGAAGAACCGCAGCACTGGCCGAGAGCAGCGCGGACGGTTGCAGCAACTCGGCGTGTTGCGCGAGAACGGACGCGAACACTTGCGCGGTTCCATTGTGATTCCGATCTTCAACCTGAACGACGAAGTGGTGCAGATGTACGGGCGCAAAATCGCGCCGCGCCACCTGTTGCGCGAGGACACTTCCGAACACCTGTACCTGCCAGGTCCGCATCGCGGAGTGTGGAACGAAGCAGCGCTGATCGCTGCGAAAGAAATCATTCTCTGCGAAGCGCTGATCGATGCGCTGACGTTCTGGTGCGCGGGCTATCACCATGTGACCACCAGCTACGGCGTGAATGGATTTACTGACGAGATCAAAGCGGCGTTTCGGAAGCCCGGCACGAAGAGAATTTACATCGCCTACGACCGCGACGACGCGGGCGAACGTGCCGCACTGAAACACGCCGAAGAACTGATGGGGATGGGCATCGAGTGTTTCCGCGTGCAGTTTCCGCGCGGCCAGGACGCCAACGAGTTCGCCCTGAAGCAGCAGCCTGCTGCGCACTGGCTGGGCATGTATCTGAAGCGTGCGGCATGGCTGGGCAAGGGCCAACGGCCCACCGTGGCGGTGATCGAACCGCAGTCGGTGAAGCCGCAACCGCAGACCGAGGAGGAAACCATCAAACCCGCAGCCAAAGAAGAAATCCTGGAGCCAGTGACGGCGCCGGCGGAAGAAAAAACGCCCGAGTCCGTTCCTCCCTTAGCTGCTAAAGCTGAAGAACCAACCACGGCAGCTAAAGAAAAAATCTCTGAACCAATCCCAACCACAGTGAGTGAGGAACCCGTTTCTTCTTTAGTCGCACCACTGCCGATAGCGCCGCTCCAGACTGGGACCGTGGTGCCCGTCCGCGATGTGCGCGTCGAAGTCTCGGGCGAGACGGTGTACGTGACGATGGGAGAGCGGCGCTACCGCATCGTGGACCTCGGAAAGAACACGGCTCCCGGTGTGCTGCACGTGAACGTGATGGTCACGAGCACCAGCACGCGAGGAGAAACCCGCTTGCACGTGGACCGGTTCGATCTGTACGGCGCGCGTCCGCGCTCGCTGTTTGCCAAACAGGCAGCGAAAGAACTCGGCCATAAGGAAGAGAGCATAGAGCGCGACTTGGCGCGGCTGATCCTGGAGCTGGAAAACCTGCAACGCGAGTGGCTGGAAAAGACGCTGACACCAAAGGACGAAAAACTCGAGATGACGGTCGAGGAGAAATCGGCCGCGATGGAACTGCTGCGCGATCCGCGNNTGGAGCGAGTGCTGGAGGACTTCGAGAAGTGCGGCGTGGTGGGCGAGGAGACCAATAAAAAAGTCGGCTACCTGGCCGCGGTGTCCCGGTTGCTCGAAAAGCCCCTGGCCATCGTGGTGCAGTCGGCATCTTCGGCGGGCAAGAGTTCGTTGATGGAAGCGGTGCTCGACTTCGTACCGGAAGAACAGCGCGAAAACTACACGGCCATGACCGGGCAAGCACTGTTCTACATGGGCCAGAAAAATCTCAAGCACAAGATCCTCGCCATCTCGGAACAACAGGGAGCCGACCGCGCCAGCTATCCGCTGAAACTGTTGCAATCGGAAGGCGTGCTGAAAATCGCCTCGACCGGCAAAGACCCGGTGAGCGGCAAGCTGGTGACGCACGATTACGAAGTCGAAGGCCCGGTGATGTTGTTCCTCACGACCACGGCCCAGGACGTGGACGAAGAACTGATGAACCGCGCGATTGCGCTGACGGTGAACGAGGACCGGGAGCAGACGCGGGCGATTCATCGGCGGCAGCGCGAAGCGCGCACCATCGAAGGCCATCTGTTGCGGCGCAAACGGGCGAAACTCATCAGCCTGCATCGCAACGCGCAGCGTCTCTTGCGCCCGATCACTGTGGTGAACAACCACGATGTGGGCGAGTTTCCCGATCACATGATGCGAGCACGGCGCGACCACAACAAACTGCTGACACTGATCGAAGCCATCGCACTCTTGCACCAGCACCAGCGGGAAATCAAAACGTTTGCCGATGACGGCGAGACGCTGCAATACATCGAGGCCACCGAAGCCTACGTGAAACTCGCGCAGGTACTCGCCGACCAGGTAGGACTCAAGCCATCGCTCGACGAACTGCGCCCGCAAACCCGCAAGCTGCTCGCCCTAATCACTGAAATGGTGAAAGCCGAGTGTGAGCACTCGGAGATCGCGGCGAGCCAGTATCGCTTCACGCGGCGCACGGTGCGCGAGTACACCAAGTGGGGCGACACGCAGTTGCGGCAACATCTGAAGCGCCTGGAAGAGATGGAATATCTCGTGTTGCGGCGCGGCGGCAACCAAGGCCAGCTGGTGGTCTATCAACTGCCGACCTCAGAGGAGGAAGCGAATCATAGCTCTAACTTCGCGGGGTCAGAGGGCAACTTCGCGGGGGTAAATGACGACTTCGCGGGTGGGGTGCGGGCACTTCGCGGCCCCGAACAAAATGGCGCATCGCCAACACTCGAAATGGTTTCGGCTTCCACTTCGCGGCTTCGCGGAAATGCATATAGGGGGTCCGAGGCCGCAGGTCTCCCGCAGCGCGCAATCGTAGCCGAAGGCAAACCGAACGGCCACGGTCTGACGCGACGCGCGGGAGTGAGGTAATGGCCCGCGTCAGCAAACGTCGTCATCCGCACCTGGAGCCGCACTCGCCGCTAGGCCGCTTGATGGAAGAGCACCTGGAGTGGCTGCTGATCAACAACTACTCGGAGGACACAGCCGATCACGCGCGTTGGGCTATCGCCGACTTCATCCGCTGGGCCGAGTTGCGCGGCTTGCAGCATCCCATGGAGGTGACGCGCCCGATCCTCGAAAGCTACCAGCGATACCTCTACTACTACCGCAAAGGCGACGGGCAGCCGCTCACGTTCCGCACGCAGCACTCGCGGCTGACGCCAGTACGCCGCTGGTTTCGTTGGCTGGTGCGCAACAATCACATCCTGCACAACCCGGCTTCTGATCTCGACCTGCCGCGCATGGAGAAGCGCCTGCCGAAGACGATCCTCAGCGCCGATGAAGTGGAGCACGTCATGGTCGTGCCTGACATCAAAACGCCGGTTGGTTTGCGCGACCGGGCCATGCTCGAAACCTT
>PMBA01000210.1 GCA_003152795.1 Acidobacteriaceae bacterium | reverse complement strand
CTGCCGAGGGTGACGTTGCCACCGCTACCGAGCGCGATGGTGCCGCCGCTGCCGAGCGCGATGGTCCCGCCGCTGCCCAGCGTGACATTGCCGCCGCTGCCGAGTGTGACGTTGCCACCGCTGCCCAGTGTGATGGTCCCACCGTTACTGTCGATGGCGTAGCTGCCACCGGTGGAGGGAATCGTCACCGTGCCGCCGCTGTTGAGCGCGATGGTTCCGCCACTGCCCAGAGTGACGTTCCCACCACTGCCGAGCACGATGGTTCCGCCGCTGCCCAGAGTAATGGTGCCGCCGCTGCCGAGAGTGACGTTGCCGCCGCTGCCGAGCGTGACCGTGCCGCCGCTGCCGAGCGCAATGGTTCCGCCGGAGCTCAAGGTGGCGTTGCCGCCGCTGCCCAGGGTCACGGTACCGCCGCTGCCCAGGGCTACAGTGCCACCGCTGCCCAAGGCGACGGTGCCGCCCGCGCCGACGTTCAACGGAGTCGTCGATGAACTAAAAGAAAGGATGGTCGCCAGCGATGCGAACTCACCACCGGTCGCGCCTATCTGACGCAGGTCGATGTTGGACCAGTCGTTGTATCCCCGCATCTGCGTATTCAACTGGCCATCGTAGTTAATGTCCTGCCCATTCGACCACGACGGTGTTACGGGCGCGATCGGGGCATCAACCCGATAAGCCTGAGGACCGGTGATCGGACTGCCATCGCAGTGCAGTGACGCCGGGCTGGCCGACACCCCGGTTGTGTAGGGAACATACCAGGCCGACGTTGGGTAGGTCGCAGGGTTGTGGGAGACGTCGGTCAACTGAGTCACCGATCCCGCCGAACTCTCGTTCAAAGTGATCAGTTGCTGGTTCGAGAAATTAAGGGCTTTGCCCGTTCCCACCAGACCGAGCTGGAACAGATAGTTCATCACGCTCTGATAATTCGGCTTGCAGTTAGCTTCGAACGTGGGCACGTAGTTACCGGAGGGGCCGTCATAGTAAATCCCGCCGTGGCTCAAGCCGAGCGTGTGGCCGATTTCATGGAACAGCGTGCCGGCGGTTACGTTGGCGCGCTTGCTCATGTCCTGGTTCGGGGCCGTCAACCAAAGGCCCAGGGTGATGGCTGAATCGGCGCCGCCCAGGTCGGAGTAACCGGAGATACTTGAAATGGTGCCGGACGTGAGGCCAATCACCGGTTCCGGCAATGTGCTATTGGGATAACTCCAGTTGGGGACGCCGGGAGTTGCCACGGTAATGGTCATGGCATCCGCACAGCCGGTCGTGTTGTAGACCCCGTTCAGGCTCGGATTTCCCAGCACGCCGGAAATCGTGATGCGGCTTGGGCAATAGTTAAGACTGGTGGAGGAGCCTCGGCTGGTGGTGCCGATGGTGGTTACGCCGTTCACCACATTGATCGAGGTCAGGGTTCCGTAACGCGAGTTCCACGCCGGTATTGCGAGAGAGTGTCCGAACAGAACGTAGTGGTAGCTGTCCTTCTGCCCAAACGGATAACGAGTTGTGCAATCGCCACCCGCCAGGCACGACGCCAGATTGCGCGGCCACAGCTTCGAAAATTCAAGACTGTTCTTCCAGCCGATCACTCCCTTCTGGTTGGGGAACTGGCATAGTTGCGGCGGAGTGGTGGTGAGGTTATCCGTGCAGGAGTCTTCTGGGACAGCGTTTCCAACCTGAAGATGAAGCTGCACACCATTCGTGGCGAATGCCTGCGTCACCATCGCGATGGGATCGTTGCCCTGCGCGTCAGGCGAGGGGAACAGATTCTCTTGCGCCGGATCGCACGAGCCGTTGGCCAGCACGGCGCCGCACATGTAATCGAGTTGAACGAATAAATCTCTGTGGCCGTGTTGCGCGCCGGGTAGTGGAATCCATGATCCCGTCGCCACGTCGTAGTAACCTGGCTGTCCTGAGTGGAAATCTCCCGCCCCGGGGCCAGCCTTCCAGGCGTCCAGAATTCCGTCATTATCGCTATTGGTGACCGGTGTACTGAGGACCACCGCGGCATAGGCGTTGCCAGTATTCAGCGCCACCCCGTACTGATTCGCATGTGGGGTGAGCGCGACGGAAGTGAAGCTGTTGTGCCAGCTCCCACCGGCGGCGAAGAGGATCGTATTCTCTCCGGCGCTCCCCGGTCCGCTAAACGCGTCATAGAATCCCTGCACCGTCTGAGTTCCAGAGCCGGTCGGTATTGCGGACCCGTCATAAATGACCACCGACTTGAGCGGGAAGTTTTGCGACAGTACGCGATAGATCACCACCAGGCTCGCGCCCTCGGTGAGCGGCAATGCGGTTGCTCCGTCCGGCAAAGAGACCGTGTGCGTGCCCGAGGCGTAGCGCACCCCGCTCCCATCCGTCGCCGCCGGCAAGTAAGCATTCACGCCGGCGCGATATACGCGCAGCGTCCCGTTAAACGCACCGTCGGTGTAGGCGATGTCTTTTCCTATCTGCTGGCCGGTGATGGAATACCCGCGGAAGGTTCCACTGCTGGCCGAGGGCGACGGTGTACTTTCCAGCGTCTCCCAGTACAAGTAAGCGTCGATAATGTCGGCGCCGTTGGGAACACTCTGGCTCCCACTGCTTGGGATGGTGATCGTTCCCGTGGCCGTGCCACCCACGCCCGTTCCCCGCAGAGTGACTCCGGCAGCGGCGTAGTCGCCGGTGACAAAGTAGTTGTTCAGCAGCGAGAGCGGATTTGGCTGCGGCGCTTGCGGCTGGCCAGTTGAGATGAGCAGTTCAACCGCGGAGCCGACGTTCACTTGCGTCCCGGCCGCCGGGTTCGAACTGATTACGCCGCCGGCAGGCACGCTGCCGCTGGCGGCCGTGAACACCGATCCGAGCGCCAAGCCCGTGCCGGTGAGGGTCGTCGTCGCCGCTGCTTGCGTTTGTCCCGTCACATCGGGCACGGCCACGGTGGCAGCCTGGCCGTTCACGCCGGAGGTGCCGACGAGATTGATGGTGTGCGCAGCAAGCGGAGAACTATTCAGAGTGTTGTCGCTAAAAACGGCCGTCCCCGTGAGATAGCCAGTCGACTGCGGGGTGAAGCTGAAGCTCTCGCTGCAAGTTGCTCCCGAAGCCAACGGGAAAGCGTTCGCGCAGCTTCCGCCCTGTATGAAATTCGTGCCCAGGCTCAAGGCAAGCGAGCCCGTCAGAGGCNNGGCGGCTGCGAACTGTTCAGCTCTATGACCTGACCGGCGCTGGTTCCGTTCGCGTTGCCGATAAAGACATCGCCCGCTCCATCGACCGCCACCGCGTACGGCTGGGCCCCCGCTGGAGCGGTATAAATCACCGTCTGGCAGTTGCTGCTCGTGCAACCGGCCGGAACCTCCACCACCCTGTTAAGCCCATTCTTGTTCAGCTCATTATCGGCGACGAAGACATCTCCCGCCGCATCCACGGCCACACCTTCCGGGGTACTGAATCCCGTACCCACGGTGCTCTGGGGGTCACCGTTGGCAGGCACCTCCAAGACCTCGCCGAGGCCGTTATCCGCGATGAAGACGTTGCCCGCTCCGTCTACCGCCACTCCGGCGGGGCTGTTGAGTCCCGCGCCGACCGTGCTCGGGGTTCCACCATTGGCCGGAACTTTCACTACCAGGCCCTCGCCGGTAGCCGCAATGAAGAGATTGCCCGCTCCGTCCACCGCCGCTCCGGACGAACCACTCAGGGTGTAACTCCCAGTATTCACCGTGGTCTGGACGCCAAGGGGCGTAACCTCCACCACCTGCTTGTTCTTCGCTGCGGCATCACCGAACACGATGAAGACGTCGCCCGCTCCATCCACCGCTACACCGGAGGGGTTAACAAGTCCGGTGACTGGCACTGTAGTCTGGGTGCCGGCTGGGGTCACCTTCACCACCACGTTTGTGTTCTTGCCATCGGCAATGTAGACATTCCCCGCTGCATCCACCGCCAGACCTTGCGTCTTACCACTCAGTCCGCTGGTGGGCACCGTGGTCTGGACTCCCGGTCCAAAGGCGATCGCCGGTCCCTGGCCAGTGCCGTAGATTAGCGTGGACGCCAACAGGTTGCCAGAGTTGTCGAAGAGCTGCACCGCGCCCGTGCGCAATCCGGGCGCGAGGGGGGCGAAGTTGACATTCACGGTGCAGGAATTACCCGCAGAGATGGTGCCGTCACAAGTGCTGCCGCTTCCAAGCGTGAAGTCGAGACCGGATGCGCCTTGGGTGACTACCTGGATCACGCCAATCGCGGTAGTCGCCGCAAGGTTGTAGGTCACCGCGAGAGTAGTGCTGCACGGTGCCGGAGTTTGTCCCGTCGAGCAAACGTTGACGTTGCCGAAATTCCGCTGAACAAAGCTCGCGCTAACGTTGAGCGCCGAATTCATGGTCAGGTAGCAAGATGCACTCGCTCCTGCGCTGGCGCACGCGCCGCCCCAGCCCGCGAATGCCGATGTCCCAGTCGCGCTTGCCGTCAGCATCACATTGGTTCCGCTCAAATAGCTCCCCGAACACGTTCCCGTGACGCAGTTAATCTGTCCTAGATCGGTGACCGTCCCGGTGCCCGTGCCCACTTCCGTCACACTCAGCGTGTAGTACGCCAGATTGATGCAGGTCACCTGAATAGTCGTGACGTTCTCAGCGCCGACCGTTCCGCTGCCATTCGTTACTGTGCAATTCTGCCCCGCGGGCGACGAAGAAACAGTGACACTGTACGGGGTCCCGGTCGCGAAGGTTCCGGGGAACGTGAAGGGGCCATTGCCGCCGATTGGCAGGTTGTTCTGAAGATTGTCCAGCAACACCAGTCCACTGCCCGCCAGACCTGTCACCGTCCCACCGATCGTGTACGACAGGCCGGTACCGCTGAGGTTGATGGTCTGTACAGCTTGAGGAGAACTGTTCAGAGTGTTGTCGCTGAAAACCGCCGTACCCGTGAGCAAGCCAGCGCCCTGCGGCGTGAAGCTGAAGCTCTCAGTGCAGACTGCGCCGGGAGCCAACGGAAACGCGCTCGCGCAATCCGGGTCTGCGCCCTGCGTGAAATTCACACCCAGGTTCAAGGCGCGCGAGCCCGTCAGCGATTGGTTGCCGACGTTTTGAATGGTGACCGTTTGCGGGCTGTCGGCGGTGCCCACGCTCGTGGAGGCAAAGCTCAACGAAGGCGGCTGCGAGCGTTTTACTTCCACCACGCGGTTGTTGTGGGTGTCCGCGATGAAAACATCGCCCGCTCCNNGTGGTCTGGCAGGCGGCGCTGGTGCATCCAGCCGGAACCTCGACCACCTGGCCCGCGGCTAGATTCGCGATGAAGAGATCGCCCGCTCCATCAAGGGCTATACCGATCGGGTTATTCAGACCACTGACGACAATGGTCTGGCAGCTCGCGCTGGCACAGCCGGCCGGAATCTCCAGCACTTGGCCGTTGTCGGATTCCGCGACGAAGACATCGCCAGCTCCATCCACCGCCACACCGTACGGAACGCTCAGACCGCTGCCTACCGCGGTCTGCGCGCCGCCGCCCGCCGGAACTTTCACCACCTGGCTGTTGGAGGAATCGGCGATGAAGATATCGCCTGCTGCATCCTCCGCTACGGCAACCAGGGTGCCGGGAGATACGCTGGCCACCGTGGTCTGCGTGCCCGGGCCGAAGGCGATCGCCGGTCCCAGGCCAATGCCGTAGATCGGAATATTCGTCAACAGGTCGCCGCCGTCGTCGAAGATCTGCGCCGCACCGATTCGCAGTCCGGGCGCGAGCGGGGCGAAGGTGACGTTCACTGTGCAGGAACCGACACCACCCCCGGAACCGCAGGTGCTGCCGTTTCCGAGCTTGAAATCGAGACCGGCTGTGCCTTGCGTTACTACCTTCGGTGTGCCGAGGGTTGTGCCCGGCGGGATGTTGTAGGTCAGCGCGAGAGTACTGCTGCACGGCGCCGGACCGGTCTGTCCCAAGGGGCAAACGTTGACGTTGCCGAAATAACCTGTGGGAACGAAGGTCCAGTCTTCGATGTCCTGGTTGTCGTAAGCGTCGCCATCACCCGCCGTGAACCCGACCCAGGCGGTGCCGTTGTCGGCCAAGCCAATCGTGGTCAAGTCAAACACCACGCCGCTCGGAAACAAGTCGCTGCCATCCAGGATCACGTCGAGGCAGGGCTTGGGACTCGACGTGCCGCCGCAGGTTGTCTGTGCAGCACTGGGCTGCAACGTGTATGTAATCGCTACCGTGTGGGTCGAGCCGTTCGCGAGAGTGCTGCTTAGGCTAGGGTTAACCGCAATGGCGCATGCTGAGTTTATACAGTTCGCGCCGGTCCCATTGCTTAGAATCGACACGCTGTTCGCCTGGTTCGGGTAATTCGAACCGTCAGAATAGGTCTTGAACTCTACCGCCACACTTTTTGATATACCGCTACCAGTTGCACAAGAACCTAGTAGATCGTCGCCGAATCCGACCGCACAGCCGCCGGTACCCGAGAATAAGGCGTTCGACGCCGAATTCTGAATCACAAACGCGATGCCGTCTCCGGGCGTACTGCTCCCCGCGGTTATCTGAAACGTGAACGTGGTGGAAAAACCACCCCTAACCGGCTGCTTAATGTTGTACCAGGCCGATGCTTCGTAACTTCCGGCAGTGCCTGGCGTGAGTCGCAAGATTGTCGACGCCCCGGGCGCTACGAACGCCGGGTACGGTGCATTGGCCGCGCCGCCTGACGTGCCGGTTCGCGTTATGCACGCCTGGTTCGAAGAAAAATCGCCAGAATAGCTCGGAGAAGTGGGACACGGTCCCAGATTGAGGTCTGCCCGCGCCGGGACGCAAAAAGAGCCCAGCAGCATGAGCGCCACTCCAACCCCGGCAATGCCTCGTGCCCATGCGAAAGGCCGCCGCAAAGTTTCGAGTGAGCTTAAGCCCCGGTCACTGGAACTCTTGAAAGAAACGGACAGGTCGGTGAAACATACACTCGAAGCGGAGCCAGTGGACGGGGTGGTCATGGTGAGATCTCCCGGAATCAAAGCTGCTGGTGAAAGGGCAGTCCTTACAGACAGCCATAGCCGAACGGTTCGGCCTGGCAAGGCGGGCTTAGTGGATCCATAGATCCGCTCGGCATTCCGCCCAACAAAATCAATCAACCCTGAATTTTTCCCAAGTGCCCTGTAAGCTCACAGTGTTTATGGCGCAAATCTTGAGCAAGTTTCGATTACCCAGGCCCCACCCGGAGAATCGTATTAGGGCGAAATTTCGCGAAGTTTAGCACAACCTCAAGCTCGAACCAAGACCCCATTTGGTCTACTGTCAAGGCTCGTTGAGAAGTGTCCGTGGTTGATAGAAATAAAACCAGCGTCGTGGTGCGACGGGTTTTCGACCGTTGCAAACAAATAAAGAGGCGTAAGCGAGGAACACGAGAAGCAGGTAAATATGGATTTCTTGCGAGCCCGCCCAGAGAATAATTCGATCCCAGACTGCCCGGCAGTCCCGCTAACCGTTCCTGAAGTGCGGTATGTACTATCAGTACTGGTGGCGTGCTCGTCGGCACCAAAACTAAGCCCCGCTCGCAAGAGCAGGGCTTTTGATTCGTTTAGAAATGGCTCCGGTGGCTCTATCGAGGTGCCAGTCGCGACCAGTTCCAAGCAGCGCTAACCCAGGTTCAGTGCCGGAGCCCAAGTCTGCTTCTCTTCACTGTTGTTTGTGCTCTTCCAGCATCTTCATCATTGCAGGATGGCGAGCCCATTCGATCTGCTTTTCTGCTGGCGCGCCGTAGAACTCCGGATGCAAGTAGAAACCCTTCAACCGGGCGTCCTTCTCTTCTTCCACGACCATTGGATTCGCCTTCGCATAGGCATCTTGACGCACGCCGGTAATCTGCCATGAGACCTTCACGTTGGGCAGGCTGCTGCGAATCGCGAATTCATGGTTCTGAACTTCGCTCGACACGATGGCTTGCGCAAACTGCCCAATCACCGTCAATTGATAACGGAAGTCCGTGTTGAGGGCTTCGAACCACTCCGGCAATTGCACTCTTGCTTCTCCCTGCGCGTCGGTCGTGACATTTCCGGTGTAGATGTTCATCATCTCCGACGATTCCACCGAAGCGTGCACGAGATATTTGTTGGCGGGATCAAGTGGATGGTCGATCTTGAAGTTTTTCGAGCCCGCGCTCAGGTTCCCGGTGATGGTCACATTTCCTTTGAAGTTGGCCGCGATACCGCCGCTGCCGGCTATAGCCTGCAGTCCATCGCCAAAGGACGAACTGTTACCGCCCGTGAAGAATCCGCCGCTGCCGTCCTGGGAGGTCCCTTTTCCACCCGTGGCGACGATTCCGGATCCCCCAGCAGCCTCGCCGGTTGGATTGGTCGCACCATTCGCAACAATTCCGTTCATTCCGGTGCCGCTATTCTGGGGTGGAGATACGTCCAACCATCCTCCGAGGGTGTTTGGCGACGTTGTCCCAATGCCCACCTGTCCGTTGGGCAAAAGGGTCATGGCATCGATTCCCGCGGAGTCATTGCGGAAGTTCAGTTTGTTGATCCCCTGGGAAGCGTTAGCGCCGGTATTCATAATCTGCCAATACATACCGTTGGTTCCGGTCGTCTCGATTTCCAGCGCGGATCCAATAAACTGTTCCGGCCCGGTGACAAGAATGCCTTCGTAGGTTCCCCCGGCGACGGTCAGTCCGAATCCGGAGGTTGTGCCCGCAATGGTCTGATTATTCGTAAAGAGGTTGGCTCCGGCGAGCAGCGGCACTTTGGTCGTATCCAGATTCAAGGTAACCGTACCACTCGTGCCCCCACCGGTCAGGTCCGAACCCGCTGTGACGCCCGTGATGGTGCCGGTGCCCGCGCTGGCGCATGCCCAGGCGCTTCCATTCCACTGCAACACTTGTTTCGTCGCACATGCCGTCGTCAGACTAAGATTCAGCGTTCCGCTCGTGCCGCCTCCCGTCAAACCGCTTCCCGAACCGGTGAGCACACCTGTGATCGCGCCACCGCCGCTTCCTCCCGCGAAAACAACATCCACCTCTGGCGAATGGCTCGTCGTCGTGTTCTCTTTGCTGTCAAAGCTGGCGGCGAATGTGCTGTTCGCCACCAGCGCAATGCCGTCATTCGCCTGACTTCCACTCAGCCACGCTTGCACAGCGGGCGTAATGTCGATGAGGACGTACTGGTTCTTGTCCGCCGCAGTCAGCGCCACGTTCGGCACAATCGTAGTTCCCAGCACCGGGGAGAGACTGCTGGTGATCGTGCTCTCCACCCAGCTGCCATTGACAAAATCCACATTGAAACTGCCGGCCTTCGTGACCGCATTTACATACAATTTCAAAGTGGCTTGGCTGACACTGGCACTGGCGGGGATCGACGACAAATCGAACTGGATGTAAACGACCTCTTTGGCGCCACTCACGTCGAGCAATACATTGGAGCCGTAGTTTGTCGTCGCCGCTGCAGTATTGGTAAAGGCGTCACTGCTGGGTGTTATCTGGCCATAGGCGGCCACCCCGGAGAACACGCATAACAACAGAACCAGCATTGACAGAAGTTGTAGTTCCGGATTTTTCATGGCCAGTCTCTTTTTCATTGCCTTGGTCTCCTTGGCTCGACTTCGTTCGCCTGCCTTTGGCAGGTGGCGGAAGCCTCATCAGAAAGCCCGACGTTGGGCGGATTCAGAACGGCTTCTATTGGGATATCGAAAACGAAGAGCAAAAGACGACAGGCAAAACAAGGAATTTGCGGAAAATTTCGGCGCGGATCAGGTCACTCCGCCCCGGATGGGATGGGTTTCGGGCCAGATTCAGGCCTTGTGGCTTCAAGTGCCCGGCGAATAAAGGTGTTATGGGGCAGTTTTTTGTCCCAGCGGCGCCAAAGGTCTAACCGGCGTTCTTCCATGGTGCTTGCCTTCGCAGTCGCGCCAGTGCGCCGATAAACACCAGCCATTTTTTCATACAGAAGCGAGAGCTTGGGCGCGTTTCGCAAGTCGTCGAATTCTTGCGGGTTGGCGGCCATGACTCTGCCCAGCAATTGCTCGTAGAGAGTGACGGCGCGATCAAGATTCCCCTCTGCCGCTTGATAGTCCGCCCAGGCACAGGAAACGACGTACGCGTCGCTGTCGAGCTTGATCTGTTCTGCGGGAACATCTTTCGTTTCGTGGAGAATTGAAGATGCACTCTCAAGCCGGCGCCTGGCTTCCGCGCGCCGATGCAGGCCCAGCAGTGCGTAGGCAGAACTCGCCAGCAGCGTCGCCTGAGAGCGCCGCGCAGGCAAACTGTTCCGGACCTCGCCGACCCGGCTCAGGGCCAGGTCATATACGGCGAGCGCTCCCTGCGGATCGCGCTGGCGCAGGATGTTGCCCAGTGCTATTCCTGAGTAGGCGACACGCATGCGGCTGACGGCGTCGTTGCGGTCCTTGGCGGCGAACTCCTCGGTGGTGTGGAATGCTTTGTCGAGAGGCTCGATTGCATCCGCGGGCCGGCCCAGATTGACATCGCCGTCCTCTCCCAGAATCAAGCCCTGGCGCAGGAATATTCCATACTCATCCAGCATGCGCGTGGTGGGATTCGGATACATCGCCTGCTCGGAAATCTTTCTCGCTTCCCGAATGGCTTGCAGGGCGCCTTCCAAATTACCCTGATAGCGCAGCGCGCTGGCCAGCAAACTCAGCCCCTGGGCCACGAGATATTGGGCAGACGCTATTGGCCGGATTACTTCCACGGTTCGTTGCGCGTAGGGAACCGCCTCCGCGTACATGTGCATGTTGAGGTGCGCCAGAGCNNCGATGGGAGGCCTTGCCGGCGTATGCGATCGCGTCCGCGTCACGCTGCTCTTCCTGCGCCAGGATCATACGTTCCTGCGCGATTCCTGCCGACCGCAGCAGCGCGCGCCGGTCTCTGGGCCGATAGGCAAGTACGGCCTCGGTCAGTTCGTCCGCCCGTTTCATGCTCGCCTCGGCCTTCGCCGGCTCGCCGAGATTCAGCTGAGTGGGAACGCCTTGAATGCCAGCTATGCGCCAGTAGCCGTCGGCGATGTCCTGGCTGAGTTCCAGATCGCCATGGGCGGCGGGAGCCAGGCCATCCAGGTATTCCAGAGCAGCCGAAACCAAACGCTGACGGGCCTGGGTTGAACCGGGAAGGTCACGAATGTCCTCGTCGAGATCAAAGATTTTATTGGACAGTTGCCGGAGCTGGCTGAATCGCCGCTCCGCAATGGAGCGCTCATGGCTCGCCGTATAAAGGCCGGCCGAAAGGCTGGCGATCACGAGCGCAGCCGCCGACACCGGAAGCCAATACCGCCGCAAGAACTTGGCCGCCCGATATGCGACCGCGTCAGGGCGGGCCCGAATGGGTTCATGCCGAAGGTAGCGGCCCAGGTCTTCGGCCATGGAATTCACAGAGGCGTAGCGCTCCCGCGGATTCTTCTTGAGGGCTTTCGCCACGATGGTATCGAGGTCACCTCGCAAGCGGCGACGGAGCCGCTCAGCCGTTGCGCCACGTTTCGAAGCGCTTGAGGCGATCAGTTCGGCTTCCGTGCCGCCACGGGCGACGATGGTCGACATGCGCGGCGGTTCAGTCTCCACTATGACCTTGAGCAGCTTCGCGGTGGAATGCGGACCCGGGCCGGCTGGGTGCTGTCCTGTTAGCAGCACGAACAGGAGCACGCCTAGAGCATAAACATCGGTTGCGGTGGTCACTGGTTCGCCGGTGATCTGTTCTGGCGCCGCATATTGAGGGGTCAAGGCTGATCCCGCTTCGCGGGTGAGCAGGGTTGCCGCTCCCGGCTGAGTTTCATCTTCCAGAAGCTTGGCAATGCCAAAGTCCAGCAGCTTCACCTGGCCGTCGCTGGTGACCAGCACGTTGGAGGGCTTGATGTCGCGGTGAACCACCAGGTTGGTGTGAGCGTGGGCGACTGCGGCCAACACGTCAAGAAACAGCCGGATTCTCGCCTCGATGTTCCGAGTGTGCTCGTCACAATAGACATCGGCGTGCTGGCCGTCGACATATTCAAGAACAAGATACGGCTGGCCGCCGGATGACACGCCGGCGTCCAGCAGTTCCGCGATATGAGGATGATTCAGCTGGCCGAGAATTCGGCCCTCCCGTTTGAAGCGTTCTTCGCCGCCTCGCCCCATGAGAGCCAGATTCAGCAACTTGACCGCTGCCTTGCGTTCGAAACGTCCATCGTTGCGCCGGGCCAGCCAGACGGTGCCCATGCCACCGTGGCCGATGGCGGAGATCAACGTATAAGTGCCGAAGCTTTGCCCAGCCAGCACCAGCTCTGGCGGTTGAGCAGGGGAATGTTCGAGAAAGTGCTCTTCCTCCAGAAGGCGGTGCTCGGCCAGCAAGGCTTCCACCAGGCTTGCCAACTCCGGGTTGCTCACGCGCAGCGAGGCCAGCCAGCCAGCCCGTTCCTCCGCCGGCATGGCCAGAGCCTCATCAAGGTAAGGACTTACTTCCTGCCATCGGTCGGGATTGAGCGCGTGCATGGGCTCCTCATAGCGACGTACTCCCGCGAAGGTTGCGGTGCAAATAAATCCGAGCCTTCTCCCAGTTGCGCTGCACCGTTCGCTCCGAGACGGCGCGCATAGCAGCGATTTCTGAAAAGGAGAAGCCGCAGAAAAACTTCAAGTCCACGATCTCGGCTAGAGAAGGCTCCGCCTTGCCGAGTTGGTCAAGCGCCTCACCGATGCGCTCCAGTTCGAGATAGTCGACAGGGTTCTCCAGCACGTCAGCGGTCAACGAGGTAATCTCGAATAAGCCACCGCGCTTCTGCGCCTGCCGATTCCGCGCGTGGTCGATAATCAGACCTCGCATCACCCGCGCCGCGTAACCCATGAAGCGGGCACGGTCGGGAAAGGCAGGGCCCTCGCGCTCGGCCATATCAAGATAAGCCTGGTGCAGGAGCGTGGTGGCGCTCAAACCCAAGGGCACACCTTGCCTTGCCAGTTCGCGACGGGCTAGCCGGTGCAACTCCGAATAGAGCGCCGCAAAAAGCGCGTCTGCCGCAGAACGGTCACCCCGCTCGGTCGCTTCAGCCAGCGATGCAATAGTGGAATCATTGGTGCTGCTCATGGTCTGCGCGCCCCGTGGAGACGCCCACTACGTTGCGCGACAGCCTCTCGCATTTCCGGCGAATAGTCAAGCAAATGAGGCCTCGGGTAGTGGATCAATTGCGACACAACCCGTTTGGATTAGGCCGTGTGTGCGGGGCGTGTTTGGGCGCCAGGCGAATCACGAAGATTGCGGCCAAGATGTAGGACGAGCAGCTTCTTGTGGGAACCAGTGCGTGTGGGCAAGCCAAGGTCGTTGGCCGGGAGCATCGTGAATAGAAACTTGGCCAGTCAGCCCTCCGCGAATAATTGTTCTTCTGGTTCTAATCTGGCTTGCAAGCTAAAGTCGCTACTCCATGGTACCGCGCGCGGGAAACGGCGCATCTTTGCCGGGAACCTGCAGCCCCGCTTTGGAGAGCCCGTCAATCAGGTGTTCGACGAGTTCCGGGTCGTACAATTTTTCAAATTCCTGGCGTGCTGCCACGGCAAAGTCGGGCCGAATCGCAAGCAGTTCCTGCAAAGCCTTCTGCGCCGGCTCACGCAGGGCGAGCTGCCCATAGACTGCTCCGGTGAAGGCGTGAGCATAGAAATAGCCCGGCATGTTGAACTTGAGCGCAATGCTCAGAGCGCCACGATAGTCGCCTTTACGATACGCATTTAAGAAGTGGGCAAACCAGTACCAGCCCGGATGGTGGGGATTGAGTTGCAGGGCAGATTCCACAAGCGAGCAGCCATGCTCCCAGTCGCCCGAATAGGCCGTCAGAATTCCCATGGTGGCCAGATTGGATCCATCCATCCGATTGAGTGCAATTGCCCGCTCTGCTGCCGGAAGAAACGCCAGAATGTTCTTTTGGAAAAACAACGTGGCCGCCAGGGCGCTATGGCCAAGGTTGTTGGTGGGTGCCACGTCCACGCTGCGCCGTGCCGCCGCCAGTGCACGCCCAAGAGGATCGGGTTGCGGGTTGAAGCCGAACGCATGTTCGTGCCAGTACATGGTCGACAACATCGCCCAGATTTCACCCTGGTCGGGTGCGTTCCTGACGGCACGCTCCAGGATTTGTCTTACCGGCGCATGTTCTTCCGGCGCGATTCGTTCGAAGTAGCTGAAGGCACGGAGTACCGCTTCGTACGGGCTCAACTGGTCGTCAGCCTTCCGGCGGCGGAGCGCATCGCTTATGGTGTGCGGCAGAATCCCATAATAATCCGCTACGGTCGACACGATGCGGGGAACCAGATCATCCTGCAGCGCAAAAATGTTCTCCGGGCTGAAGGTGTGTTCGTAGTTCTCTGCCCAAAGATGAGTTCCGGAGACCGTGTCCACGAGCTGTACAGCCAGACGTAGCTTGCTGCCACCCTGGCGCAAGCTGCCTTCCATCACGTAGCGAGCGCCGAGTTCCTTGCCGATCGCTCGCACGTCGCCCGACTCGCTGGAATACCTTGCAGTCGAACCCCGGGCGATCACGCGGAGGTATGAGAAGCGGGACAAGCCGGTGACGATTTCTTCGGACAGACCATCCGCCAGGGCTTTCAGTTCAGCGCTTGCGCCCGCGTACTTGAACGGCAGCACCGCGACCCAGAAGCCTTCCTCGGCGCGAGACACACCCGATGCCGTCGTGGTGGCAATCGAAGCGGATCTGGCAGCCGCCGTAGGGTCGCTTTTCAGTTTGGGCTCGATCTCCGTCGCCGCAGAATCCGCCGGGCCATACTTCAGGCCGGCCTTCTGCAATCCCTGCAAGAACTGTTCCACCTCATCTTTGTCCGGGTCCCATGTCCCTAGATCCTCACGGACATTTTCAAGGTCGAGAAACGTTGGGTTGTATTGGCGCAGAGACTCAATGGCCGTGCGAGCTTCCTCAAGGCGCCCCAGCATGCCGCACGCGGCCCCAGTCATCAGGTGCATCCAATGGAACTCCGGCATGTTGATCTTCTTGGCGGCTTGCAAGGCGGCTTCATACTCGCCTTTGCGATAGTGATGGTGAAAAAATACGTTGTGATACCAGCCGGGATGATGCCGGTTGAGGTCAATCGCTCTTTGCGCCAGAGCCACGCCGCGCTCCCAATCGCCGGAGAACGCAATCATGATTGCCATATAAGCCAAGGTGGTACCGTCCCGCGGATTGAGCGATATGGCCCGCTCCGCGGTGTCGCGAAAGGCGGTGAAATCGCGGCTGAAGAAGTGCACCGCAGCGAGTTCTTTCCAGCCCATCTGGCAGGCCGGATCAATCTTAACGGCCCGCCAGGCGGCCTCACGCGCGCGCTCCAACGGTTTCTCCCGTGGATTGAACCGATCGAAATACTCCAATTGGTATAGGTTGGAAAGACAGGCCCAGGCAGTGGCGTGGTTGGGCTCGCGTTCCAGCGCCCGTTCCAGGCCGGCGCGGAGCACGGCATGCTCCTGGGGATTGACTTGCTGCATGAAGGCGTAGTGGCGTAAGACAAGTTCGGACGCGCTGAGTTCCTCCACCTTTCGATCTCGAGTGGGGGCGGCCATGGAGCGAACCAGAACTCCATACCCATCCGCGACGGTGGTCACGATGTGGTCGGTGAGGTCGTCCTGAACCTGGAATGTGCCCGCGTCGCTGATTTCGCGGTCATACGCGTCCGCCCAAAGCTGCGTGCCGCTCACGGCGTCCATCAGTTGCGCGCTCACGCGAATCGCGCGACCTCTTTTGCGTATGCTCCCCTCGATCACATAGTGCGCGCCTAGTTCACGGCCCACCGTACGGATGTCCGCGGCGCGGCCTTTGTAAGCCATCGCTGAATTGTGGGCGATGACTTGAAGATACGGAAATCGCGAAAGCCCCGTGGTGACGTCTTCGGTCAGGCCGTCGGCCAGAGCTTCGAGGTCCGCATCGCCGCTTGCCCCCCTGAACGGCAGCACGGCGACCCAGAAGCCTTCGCCCGCGCGAGCCGCTCCGGAGTCCTTCGCTGCCGCAATGCGAGAGGTTGAGGTCTTTGCCGGGACCACCTTTTGTGATGTCTGTCGGGCCAGATCGCGGAACTCGTTGCTCACGTCGCGCGCGGTCTGCAGGCGGTGCCGCGGATCCTTCTCCAAACAGCGCCGCACGATGCGGGCCAAATCGCTGGGCAGATCGGGACGCATATCCGTGACTGACGGTGGCGTGTCCCGCAGAATCGCGGAGACCAACTCGGCCGAAGAACTTCCTTCGAACGGCCTGCGTCCGGTCGCCATCTCGTGAAGCAGGACGCCGAGAGAAAAAATATCGGTGCGATGGTCGAGCGGGCGGCCCGATGTCTGTTCCGGAGACATGTAGGCGGGCGTCCCCATCACCACGCCCACTTCCGTTTGGCTGGCCGAGGTCATGGTGGCGTCTCCGAGGTTGGAGCCGCGGACATCCTTGGCAAGGCCGAAGTCGAGCACCTTGACCCGGCCTTCATTCGAGACCATGACATTAGCCGGCTTCAGGTCGCGATGCACGATGCCTTTCTCATGCGCTGCCGCTAGTGCGTCGCCCAGAGCACTGGCAACCTCGACGATCTGTTCGAGGGGAAGTCCGCCTGTGCAAATGAGCCGGTCGAGCGGCTGNNCCTTCGACGAGCTGCATCGTCAGGAAGTGAACGCCGTCGGATTCCTCCACCGAATAGATGGTGACGATGTTGGGGTGGTCGAGCTGGGCCAGAGCCTTAGCCTCGCGGCGAAAGCGCCCCAGCCGCTCAGGATCCTGCGCCATCTCGGCGGGTAAGACTTTGAGTGCTACGTCGCGGCCGAGTTTCGTGTCGGTGGCGCGATACACCTCACCCATGCCGCCCGCGCCGAGCGGAGACTGGATTTCATAGGGGCCGAGTCTTGTCCCAGGAGTAAGAGCCATCCGTGCGCGCAATTATAGACTGTGCAGCAGGTGCAGCAGATGCGACGATTCTGCGTGTGTCGTCGGCAACCCGGAAGCCCAACCGAGCCTCTGCAACGGGACCCCCATCCTTCCTCTGGCTAGAGTCCTCGGGAGATTCACGCGCCCCTAGAACGTGAATCGGGCGGCGAACTGCAACACGCGTGGAAGACCGCTTGGGCTAATTTCCTGGAGGGCTCCGAAATTGCCCGGGCCCGAGTTGGGCACCAGGTAGCACGTCTGATTCAGCGTTGCGCCATCACCACAGTTGGAGCCGATGGGATTGTATTGCAGCTGATTAATCCCGTTGCCGTTCTGCACATAATAGTTGGCGTGGTTGAACAGATTGAACACTTGCGCTTGGATTTCCAGTTCCTTGCCCTCCCGCACTTCAAAACTGCGTGCTAAGGCAAGATCAATTCTCGCTAGCCACGGGCCGTAGAAAGAGTTCAGGCCGACTCCGGGCGTGGGACCGGCGCCATTAATGCCGCCTGCAGTGTTGGCAGTGTCCTGGTTAAAAGCGCTGTCGTTCAGGTTGTCGCTGGCGCCGTCGCAACTTTGCAGTGACAGCGATGAGCTGGTGCAGGCGGGACTCAACAATGGTGCATAGGGACGACCGGAAGAGAACTCCATCACACTGCTGAGCCGCCAGTCCGACAAGAACTTGCGGCCGGTATTGGAACTTGTGAGTCGTTCAAGATCGGGGCGGTAGACACCGGCAAAAGTGATGTTGTGCCGCTGGTCGAGCAGCGACGGAGCGTGCGTGTTGCTGAAGTCGAACTGATTGTTGAAATCCATGCCGTCAAGCATGATGCTCTTGGCGAAGGTGTAGGAAAATTGCAGCGCAAAGCTCTTCGACATGCGGTGCTGCAGCTGCACGAACAAAGAATTGTAATGGTTTTGCCCGGGACTGATGAGTTCGTTGATCTGGCCCAGGTTGGGATTGATGCGTCCTTCCGTGAGCAGACCATTGTCCATGTTCGGCAAAACGATCGTCGGCCCATTGCAGGGGGGAATACTCGCAGCGGAAGGACAAAAGATGAACTTCGTGGTGCCTTGCAACGGATTCAGGTTCAGGTCGTAGGCGCTGCCGGAGAGCAGATGGACTCCATGATTCCACATGGTGCCGATGGTCAGCGTTGTGTTCTCGAAAATCTCGCGCTCAATCTGCAAGCTCGCCTGCAAAATATAGGGGACCCGGAACTGCGGAGAAATGAGGGAAATGTCAGGAGCTGCGAAGAGCGGGGAATTGCCTGGCAGGATCGCAGGGAAAATTGGTTTCTGCTGGTTAGGCGGCATGGTCAAGTCATAACTGACACTGGCCGAGGATTGCTGTGTCAGCAGTCCATTCGATACCACCGCGTTGCGATAGTTCAGGCCGTTCATGTTGGTGTAGAACTGGCCGAAACCTCCGCGGACAACGGTCTTCGAATCAGGTTGCCAGGCGAATCCGAAGCGCGGCGCAAGACGGCGGAACTGGTTTGGATATTGTCCGGTGAGTGGGAAAGCGGGATTTTCGAGGGGCTGCGGGTAGACCTGAAAGTCTTCGCGCAAACCCATTTCGAGCGTCAATTTGGGCAGAGCGCGGTACGTGTCTTGCACGTAGAAGCCGTAATAAGGCACGGCAAAAGAAAAAGTCGGGTTGCCCGAAGTCTGGCTGAAGACGTTGTACTGCCCGAGCGCAAAACTCTCCAGATTCGAAAATTCATAACTGCCGAGGAACGATCCGAAGTCCACGGCCTCGTTCGGATCCGCGCCCCCGTCATTGTTGTCGGCATCCCGCGCGCGGTTAAAATCGAATCCCAATTGCAACGTATGTTTACCGAATACGTAGTCGACCCGGTCAGCCAAAGAATATTGCCTCTCGAAGACCCTCCCCACGGAGAACGGAGCGTTGCCCATGATGAAAGCCGGGCTGTCCAGAATCAAGGTTGGACTGTTTGGAGCCAGCCCGGTCGGAGTCGAGATTTCGTTATCTTGCGAAGTGCTGGCGTGAAATTCGTTTAGCAGTCTTGGGGAGAAGGTGTGCGTCCATCCCAGATTGGCCTGGAAAGTATGCACGTAGGCGTTAGCCAGAGTCTGCGTTCCGTAGTTACCTACAGTGGGGTCGGTGATGACGCCGCCGGGCGAGTTGAAGCGGTTCACATTGATGCTGAGGAACAATCCGTCGCGGGAGCTGGCTTGATAATCCAACCGCGGCGTAAAAACCAAGTCATTGCGCTTTCTGCCTTTCGTGCCGAGATTGGAGTTCAGCGCGGAGATCGTGTTCGATATCTGCTGGAGGTAAATCTGATAATACGGATCGCCCGGGAGCTGGGCCTGGGTATCGAGGTTTGGCAAAGGCAAAGACCCGTTGGGTGGAGGCAGAACTGGGGCCGAAGTTACCGAGGACGGAAAAAAATTGGCGAGCACAAAAGCGTCTAAGTTCGATGGGTTCGTGGCCAAAGCGGCGTTGATGACGGGGATGGGATTGTTGCGCAGTTGCTGCTCGTAATCGGCGAAGAACCATAGACGGTTGCGCAGGATCGGGCCGCCGAACCCGGCGCCGAATTGCTGCAAATTGTCTTCCGGTTTGGGATTGCCGGCGGCTTTATCGATGGCATCATTTGCCTCCAGAGCGGAATTCCGGTTGTAGTAGAACGCGCTGCCATGGAAGGCATTGCTTCCCGACCTGGTCACGGCATTGACGAAGCCCGCTCCACCTCCATAGATGGCCGAGTAAGGGCTGACAGAAACCTGGAACTCCTCGATGGCGTCCTCACCGTAGAGGTAGGGGATGCGATATCGGCCGATGATGTCGGCGAAGTAACTGTTCGTGGCATTGGAGCCGTCAACGGTGAAGGCATTAGAGCCATTGCCATTGGCATATCCCGAGTCTTCGCCGCCCTGCTGTCCGGCTATGCTCACCAGGCCGGTGTCCCCGTCGTGGCTGGTATTGGGCGTGAGCGTGGCAAAATCGGTGTATTTTCGTCCCTTAAGCGGCAATTCCTCAGTTAACGATCGCTCCAGCACCGTGGTGGCGGAAGACTCCGTCGGCCGCAGCAGTGGAGTCGTCCCGATTACTCTGATTGTGTCTGCGCCGCGTCCCACCTGAAGCTTGATGTCCTGCGAAGTGGTGTTTCCCACCTGCACCCGCACCAGGGCCTCGACCTCGCGAAACCCCTTGGGATTGGCGTGAACAGAATAGGAACCTGGCATGACCGCTGGAATCCAGTAGAGTCCGGCATGGTTGGTTTGGGCAGATTGTTGCACACCGGTCGCGAGGTTACGCACCACCACCGACACTCCCGGCACCACGGCCCCGCTCTGGTCTGTGACTCGCCCGCTGAGCGCGCCCGTCAAAACCACATTCTGAGCGGCCAGCATTGCGCAGCTTGCCAACACCACCCAAACAGTGCACACAGCCAGACGATTGGCCACTGTCATTCTCCCGATGAATCGAATGATGGATTGCCTCAACGTGGTTCCTCCAACGATTTTCATTGCCGAACACCGAGCCTGCTTAACCTACGCGTTTCCGTACCGCGTTATTTACCAGCTTAAATGAAGGAGGGACTGGAATCCCATAAGCCTTGACTCGGGCCAGCTTTGGGAAGCCAGCCCGGCCAAAGCGCGAGTCTCAACGGGACTGACCTTCATCCTGTGGGTTGAAGGATCTGGTGTTTGAGAGGAGCCCTCTCCCCGTTCATGGGGGAGAGGGCGATTGCAGTCTAAACGTGTTTTAGTCGTCCGCGTCTTCGCCGGCGGGTGCCGGTTTGTTGAATTCGCTCGGTGGGCGAACCGTCTTCTCGCCGGGGTAGGGCCGCGTGAAGCCGGTGGACATGTACCAGTTCAGATGGTTGACGGTGTCCGGGTCTTCGGAGTCGGGCCTGGTCAGCTTGCCGGAAAAGATCGCCGCCTTCTTCCGGAGCCAGGCCTTCCTCAAGGCTTTGGCTTTTGGGCTGTCCGTTGTGTCGGGAGCGCTCGCGGTAACGCCCTGATCCAGCGGAACCAGGTTCGGCACGTGGGTCCACGGCTCGAAGTTGGACGCCGGCGGTACGCCCTTGACGAAAGCCGTCCCCATCGGCGACGCCACCAGGTCGAACTGGTTCATGGGCGGCAGACCGAGGATTTGCTCGATCGTCCGAGTCATGTTGACCTGCGTGTAGTAGGTGTGGTCGGTAGGTCCGTTCTGCACGGCGTATGGGCTGACGATATAGCCCGGGCTGCGATGACCGTCGACGTGGTCGACGCCGTTCTGCGCGTCGTCTTCCTCGATGAAGATCGCCGACGTGGACCACACGTTGCTGTGGCTGATGTAGTCGAGAATGCGCCCAACGGCCAAGTCGTTATCGGCCTGTTCGGCGTCCGGGGTCGGTGGACCACCGGTGTGGTCGTCCATGATCCACAAGATGCTCAATGCGGGCACCGTGCCGGCCGCGACGTCCTTGTTGAAGTCCTGCACCCACAGATCGACGCGGAACTGGTCGGGGATGCCCAGATCGAACTGCGGGAAGTTTTTAATGAGGTGGTTAGACACGGCCGGAACAGAAGCTTCTGCCTGGACCGTGTTCTGATAGTAGAGCGTGGGCTCGAGCCCTGCCTCGAATTGCAGCGCATCGTTGTAGAAGTCGGTCCAGCTCGGCTCGCTAGTCGACCCGTTCGGCTGTAGGAACGTATCGTTCTCGACGTATTCGCCGTAGAGCTTCACGGAAAGACCCGCCGCCGCCGCTTCCGAGAACACGAAGCCTTTGTTCTGATAGGCAAGCGCATCGCCGGCGTTCCCGCCCGGATAGCTGCGGACCCAGTCCGGCGACTGGATGTCGTCGGCGTAGGGCGCCATACCCTCAGTGATCCACTGATGACCGTCTGCCGACTGTCGGCTCGGGTTGTAGAAATTGTCCAGGAGCGGGAAGCGTTGTAACAGCAGGTGGGCGTTGGGGGTATCCTGGCCGCCGAATACTGCCAACGAGGCATCGCCATTGCCGGCGGCTACGTCGCCCAGAATCTGATCATAGGTGCGGTTTTCACGGATGATCAGGAACACGTGTTTGATCAGCGACGGATCGCCGATCTTTTTCGGTAATGTAACCGGCTTAGTCTTCGGGCTGCCACCGCTGGCAGACTGGATATTTTGCGTCAGATCCCAGTGGTTGTTCTGGAAGACCTGGTGCGTCATCGCCTGCAAGGTCCCGCTAGCGGGCACGGGAACGATACTGACGGTGCCATTATCCTGGTGGGTGTTGTAGCCGCAGACGCCGTGATCGCACTCGTACGAAAGACGCGTGCCGATGCCCTTGTCATTGGC
>PMBA01000193.1 GCA_003152795.1 Acidobacteriaceae bacterium | reverse complement strand
GGCTCGAGCTCCAACGCTGAAAAGATCGGAGCCATCGAGGCCTACTGCAAGAATCCCAATCCCGACGCGCTCCTGGTCTTTGTCGCCGATCACATCAGCATTCCCGCCGACGCCCGCCGCATGGAGATGACCGACCGGGACCGCTACCAGAAGATCCGCGAGGACCTGGGTTCGTTCTGCGGCATTGTCGAACTTTCCCGCGTCGAAGAGGGGGAGGCCGTCCGCTGGATTGGCGAATACTGCGTCACGCGCGCGGTCAAGATCGACGCCGACGGAGCCCGCGAGTTAGTGGACGCGCTCGGCGGCGACATGATGATGGTGTCGAATGAACTGGAAAAACTGATTCTTTACGTCGGCGAAAAGAAGCGAATCACGCTCGGCGATGTCGAGACCATGGTGCTGGCCGCGAAACAGCGCTCGCTCTATGAATTGACCGATGCGATTTCCTCCAAAGACCGCGTGCGCGCGCTCGAAGTCCTCGATGCGCTGCTTTCGACCGGCGATGGCGAAGAAGCTGCGATCGGTCATCTCTACATGCTGGCCAAGACCTTTCGCCAGATGCTGGTTATCCTGGAGCGCAACGTGCGCGACCAGCGCATGCTGTGGGCGGCATTGTGGCAGGGCTTTCGCGTGCCCCCGTTTGCCGCCGACGATATCATCCGCCAGGCGCGGCGCTACAAATCGAAGCGGGAACTGACTCGCGCCATTCGCCTGGTCGCGAAAACCGATCTGGCGCTGCGCTCGAATCCTCCCGGCAAGCGGCTCATCCTCGAAAAGCTGGTTCTGGACCTCGCCGGCGAGCCCAAACTCGAAACCACTGGCGGATGGATGCAGGAAGAATTACCGGTGTAGAGACGGGGCTTACCCCGTCTCAGCCATGATGCACGCGGGTTTTGGAAAGGGCTACCCCTTCACTTCGGCCACGGCCTGCCGCAGTTCGTTAATATCCGGGAAATTCGGCTTAATCTTCACCAGGTGGTCCAGTTGTTGCCGGGCCAGTCCGGCCTGACCGCTCTTGGCGTAAGCGAGGCCAAGGTGGTAGTTGAAGAGCGCGTTGTCCGGTTCTTTTTTTATCGCTTCTTTGAACAGAGTTATCGCCGAGGTGTAGACGTGTTTGTGGTAGAAAGCCCAGCCCAGCGTGTCGGCGGAGTTCGCATTATCGGGAAGCTGACGCCGGGCGGTCTGCGCCATGGCGAGGGCAACGTCCACATTGCCACCCTGCTCCAGCATTACGTACGCCATGTTGTTGGAAGCCAGCGGGTTGTCCGGCTGAATCTCAAGCACCTTCTGGTACTGCTGTTTGGCGTGGTCCCAGTCCTTTTTGTTCTCGTAGATGCCACCCGCCAAAAGGTAGAAAGTAACTTCTTTGGGATTGGCCTTCGTCCCATCAAGATAAGTCTGTAGCGCCTGATCGGTGGCGCCGCGTTCATTCTGCACCACGCCGAGCTTAAGTATGGCCTCGCTGTTCTTCTTATCCAACTCGGAGGCTTGTTTAAACTCCTGTTCCGCTCCGGCCAAGTCTTTTTTCTGCTCCATCAGCATTTGGCCCAGCATGATGTGAAATCCGGCGTTCTTCGGATACCTGGCCAACTGAGTCTTCGCGGTCGCCAGGGCCCGGTCCGGTTGCTTCTGCACCAGGTCTACGTTGAGCACCCCGCCCAGGGCGTCGGTGGAATTCGGATCCTGATCGAGCGCCTGCTGGTAGGCTTTCTGCGCTTCGGCAAGCTGGTTCTGCGCCATCCGCAGGTTGCCCAACTGCACGTATGCGGAAGGATTATTGGGCTCTTTTTCCAGCGACCGGTGAATATATTCATCCGCCGTCGAATACTGCTTGCGGTCGATTTCGGCCACTCCCCGCAGCAGGTATCCGTCAGGAGCCGCGGGCTGCAAGGCGATGATCTGGTCCGCTTCTTGCGCCAGTCCCGAGGGATCGCTGCGGTGGATGGCAACGCCCGCCAAGGCCCGGTGCGCTTCCACAATGTCGGGACGCAGTCGAACCGCCTCGCGCCACTCGGCTTCCGCCCGGTTGGTGTTGCCCAGTTGATCGAATGCCAGACCCTGCTGGTAATGCGCCACGGCGTTATCGGGATCGTTCTTCAACACCGCTTGCAGCGTAGCGACGGCGTCGTTCCCCTTGCCGCTCCGAATCTCAATCTCGCCCTTGTAAATCTGTGCGTCCTGGTCATCCGACTTCGCCTTTACCACTTCGTCATTCAGCTTGCGAGCTTCGTCCAGCCGGTCTTTCAGGATCAGCAACTGAATGTAGTTCTTCTTGACCACCATGTCTTTGGGATGGTCCTGATGCAGCGTGCCATACTCATCCGTGGCTTTGTCGAGCTGGTTGCTGGAAAAATAGTAGTCCCCGAGCATGCGATAGCCCACGGAGTTATTCGGGAAGTCTTTCTTCGATTGCCGCAGGAATTCCTCGGCTTGGCCGGGCTTGTTCTCAGCCATGTACAGGCCGGCGAGAGAAAGCCTGGGGCTGGGGTCGTCCCCGGCGGTTTCGATTGCCTTCCGGAACCACTGCTCCGCTTCCGGAAACCGCCCCCGAGTCTGGTAGAAATTCCCCAGCGAGACCAGCGCATTCGTGGA
>PMBA01000074.1 GCA_003152795.1 Acidobacteriaceae bacterium | reverse complement strand
GACACGGAGTTCCAAGCGAGACACGGTGACGTGACCGGCCGTTTTTGTACCAAGTGGAATGAGAGAGAATCCATTTGGAGGAGAAGCGGTCATGCCGATGAAGAGGTACAAGCCCGAGCAAATCGTGACGATGCTACGGCAGATTGAAGTGAGCATCGCGAATGCCCCCCTCCAAGCGTGCAAGGAAGCCGAGATCACGCGGCTGGTGTCGAGGCCAACATTCGCTTGCTTTTCAGATTGTTCATTTGGATTCTCCTTCTTAGATCGCTACCAGCCGGAGTGGAATGTCACTCCTCGCCGCCCCGAATGTTTGAAAATTGTGAGACCGATCTTCAGTTCTAGCGGTGCGAGAGCGAATGCTCCAATGCTCCATCAATCAAATAGCTGAATTCCGAAGAGCACTCCGCTGGAAAAGTGCCAAGTCGTAGTTACACAGCATTTTTCGCTTTCCGTTGCAGCCAAACAAGCATTTTTTTCAATCTACAGCTTGGCTAGCCGCCACTCCAGTCCTACCGCATCCTGCGGATGGTGCTGCCCCGAGCACTTATCTCTTTCTTGTCCAGAACGGATCATCGAAACCGCGTTGTTTTGCGCCGTCCTTTCGCCCCGGACAGTTCTTGCCTGAATTATGAATCGCCATTTTTTCACACGTTCCTGTCCCCTTATTTCCCTGCTCGGCACACCAAAAAATGGCCGGACGGTTATGCCGTCCGGCCAAGGAATTTCTCTAGCGCACAGAAGATTACTCAGTGCTTCTTGACGCCGGCGCCGGTGATTGGAACCTCCAGCGGGCTGCCCGGAGCACTGGTCACGATGTTGAGCGTGGCCGCGTCCGGACCGACGGCATCGGGCCGGAAAGTGACGCCGATAGTGCAGCTCTTTCCGGGTCTGAGCATCGGGGAACAGTTGTGGTCGAGCCCGAACTGCGAAGTGTCTCCCGTGGTAACTGTCAACGTGATGGGGCCGATCGCCACTTTGGTCGTGCCGTTGTTCGTCACGGTGACAACCTTCTTGCCCAGTCGACCGACAATGACGTTGCCGAAGTTGACGCTGGTGGGTGAGACGGTCACCGGGCTGGCCGCACCAGTCACGGTAAGGCTGAGGTTCGTACTATTAGTCAGCGCGCCCGACGTGCCCGAGATCGTTACTGTGACCGTTCCCGTAGCGGCGGTGGCGGTGGCCGTCAAGGTCAGCGTACTGGTCGTCGTGGCAGGATTGGGGTTGAATATCGCCGTCACGCCGCTGGGCAAGCCCGATGCGGAAAGCGTCACGTTGCCACTGAAGCCGTTCGACGGGGTGATGGTGATGGTGCTGGTTCCGCTGCTGCCCTGCGCGACGGTCACGCTGTTGGGACTGGCGGAAATTGAGAAATTCGCAACCGCGGCTGTGGCTAGATCAACCGCGTCGACGGCAAAGTCGGCACAGAGGGATGCGCAGGCAGTCAGACTATACACCACCGAGGTGATGTTCGCTCCAGTGTTGTCTTTCAAGCCGAGGTAGATGGCATCGCCCGACCCGTCGCTTGCTTCAGTGAACGTGCCTAGCGAAGTGCCGCCATTAAATGCCTCGATGCTGGCGGTGAACGGGCCCGGTACATCGGACTGGAGCAGCGCACCCGCGCCTATAACTCCAGAGGCAAAGGTCACCGTTACTGGCCCGTTGCCTCCACCGAAGGCATTGGTTGTCCAGAGCAAGGAGTCACCGGCGGTGAAACCGGCGCCGTTCCAACTGCAGTTTGTGGATAAGGGTGGGGCTAGAGCGCAAACCACCGAGACCACGCTGTTGGCGCCCGCCAGAGTTACCGTGGCGCTCAGGCCATGATTCGAAACCACGCTAGCGCTGGCAGGAACCTGGGTCTGATCGGCGCCCAATTGAAGCCAGCTGATGGAGGAGTCTGGGCCCAGGCCCGATTGACTGGTCACTTCGACAACCGCATCTGCCCAGACCGCGGTAGCGACCAGCAGGAGCACGGCCACTACATAGAATTGGCGACAACGAAGAAATTTCGACATTTACATTCTCCTTATGAGTGTCTCGTCACTGGTTCGGTTGACGGTTTAGTTCGTGCCGCCGGGAGGACACGCCTTCGCGTAGCCTTTGAAGGTGCTGTTGTTGGAATAGAGTCCACCCGACCCGAGGGACGCTCCGCCGTAGAACCAGCTGAAGAACGCGAGCTCCTGCATGTTGTATGTAATGCCGTTGCTTCCGGTACTGACCCACTCATTGGAGGTGGGGGGTATGCCGCCCGGACTGAGCGGGTCGCCGACTTCGTAGTTCGTCTGGCAGCCCGATTGTTGGCCCTGGTGTCCCCATGCGGGTGTCGGGTTCGTGCCGGTGGGATCGTCAACCGCTTCGCCCACTTCGTGAGCCATGGTGCTGGTATATCCCGCTCCAAACAATCCAGCCGTGTCCACGGAGGTCGGTCCCCAGAGCTGCAGGTTCGGTCCCACATTGAAGGACGAGTGGAAGCCGAGAACGCAGCAGTTGGCAAAAAGGTCCGTGCCCGGATCGGCCATCACGACATTCTTGGTGATGAACTCGGGAAAAGTGCCGACGTTAATTTGTCCGGCGAGGGGTCCAGTGATCAGAGCCTCAATCGCGTTGCTCATGTCGTTGATGTCGACCACGCCAATGTCCTCACAAGCGCCGGTCTGGCCGGGAATGAAGTTATTGCCGGGGCCGGAAGTCCCGCCCGTGCCGAACGAGAGTGCCTGCCCAGCCAGGGTCTGCTCCTGAAAAGTGAGGTGATACGGAGTCGCCCCCTCGACCGCCCAAAATTCGGCTCGGGTATTGGCATCCTGATACTGCACGGAGCCCATGTTGACGCCGTTCATCGTATAGCTGTTGTTGGTGAAGACTGGTGAACCAATGAGGATATCCATGGCGGTGTGCCCCGGGACGCAGGCGTCGGCGGCTGTTGGATCGTAGGTCACGGTGCCGTGCGAGTCCGTAATCGTGATGACCAGCGGAACCAGTTGCAACGGGACGGTCGTGGTCGTTTTCCCGTGGTTGTATGGGCTCAGGCCGACGATCTGTCCCGTATAGGGGTTGCCATCGTAGGCGGTCACGTTATAAGTCCACAACGGAATCGGAGTGCTGCTGACGAGCCCCGGGAACATCTTCTCCGTTTTGCGGGCGTCCCCGGTTACCGCCAGATTATGCACCGGAATGGAGATTGTGATGCCCTTGGGTTGGTGGGGCCCGGCGATACTTGCCGTCATGGTGGACTGATTCGTGGGCCTGGTTGACGTCTGGGCGCTAACCATGCCGAGACCGACCAGCAGAACCACACAAGTCAAAGGAAGTGCTCGCAATGCTTTCATGTTTGTCCTCTCCAAAATCACAGATCGTTCAATTTGCCTTCTCCCCGATCCGACTCATGGGAGAAGACTTGGACAGCCGAAAAGGGCCCGAACGGTTTTGCCGACCCGGCCGTAGGGAATACGGAAGCCTTATGCGTACCAGAACAGCGTCTTGGGCGTACTTACCAACGCACGCGCAAGGGCACATGCCGGGTCGATCCTTTCGACAATTACCTCGGGGGTAAGATTCAGCTAAGGGCCGTTGTTACCGGAAGAGCGTCACATTGATCCCCACAACCTCACGAAGGCTACCCAAATTATGTATATACTGTCAACATAATTCGTGTACCTTAGGAGGCTGTTTTCACTCGTTAGAAATAAGTAGTGCAATTGAGTGCATACAGCCTAATCCGAATGCTGTAAATATTTAGGGTTATCACCTCCAAGGAGGAGAGAAAACATGGCGCGTCCGCGCGACCCCAACCTGGAGGATCGCATCCTGAAGGCAGCCCGTAGGCTGTGGAGGAAGGAAGGTCAGAACGGCCTGACGCTTCGGGCGGTTGCGCGCGTTGCACGAACCAACACCCCGGCCGTCTACCGCCGCTTTCCGCATCGCGACGATATCTTGCGCGCGCTCTTGCAACAAACCAAGCAAGAGGTTTTCCAGCAACTCACGACTGCCTCCTCGGTCGAGGACGCTTGCGAGCGCTATCTGGATTTCGCTCTGAGCCACCCGCACGAATACGAGCTTTATTATCTGCACGAATATGAACTCTTCTTCTCCTCTCCGTCCAAGCAGGGCGTGACGCTGGATCAGCTCATTAACAAAAGGAGGCCGGCAGTGGAGTTCATAAAAGGCAAACTAGCCGCGAAGATGGGCGGCAAGCCGGACGACTATACGCTCACCACCCTTGCTTTATGGGCACTCCTTCATGGAACGGCCATGCTGTTGACCGCGAAAACGGTCCAGCCGGATTACGCAACGGAAATGCGCGCCGCTTGCCGCGCCGCTCTGCAAACCATACTGCGCGACGCTCGCAACATTTCGCTGGCGGGTGGCCAGGAAACCTGAGGAAACCTGGGACTGACGGTGCGATCCATTCTGGAGGGCAAGCTTGCTCATCATCTGCGGGGAACCGTGTCTTTAGAGCCAAGTATCAGATAATTTTTGGAAGTAAGTTGGTTGTGTCGGTATCGTATTTTCAGTCGTGCCCCGGGCTCGTGCCGCAGCAGTCAGTTCCGAGCGGTTGAAATCAGCCGTTCCGCCAAATCCAATCCATCGACAGGCCAGAAGCATTTCGGTCGAGGGCGATGGACATTGGGCTGTCCAGCCTCCGGACGACAACCCAGAAGTTTTTCGACCCACTGGGCAGGGATGGCCTCAAGACCGTGCACAGCGCCGAGGAGGGCTCCAGCAATAGCTGCATTCGTGTCTGTGTCCCCGCCGCGCATGACGGTGTCTGTCACCCCATCCTCCAAGTTCGAAGCGTGAAGCAGTTGCCACAACGCATTCCGGAATGCGGTGAGAACCCAGCCCTGCTGGTGGACGTAATCGTTCGGCGGAGCCGTGGACGCGCCAGTGATTGACTTCAGCAGCGCATCCTCAACCTTTATCTCCCTTGCCCAAGCTTCGATCTGCTGAAATAAATCCTCAGAACCAGTTCCTGTAGAGATCACGTGGGCTATGGCCATCGTAAAAAGCGCATTCGCTTGGAGGCAGACCGGGTGTGGGTGGGTCAGTGCCGCATCCTGTTGCGCCCACGCCGCCACCTGCTGTAGGTCATAATTGGCTCCAAAAATACCCAGCGGGCTGATCCGCATCATCGCTCCGTTGGCTTGGCTCTCGGAATTGGGGCGGCCACGGAGACCGACGTAAACGGTATTTCCGCAGTCGAAGGGACGGGAGTCCAGCCAGAAACGATACGCTTTGCGAGCCTCCTCGGCGTCATATCTGCCTTGTTCTACCAGCATCCGAGCCAACAGCAGCGCCATTTCGGAATCATCAGTTGGTTGTCCAGCAATCGTGTTCCATCTCCCTCCGTCGGCAAGTTCACGTATGCGGTGGGGATAACTTCGGCGAATGTCTTCCGGGCGCTGAAACTCCACCATGCTGCCCAAGGCGTCCCCGGCAAGCTGACCGAGTAAACACCCTTGAGCGCGAGAGACCATAGCTGGGCCTGCAAACCGGCGACCAGCCGGCATGGTTCAGCCACTCCACGTATCAGTGGGACGGCGTCGGCAGCAAGAGCGGCGGTTGATCGGCTGAGGAAGCTCGTCTTGCCGCACTCGACTCTATGCTGCATTGCGCAGTGCCGGCATACTGCGCCGGCTGCTGCCTCGCCTGCACCTCTTCCTGATTAGGCGCACTTCGCCAGATGACCCTGATCGCCCTGCACCAGATCAAAAGTCCGCGGCATGTCCTGCCCCTCGATGAAAACCTCGAGCCGCAAGCTCGACCCGCTGAGG
>PMBA01000036.1 GCA_003152795.1 Acidobacteriaceae bacterium | reverse complement strand
TCGCTTCGCTCAGGATGACAAGCGTGGAGCGTTGCGAATTTCCTGCTTCTGGCGGCGACCCGCTAGAATCGAATAATTCAAGCAGCGCGTTCCTCATTCCAGTTCTGCAGACCAAGGGATCAAGGTGAAATATCACTCGCGAGTGAGGCTCGGAAGCTTATTTCTCACGCTCATTCTGTTTATCGTGGTTTCGCCATCGCACGCCCAGGACAACTACGAGATCCAGGTCTACGGCTCGGAAGCGACGCCGAAGAACGTCACCATGGTGGAAATCCATTCCAACTTCACCATCGACGGCTCGAAGACGGTGATCAATGGCGTTGCCCCTACGAATCACGCCGAGCATGAGACGCTCGAAATCACCCACGGCTGGACGGATTGGTTCGAAACCGGCTTCTATGTGTTCACGAGCATTCAGCCCGGGGACGGTCAGGGAGACGGCGGCTGGAATTGGGTTGGAGATCACATTCGCCCACGCTTCACGGCTCCCGAGTCGTGGCACTTGCCGGTGGGTCTGAGCATCTCGCAGGAAATTGGCTACCAGCGACGGAAGTTTTCCGAGGACAGCTGGAACTATGAGCTTCGTCCCATTATCGACAAGAAACTGGGGCCCTGGTACTTCTCGTTCAATCCCGCGTTTGACCGGGCGCTGCATGGGTTGAACACTGGCAGGGGATGGGAATTTTCTCCGAATGTGAAAGTCAGTTACGATTTCACCAAGAAGATTACGGGCGGCTTCGAATACTACGGAGCGCTCGGGCCGGTCTCAAATGTCGATCCCATTTCTCAACAGTCGCAACAAATCTTTCCGACGATTGACCTCAATCTTTCGCCGAACTGGGAGTTCAATTTCGGCGCGGGGGTGGATGTAACCAACTCCGGCGATCACTTGATCGTAAAGTGCATCATCGGACGGCGCTTTAGTTGGGGACACAAGCCGAGCGCCACACAGAAGTAGTCTCCAGTGTGATGTCGCGTTAATTCCCTTGTTCGGGTGTCATCCTTCGCTTCGCTCAGAATGACAATCTAAATCAGGATGACAATNNCTAAATCAGGATGACAATCTAAATCACGATGACAATCTAAATTTTGTGCGCGAACTTATCGGGACTAGGGAAGCCTGCTAGCCGATGGGCTCCGCCGACGGCGGCAGGGGAGGCGCTTGAAACGGCGGCGGAGGCTCCGGGACTGGCGGCACTTCCGGCGCGGGAAGTGGAGCGGGCGGCGGCGGATTCAGCAGCGCGTCGAGATTCGGATACCGAGCGGCGAAGAAATGCATGGCGTATGCCGGGAAGAAGACGGTGGCGGGCACGCTGACCAGCGCGATCAGATAAATCAAAAGGAGCAGGAGCGTGGTTCCGAAGACTATTGCCAGACTGATGGTGCTCACGTTCCATTCCATGCCCGCGGCTCTTCCCCCCAGCACGGCAACCACACCAGGGATCACAACGAACAGCACGGGGACGATGGCGATGATGCTGAAGAGGATGCCAGCGGCAATCGAAAGCACAAGTTTGAGCAGCAGATAAACGGCGTACCGTCCCTTTTCGAGCCGGAGCATGGCCAGCAAGCGGTGCCAGGCGTCGGCAAAGTCAAGGTTCTCAAGAGCCATCAGCGGCACCAGGAAATCCTTAGCCAGCACCTGAACTACGGCGGCGGCGATGGCGAACACTCCAAAGAGGCAGACTAGAAGAATCACTCCGACAATCAACCGCGCGATGTGCTGGCGCAGATCGGTCATCCACCCCGCAGCGAAAGCGAGGGCGAGGGGCAGCCCAATCATGATCAGAAGAAACAGCCAGACCGCCATCTGAAAAACAATCTGCCACAGGAAAAATCGGCCACCGGCGCGGCGCCATTTTCGCCAGCCCTCGCTGATCGAACATTGCCGCCGCAGAACCGAGTCGAACAGGATGAAGCGAAATACGCTGCTGATGTAGAGGAAGATGAACCCGAGGATGAAAAACGCGAGGATTCCGACCACGATCAATCCGACGAACTGCGCGATGTGCTCGGAGATATGAGCGGGAATCTGCGCGGGATCGAAAGGAGATAAACCGGTGGTTGCGCCAAACCCGTTCGGGTTTTTATGCGGGACGCGAGGCCAATTACCGCCGAAATTTCCGAAATTACATCCGCCGACATGAAGTTCGGCAGCGAGAATTCCTACCAGCGCCAGGCGGGACCATTGCCCGAAACGGAAATTAGTGAAGAGTTGTTGCCGCGTGTGCTGGAGGGCGGGTTGGACGCAATCGACGGCAGAGAGGGGCACGGGAACACCTCGCACTAACGCCGCCAAGGTAACGCGTAAAGAGGAGTGGCGTCAATGGAAGAAGAGGGCCGCGGGCTCCGGGCTTCGAGCTGCGAGCTACGAGCTACGAGCTTCGAGCNNAGCGCCTCGACGGGATCCAGATTGGCCGCTCGCGATGCGGGAATCATGGCGCTCAGCACGCCGACGAACAGGAGCACGAGTGTTGAAATGATGACCGTGAAAAATGAGATTCTCAGGTGGATGTCGGCCTTGCCCGAGTCGTCTTCGAACAACGGTCCCATCAGCGGAAGCGTTCCCACAGCCACGGCAACCAGGTACGACACCGCGATGCCGATGGCGCCTCCGACAAGCATGATGAGCAGCGTCTCGGCGAGAAATTGCGCCTTGATGTGCCACTTGCGAGCGCCGAGAGCGCGCC
>PMBA01000231.1:5399-22684 GCA_003152795.1 Acidobacteriaceae bacterium | reverse complement strand
ACATTTCACGCAGGCAGTCCGCACATATGGCGACGTCCGGCGAAATCAGGGTGCGAACTTCCTGGCCCTCGCGGCTATGGACAATGCGGAAATCCTGGTCGCCATTGCAGGGAACTTCGTGGACGGCGAGGCCCGTGATCCGCGCCAGGGGCGGCGCTTCCGCGGGCAAGCGATTGATGAAATCCTGAACCGTCTCCACCGGCCCCTGGATTTCGATGGTGACTCCGGCGGCGGTATTGCGAATCGTCCCGCTAAGGCGCCGGCCGGTAGCGAGGCGATAGACGTAGGGCCGGAATCCAACTCCCTGCACAATGCCTGAAACATCGATCCGGCGCCGAACATCCATACGGCGTCAGCTCGCAGTCTGCTGCACCAGCGATTTATGCGCCCGGCGTCTCTCCCCGAGCCACATCATCCATTCGTGCAAACCGTTGCCCATCAGGCAAGAAACCTTCACAATCTCCATTCCAGGATGCACCTTGCGGGCATTTTCAGCCGCCACTTCGATGTCAAACGGCACGTAGGGAAGCAGATCGATTTTGCTCAACACCAGCAAGTCGGACTTGAAAAAAATGGAAGGATACTTCAGGGGCTTGTCTTCGCCTTCGGTCACGCTCAACACCACGACCTTGGCCGCTTCGCCCAGATCATAACTGGATGGGCAAACCAGGTTGCCGACGTTTTCGATGAAAAGAAGATCCAGGTCTTCCAGGCGCCAGTCGGCGAGGTGCCGTTCGATCATGCGAGCGTCCAAGTGGCAAGTGCCGCCGGTGGTGATCTGTTTTACCGGGAAGTGAAATCGTTTGAGCCGGTTGGCATCGTTCTCGGTCTGAATGTCGCCCGTCAATACGGCAACGCGATCGCGCCGCGGCAGCAATTCCAGGGTGCGCTCCAGCAGGCTGGTCTTGCCGGAACCGGGCGAACTGATGAGGTTCAGGCAGAGCACGCCGTGCTCTTGAAATCGAGCGCGCAACTCAGCCGCGAGGCGGTCGTTCTCGCTAAGAACTTTTTTCTCCAACGGCACTCGGTTCATATTCTTCCACCTCCAGATACGCCAACTCCAACTCATCTCCACTGATGCATACGGTTTCGAGGCTCGCGCATTGGGGACAGCGCGAATCGTAGTCGCGCACGACGAACTCACGCGCACAGGCTTGACAACGATGGCGGCGGGGACAGACTTCGATCGCCAACTCCAGCGAGGACAGATCGGTCTCGAGGATCATCGCCTCAAAGCAGAAGCGCAATGCGTCCTGGTCGATAGCCGCCATTTCGCCAATCCGGACACCGATTTTGCACGGATAAGTTCCCGGATGGCGGCCCATCTCGGTCCTCACCGCATCCAGCACCGAATTCGCGATTCCCATCTCGTGCATGATTCCTCAGCAAATGCGCGGCAGTTGATCGCCCGCCAGCATGTCCACAATCCGCGTGGTGCCAAACGGCGTTCGCATGGTCACCAGCCCCGCGTTTTCTTTTCTTACTGTACCAATGACCTGCGCTTCCGCCCCCAGGGGGTGATTTCTCATCGCCTGCAGCACGGCGTCGGCGGCCTCGGGCGCGACGATTGCGACCAGCTTGCCTTCGTTGGCGACATATAGAGGGTCGAGGCCCAGCAATTCGCATGCACCGCGAACCTGTTCGTGGATGGGAAGAGAACTCTCCATCAGTTCGATCCCTACCTGCGAACGCTCCGCGATTTCGTTCAGCGTGCTGGAGACGCCACCTCGCGTCGGGTCGCGCATGACGCGAATTGCGGTCGGAGCGACGCTCAGCATCCCGGCCACCAGCGTGTGCAAGGCGGCACTATCGCTTTGGATCTGAGTCTCGAATTCCAGGCCCTCGCGTTGCGCCAGAATCGCAATGCCGTGATCGCCGATCGAACCGCTCAGCAGNNTCCCGTGGTGTTGATGAACAGCCCGTCGCCCTTGCCTTTCTCGACCACCTTGGTATCGCCAGTCACCACCTGGACGCCGGCTTCAGACGCCGCCTGGCGCAGCGAGTTCACGACGCGGCGGAGATCGTCCATCGAGAAGCCCTCTTCGATGATGAACGCAGCACTCAAAAAAAGCGGCACTGCGCCGCCCATGGCCAGGTCGTTCACCGTGCCGTGAACCGCCAGCGAGCCGATATCGCCGCCGGGAAAAAACAGGGGCTTTACCACGAACGAATCGGTGGTGATGGCCAGGCGCTGGCCGTTCACATTCACGATGGCCTGGTCATCCAGACGCGCCAGGACTGGATTCTGGAACGCAGGCAGGAAGATGTCGCGAATCAACTCAGCGCTCAACTTGCCGCCACTGCCGTGCCCGAGCAGAATTGCGTCTTTGGCCGGGAGCGGCGCCGGGCAACTCAGGTCGAAATTGATTTCGGCGTAGGTTTTCGTCGACACGCGTGCTCCTAACTCGCGACCGAATGGCGCCGATAGTGATAGTACGCTGCGCATGCCCCTTCGGTAGAGACCATGGGCGCTCCCAACGGATTCTCCGGCGTGCATCTCATGCCAAACGCCGGACAGTCCGTCGGCTTCTTCAATCCCTGCAAGACCTGGGCGCTGATGCACTCGGCGGGCTCATCGACCGTCATTTCGCCCAAATCAAAGACCCGGTTCGCATCGAAAGCGGCATACTCTTCGCGCAAACGCAAACCACTCTGCGGGATCGGACCGATGCCACGCCACTTCTGGTCCGCAACTTCAAACACCTCAGCCATGATCTGCTGTGCCTGCAGGTTCCCCCGGTAGCTCACCGATCTCACGTACTGGTTTTCCAGCCGGGCTTCTCCCGCTTCAAGTTGCCGGATCAGCATGAGGACCGCTTCCAGAATATCAACCGGTTCGAATCCCCCAACCACGATCGGTATGCGGAAATCGCGCACCAGATCCTCATATTCCTTGCACCCCACCACGGTGCAGACATGGCCGGGCGCAATAAAACCCTGCACCCGGTTTGCCTTGGAAACCATCAAGGCGCGAATCGCCGGCGGGACCAGCACGTGCGATACGAGCATGGAAAAATTGGCGAGACCCTCGTGTTTCGCCTGCCAGGCGGCCATCGCGTTCGCGGGAGCGGTGGTCTCGAAACCGATCGCCAGAAACACAACCTTGCGATCGGGATTCGACCGCGCGATCTTCACCGCCTCCGTTGGGGAGTACGCGATGCGAACGTCCGCACCCTGGGCCTTGGCACGAAACAGATCCGAACCGGACCCAGGCACCCGCAGCATGTCTCCGTAGGAAACCAGGATGACATCCGGCCGCAGCGCCAGGGCGATCGCTTTGTCCACCGTTTCCAGCGGGGTGACGCAGACGGGACATCCCGGGCCATGCACAATTTCGATGGCGCGCGGCAGCAGTTCGTCAATGCCGTAGCGCATGATGGTGTGGGTTTGGCCGCCACAGATCTCCATCAGCACCCAGGGCCGGGTCGTGCACTGCGATATCTCAGCCGCCAGAGCGCGGGCAATGCGATGGTCTCGATACTCGTCAAGATATTTCATAGTGCCAAACGGCGCGCGAAATTACGGTTCCGCAGGCGGCAATTCCGCTTCCAGCGCTCCCATTTCCTGCAGAAGCTGGTAGGTGCGTTCGGCTTCGGCCGCATCCACGCGGCTGATGGCGAAGCCCACGTGGACCATCACATAGTCGCCGACGCCTGCCTCGGGAACAAAGTTCAGCGATACCTGGCGCACGATCCCGCCGAACTGCACGCGGGCTGCCCGCAACGGCCCCAGTTCCTGAATTTCGAGAATCTTCCCTGGTATGGCAAGGCACACGGCAGCTCTCCCCACAGTCAGTACAATACGCGCCGTTACCCCGATCTGTGATGTGCGACACACCTCAGCGTGACGTGCTGCACCATGCGGCCGGGCGGGGGCGCCCGTCGCTCCACAGTCTTGGGCAACAAAAAAGCAGTGGGACGCTTGCGCGCCTCACTGCTGGGGTAGAGTGTTGCTATGCTCCTACGCTGGGGAACGATCCAGCGCAGTGTTACCTTCCATGTCTGCCGCCACCACCGCCGCCACCGTGCGATCCGCCGCCGTGTGACGACCCACCACCGCCGTGCGATGATCCTCCGCCACCGTGCGACGATCCGCCGCTCGGTGCGGAATGGCTACCGCCGCCACTCGGCGCGGAACGTCCGCCACCGTAGCTTGGGGCCGAGCGTCCGCTGCCACCGCTGTATCCGCCGCGACTGCCGCTATAAGGACCACCACCGTAAGACCGGGGCGTGACGATCGGCTGCCTCATGTTGAGTGGTGGACGAGAGGATCCGCTGTATCCACGGCCCTCTGAGCTGTATCCGCGGCCCTCCGAACCCGGACTGCGGGAAGCACCGTGCGAACCGCGGTCTTCCGTGCGGCCCATCGAACTGCGGCCAGACGGCTCGCCAGATCTGCCCGGCTCACGACTTGACTCGGAAGACGAGCGCGGAGGCATGGGCGAAAATTTCTGCCAGCCACCACCGTTGGTGTTGCCGCGAGACGACGTCGGACTCGAGTTGCCGGGTCTGGCCGCCGCTCCCGAATTGCTTCTGGTTTCCGTGCCCTGGTTGAAGCCGTGAAACCCGTTGTTAGAACCGCCATTCGAGCTGGTGCTTCCGGGCCGCGCAACTCCGCTGTTTCCGGTGAAGTTGCCATTCTGCCGCCTGATGTTCGAGCCGGGCGACTGCTGTCCCCGCTCGGACGAGCGCGAGGCAGATGTACCGGTCCCGCGCGGCGAGAAGAAGCGCTGATTCTGCGACACGTTCCGAGTTGTGGAAGGAGCCGCCGAACGTCCGCTGGCCGAGTAACTCTCACGGCCCGGCGTCACCGGCAGTTTGCCGGTCGAGAAATGCGCGTTCTGCAATTCCGCATGACCCATGGCGTGCGGACTCATGTGCCCGGTGCCGAACTCGCGGCCGGTCACGCTGGTCGCGCCACGGAAATGCTGATCGCGCATGGCCAGGTTCACGTTCGAGAAGCGCGAGCCGCCGTGCAGCGGAGCGAAACCACCGCGGTTGTAAGCGTGGATATCGCTAACCCCGAAACGCCCCCCATATCGCCCATACCACGGATGGAAACGGTCACACGGTCCGAGGGGAAGCCAGCCGATCCCGCCCCAGCCGCCGAAGCCAAATCCGAAGCCGCCGCCGAATCCGAAGAACGAAACATAAGCCGGCGCCCAAATCGGGCGATAGAACGGATACCCGTACGCCGGACCGGGCCACCACGCCCAGGAGTTGTCGTAATACATCCAGCGACCGTAGTGATACGGAGCCCAGCCCCAGTCATCGTACGAAACCCAGGTCCAACCCCAATACGGCTCATACACCCAGCGGCCGTCGCGATACGGAGCCCAGTCGGACCCCACGTTCGGACGCCACACTTGACCGTAATCCGGAACTTCGGACCAGGTGCCATGGGAATCGAGATCTTCGGTTCCAACGTAGTAGTCGTTGGTGTGCCGGCGCGACACCGAATTGCGAATCAGGTTGTCGCGATCGGTGTTCCACTGATCCCAGTCGTCGCGAGCCGGCGCGTCGCCGATCTTGTATTGGGCCTGTTCGCCCGCGCCCGCGATGGTGATGAACTGGCCCTGGGTCACGCGCGTGCCGCCTTGCGGAGTGGTAACTTCCACTTCCCCCTTGCGCACCAGGACCTCGGTGTGATCGTCGGCGGTAACCAGAATTCGAAAGCTGGATTCGCGCCGGCCGGTGCGAATGGAGACGTTAGGCGTGTCGATTTCCGCGTCCGCATCGCTGTTTTGCAGCACGGTGTAGTTTGCCATCCCGTGTCCAAGTTGAATCTGGATTTGCGAGCGCGTGAGCTGCGTGATGTTGGCCTGGGTATGCTCAGCCAGGCGCAGCGTGTTGGCATAGTCAAGCTGGAGCTCGGTGCGGGCCTTGTCGCCGGTGGAAACGCGATCCCCTGCAAGCACGGGAGCATTCAGCGCCGCCGCCGACCAACTGCTGGTGTCGCCACGCTGGGTGGAGACATCGCCATGAATCAGACTGACGCGTGCGACGCCGGCATTGGTTTCGGCAGGCGCGCTGCCACTCTGGCTCGGGTCGTTGGAGCCGGGTTGCGCCGGGCCCTGATTCATTGAACCTTGATTCATCGGACCCTGCTCGTTCGAACCCTGAATCGTCGAATCCTGGTCCATCGAGTCCTGGTCCATGGAGCCCTGGTCGTTCGGACCCTGCATGGGCGCCTGGATCATCGGCGACGGTTTCGACATCTGGTCCGGCGACTGGTCGTCCGTGTTCGGCGCGCCGTTCTGACCCATGACCGCGCCTGGAATCGCGATCATCAATCCTAGAAGTGCCGCTATTAACTTGAATTTCATAGAAACCTCCACGTCGTTCGGGACAAAACTCTGCCTGAAAGAATGCAGTCAGAGTGCCAATGTCGAGCGGTGGGCGGGAGTCTGGTTAATTACATTGTTTTTAGTCAGTTACGCCAGACATAACAGCTCGGATCGGCGGCGATTTGCGGGGCTCCGGTGGCCCGGTTCCACCAGGGTGGTGGTTTTCGGCCAGGGCACGCGCGCGATCCGCTTCACTCCCCTTCGTTGTCGTCGATTCCAATTTTCGACAAGCGATAGCGCAGCGCATTCCGCGAAAGGCCGAGCAGACGCGCAGCCTGCGACTTATTTCCTCCGGCGCGCTTCAGTGCTTCGCGGATCATCTCGTCTTCCCACTGATCGAGGGTCATGCCGTCGGGAAGAAAGCGATCGGACGAAGCGCCAGCCAAAGAGGAGCTGCGATTGCGCGGCGAGTCCAGTTGTATGTCGCCCGCTTCCAACTGGCTGCCCGAAGCCAGCGCGCAGGCGCGTTCGATGACGTTCTGCAGTTCACGCACATTGCCCGGCCAATAATGGGCGCTGAGAAGTTGCATGGCAGCGGCGGAAATGCCGCTGATTTTTTCCTCTCTCCCGGAATCTCGGGCGAAGCGCGCCAGGAACAGGTTCGCCAGTCCAGCGATGTCTTGTTTGTGTTCGCGCAGCGGCGGGATGTCGATTGGCACGACGTTGAGCCGGTAGTAAAGGTCTTCGCGAAATGTTCCGTCTTCGAGCGCGGCGCGCAGATCGCGGTTGGTGGCAGCAATCAGCCGAACATCGACTTTGATGGTCCGCGTGCCCCCCAGGCGCTCGAACTCGCGCTCCTGCAGCACGCGCAGAAGTTTGACCTGGATGGCGGGCGGCACGTCTCCGATTTCATCGAGGAAAAGCGTGCCTTTGTCGGCGAGTTCGAACTTTCCGGGCTTGCTGGAGGTGGCTCCGGTGAAGGCTCCTTTTTCGTAGCCGAAGAGTTCGCTCTCCAACAGATTTTCGGGGATGGCCGTGCTGTTGATCTTGATGAAGGGCCCGGAAGCGCGGCGCGACTTTTCGTGGATGGCGCGGGCAATGAGGTCTTTGCCCACTCCACTTTCGCCGCCCAAAAGAACGGTGGAGTTGGTGGGCGCGACGCGTTCGACGGTGGCGAGCACCTCCTGCATTTTGGGACTGATCGCCACTATGTTGGGATGGCTGTACTTCTGTCCCAGGGCTTCGCGCAGCGAGCGATTTTCCTCGCGCAGGCGCGAGTTATCGAGTTCCTTGTGCACCACCATCCGCATTTCGGCGAGCGCGAACGGTTTCAGGACGTAGTCACTGGCGCCGGCTTTCATCGCCTCAACCGCCGTTTCAACCGACCCGAACGCGGTCATGACCACGATGGGCAACGCTGGATTCTGCTGCTTCGCGGTTTGCAGAAATTCGAGCCCGCTCATGCCTGGGAGTTTGAGGTCGGTGAGGACGAGGTGAACGGGCTCGGCAGCGAGCAGCTTTAAACCCGTCTCGGCGTCTCCGGCAGAAAGCGTTTTGAAGCCGTCGTCGCCCAGGTTCAACTCAAGCAACCGCCGCATCTTGGCTTCGTCTTCGATGATGAGAATAGTCGGCATGGTTGGTCGTTGGTCTTTCGCTGTTCGTCGTTCGTCGTTCGTCGTTCGCTATTCGCTGTTCGTCGTTCGCTTCGCTTCTCGATCCTGATCCTTGCTTTCTATTCTGCGGTTATCGCTTGCACGGCGTGCGGTTCGCTGACTTCTTCTAGCGGAAAGAACAGTGTGAATACGGCGCCGCCTCCTGGGGCATTCTCCACATGGATTGACCCGTGATGACCGTCGACAATCTTCGAAACGATGGACAGGCCCAATCCCACACCGGTTTTCTTGGTGGTCACGAACGGGTTGAAAATTTCTTCGCGCAGTTGCTCGGGAACACCGGGGCCGGTGTCGGCCAGGCGAAGTTCCACTCCTGGCCGATCGTCCCTGGTGGCGGGTTGAACCTCGACCCGCAAGGTGCCACCATGATCTTCCATCGCCTCGTAGGCATTCTGCACCAAGTTGAGGAAGGCTTGCTCGCAGAGGCTTTCATCGAGCGGAACCGGCGGCAATGCGGTGGCGTAGTGGCGCTCGACGCGCACCGGTTTACCCGTAAACCGCGCGGAGATAATCTGCAGCACTCGATCGAGAAGAGCGATCAGATCCGCGGGATGCGGTTCAGCGTGAAGAGGACGGGCGAAGTCCAGAAACTCGGTGACCAGAGCGCCAAGCCGGTTGACCTCGGTCGAAATGTAGCCGGCCAATTCACGGGATAGTTCGTCGGAAGCCTGCAATTTCTGGGTCAACATTTCGGCCGAACCTTTGATGACTCCGAGGGGGTTGCGAATTTCGTGAGCCAATCCGGCGGAGAGCTGGCCGAGAGCGGCGAGGCGTTCGGAGCGTCGCGCCTCAGCCTGAGCCAGTTCCAGGCGGCGGTTGGTTTCGGCTAGGCGCTCGGCAAGTTCACGGTACAACTGGGTCTGATGCTGGCTCTGTTGCGAGAAGCGATTCACGACCATGGCGGCGAGAAAGAAAAACATGATGCGCAGCGCCAGGTAGCCGAAGGCTTCGGGCGTCAGATCGTATTCCTGCATCGCGGGATACAGATACGAGCAGTAGGCAGCCGATGCAATGAGAGTCCAGAGCAGGGTTAACAACGGGCCACAGTAGAGCGCCGCGGTGACGACCGGCAGATAATAAATAGGATAGTAACTGCTGTTGATTCCGACTTCGCCGGTGTGGTCAATGAGAACCGTCGCCAGCAAAATCTTAAGCAATATGACGTAGAAGACTCCCCGTTCCGGGAAGCGGGAGATGAGTCTTGTCTCCACCAACTGCACAATTCCGATGGCGAGCAGAATCAGCTGCTTGTGCCATTCAAATTGTGGCGGAAGCAGGGCCAGTCCGGCGAGGAAGAGCAGCCAGATCGTAAGCCATGCCGCGTCGAGACGATTAAACCGCCGGGACTCGGGATCGAAAATGGGAGGCGCTGTTGCCACGCAGTATCCATCCAACCGCAGAAAGCCCCCCGCCGTCAATTGGACGGCGGCTTCGGGTAGCGTCTTAGTTCNNGGATGTGCACATAAGGATTTCCAATCACGAACATAAATAGTTTCGATTTCCGCAAACGGCGGCCCAGCGGCTATTGTTATCATGCTGTCGGTTCAAGGCGAGGAGTCTTGAGGGATCAATGAAGAAATCCGCCACGGTTTGTCTTGCGCTGGTAATGGTGTGCTTGCTTGCAGCCGGCGTGCTGGCGCAGGCTCCGGGCGGGAATTCGAACCCTNNTCCTCCGGCGACAACGCCTGGATGCTGACCAGTTCCGCCCTGGTCCTGATGATGACCGGACCCGGCCTGACGTTGTTTTACGGCGGGTTGGTGCGAAAGAAGAACGTCCTCTCGACGATGATGCAAAGCTTCGCGCTGATGGCCATTGTCACACTGCTTTGGGGCGCGGTTTCCTACAGTCTGGCATTTGCTCCGGGAAACAGCTTTATTGGCGGATTGCGAAACATATTTCTCCGCGGCGTGGGCGCTCAACCCGACCCCGACTACGCCGCGACCATTCCTCTCCAGACATTCATGGTGTACCAGTTGATGTTCGCCATCATCACCCCGGCACTGATCACGGGCGCGTTCGCCGAGCGCATGAAATTCAGCGCCATGACTGCCTTCATGATCCTGTGGTCGCTGGTTGTCTATTCCCCCATGGCGCACATGGTGTGGGGGAAGGGTGGCTTGCTGAATGCCTCACTCGGCGGACGCTTCCCCTGTCTGGATTTTGCCGGCGGCACAGTGGTGCACGTTACGTCGGGGGTATCGGCGTTGGTGTGTGCGCTGTATCTGGGACCTCGCCTCGGCTATCCCAAGCAGTCGATGCCTCCTCACAGCGTGGTCCTGAGTTTTGTCGGGGCGTGCCTGCTCTGGGTGGGGTGGTTCGGGTTCAACGCGGGCAGCGCGCTATCGGCGGGAGCATTGGCTACGAGCGCGTTCGTAGCCACGCATTTTGGCGCCGCCGCGGCCACTCTCGGCTGGAGCGCCGCAGAGTGGTGGAAGCGGGGGAAGCCGAGCGCACTGGGTGCAATCTCCGGAGCCGTGGCCGGGCTGGTCGCGATTACTCCGGCGGCCGGTTTTGTCTCGCCCATGTCGGCGATCGCCATCGGATTGGCCGCGGGTATTTTCTGTTTCCTCATGGTGACCAAGGTCAAGTCCATGTTCCGATACGACGACTCGCTCGATGCGTTTGGCGTTCACGGAGCCGGCGGAACTCTGGGAGCTCTGCTGACGGGCGTGTTTGCTACGAGTGCCGTGAATCCCATCTTCAAGAACGCCCAGGGAAGCACACTGGCCTCAGGCCTGATCGAGGGCAATGCCCACCAACTGCTCAATCAAGTGGTCGGGGTGGCGATTGCATGGGGGTTGGCGATCGTGGGCACACTGGTCCTGTTGAAACTGGTGGACATGACCATCGGCCTGCGCGTTTCCGAGGACCACGAAGTGCAAGGTCTTGATCTCTCGCAGCACGGCGAAGAGGGATACTATTGGGAGTCTTCCGCATAACGAAAAACCGAACGGGACACTGGAATCAACGGGACGGAGAACCATGACAAAGGTCGAAGCGATTATTCAGGTCTCAAAGCTGGAAGCCGTGAAGGACGCATTGCACGAAGTGGGCGTCGAAGGCATGACGGTTTTTGAAGCCAGAGGACATGGCCGGCAAAAAGGACACACCGAGTTCTACCGCGGACGCGAGTACACCGTGGACTTGATCCCAAAGGTGAAGATCGAGATCGTGCTGGCGGATGAAATGGTCGAGAAAGTGGTGCAGGCAATCACCGCGGCGGCACGTACGGGCAAAATCGGCGACGGGAAAATTTTCCTTTCGCGCATTGATGAAGCGATTCGGATTCGCAACGACGAACGTGGCGAGAGCGTGCTGTAAGCGCGCGAATTCGAAACGGCGAAGATGGACATCCCCCTTGTCTGCTCGCGGATGAGCAGATCGGAATAAAAGCTGCCGCAGCAACTTAACCGTTCGGGGAGAGCGTCATCGAAATGACCACCGAGGCCGCCGTCCGCAGTGAGTTGCGGGACCTGTACGTAAGGGAATCCGCTGCCATCGAGCGGGATTTTGCCGTCACCGGTGAAGGACGAACGGCGGTGGCGAGGCGAACAGCGTTAGTCGATGCGATTGTTCAGCGGCTGTGGCGCGAAATCATCGTCGCTTCCAGTCCCGCTACTCTCTCCGCTTCCAGCGCCTCCGATCCAGACGGGCCTAAGGGTTTCGCGCTGGTGGCCACCGGCGGATTCGGGCGCGGCTGGCTTTTTCCCCACTCCGACATTGATCTGCTGTTTCTGCACGCTGACGGTAATTCCGAGAGCAACTTCAAAGATCCCATCCGCCGCTTTTCGCAGGAATTATGGGACCTGCGGTTGAAGCTCAGTCCAGCCACCCGAAGTCTGGCGGAGTGCGAACGCCTGGATCCGAACAATGTCGAATTTGCCATCTCGCTGCTCGACTGCCGCTACCTGGCGGGCGATCGCGAGGTGTTTTCGCGGCTGCGCGAAAAAGTGGTTCCGCGACTGGTGGGGCGCGAGTGCCACAACCTGATCCAGAACCTGGGCGAGATCACGCGCGCGCGCCATCACAAATTTGGCAATACCGTCTTTCACCTGGAACCGAACGTGAAGGATGGGCCCGGCGGTTTGCGCGACTACAACGTCGCCAACTGGCTGGCGCTGATTTCCGCCATGGAAAAGTTGAAGGTGTGGCCGGATACTCAAACACGCTGTTGCCGGTTTCTTCGCGGCGGGCGCTCGACGCGGCGCTGGATTTCCAGATGTCGGTGCGTTGCTTTCTCCACTTCCGCTACGGCCGTCACGACAACACGCTCACTTGGGAGGCACAGGACGAAGCGGCGGCCAAAAAGATCGGCACCAGCGATTTGGAGATCGCGAACGCAGCCGACTGGATGCGTGTCTACTTTCGGCCACGTGCGCAGCCGTGCATCGAGTCTGCAACCAACTGATCGAGGAGATTCCCGCCGCCTGGTCGTCGTTGTACCGGCAATTCCAGGGCTGGCGGTTGAAGGTCGCTAGGCGATGACTTTCTCCGTAGTGGATGGACTGATCTTTTTGAAGCAGCCGAAGCAACCGCAAGAACCGGGCGGCCTGCGCGATCCGGAAATGCTGTTGCGGCTTTTTCATTTCATGGCGGAACACGGCCTAAAACTGAGCACGACCACCGAATATCAAAGTCGAGCAGGCGCTGCCCGCGCTGGCGGCAACACCCCCGCGTGGCGCCGAGTTGTGGCTTTATCTGCAGGAAACGCTGGTGCAGCCGTATGCGGCGGACGCTCTGCGCGTCATGAACGCGCTCCGCCTGCTGTCGCTCTCTGTTGCCCGAACTGCGGGGGATTGAGGCGCTGGTGGTGCGCGACTTTTACCATCGCTACACGGTCGATGAGCACTCGTTCCTGGCCATCGAACATCTGCATCGTCTGAAAGGAATCGAAATCGGAATGGGACCGGCGCTTTGCGGCATTGCAGGGCGAACTCGAACAGCCGGAACTGCTTTTCCTGGCGCTGCTGCTGCATGATTCCGGCAAAGCCGTGCCCAGCGAGAATCACGTCGAGCTCAGTCTGCAACTCACCGACAGTTGTGCGGAGCGGCTGGATCTTGATCCGGTGGATCGGGAGACGGTGCGATATCTGGTGGCGAGCCATCTGGAAATGTCGGCGGCGATGCGGCGCGACGTCTTCGATCCGGCGAACGTAAAAAGTTTCGCGGAAAGAGTGGGTGTGCCCGAGCGGCTGAAAATGCTGTGCCTGATGACCTATGCCGACATCAAAGCCGTGAACCCGGAAGCCATGACGCCATGGAAAGCGGACAACTTATGGCAACTCTATATTGCGTGCGCGAATTACTTGAGCCGGAGCGCCGATGAGCGCGTTCACACGGATGATGGCTCCAGCGTGGGACCGTCAACCCTGGCCCATCTGCGTTCGCTGGCGCCGGTGGCGGGGAAGAAAATCAACCTCTTTCTGGAAGGATTGCCGCAACGCTATCTGCGAATCCACGGCGCCACCGACGTCCTGGCCCATGCCGAAATGGCCGCCCAACTGGGACAGAACGGCGTCCAATTGAATCTGAAGCAGGTTCGCCACTGGTATGAGTTGACCTTGATTACCACCGACCGGCCCTTCCTGTTCGCCTCGGTTTCCGGAGCGCTGGCCGCCTGGGGAATGAACATCGTGAAAGCGAACGCATTCTCCAATGCCGCCGGCATGGTAGTGGACACCTTTTATTTCACCGATCGCTTCCGAACCCTGGAGATGAATCTGCAGGAGTGGGAACGCCTGAAGAAGAGCATCGCGGCGGTGGTCAAGGGGGAATCCGACCTGGCGCGCATGCTGCGCGACCGCTTGAAATCGGAGAAGGCGGACAGCACCAAGGTCAAGATCGCCACCCAGGTTGAATTCGACGATACCTGCTCTGCGCACAGCACGCTGCTGCAGGTTCTGACCCAGGATCGCCCGGGACTGCTGTACCGGATGTGCTCGCTGGTCTCGAAGCATGAGTGCAACATCGAAATTGCGCTGATCGAGACTGAAGGGCAGATGGCGATTGACGTTCTGTATCTGACCTCAGGCGGAGCCAAGTTGAGTGCGGAGCGGCAGGCGGCGCTGGGGAAGGCGCTGCGCGACGAACTCGCGGCAAAATAGCTTTTCTTCCCATTTCACATTCGCGAACACAACCTTGAATTGTTTTATGGCGCAAACTTGCGGGACACCGTACTAGCGATCGGCGTAATAGCCGTCTCTGGTCTGCACGGTCAACTCTTTGCGCTTCACCGCTAGCTGAATGTGGTGATAGCCGCTGGCGGTGCTGTCTTTATCCGGCGTGTAGCCCATGCTGTATTGGGTTCGCAGTTCCTCGACAATGCTGGAATAGATATCGCCGACAGTTTCTTTCTTCGTAACTGCAAAGAAACGTCCGCCTGTTTCTCTGGAAATCCGCTCCAGGATTTTCTTGCCATCGGTGCGCGGCTCTTCGGGATGGCGTTGGCTTCCGCCGCGACCGCCCCCGCCTCCGCCCGGATAGCCGCCTCCGCCACCAGGCCAACCACCACCCCCGCCCGGATAGCCACCTCCGCCGCGGCCCATTCCGCCGCCGCGCCTTTGCCCCTGGTCACGGTCGTCGCGGTGGGAATCGGCAAAGTAGATGGAGTAGACAACCGTGTCGGCACGTTGCGCGGACTCGATCGCGCTTTCCAGATAGGTCTTGCTGCCGCGGTCGACGCCATCCGAGAGAATAATCAGAGCCTTCCGCCCCTGCTGCTTTTTCATTAATTCGTTCGAGGCCAGAAACACGGCGTCGTAGAGTTGGGTACCGCCGCCACGATGCGAACCCGATCCCGAGCGCGAATCGCGGGAGTCGTTGGGATCGTTCGAGCTCTCGCGGTCGGATGGCGTTTTGAGCAATTCGAGCGCGGCTTGCAGCTTCTCACGCGACGAAGTCATGTCCTGCAGCAATTCAACTTCCCGATCAAAGTGAATGAGGAAGGCCTTGTCCCTGGCCTGCACCAGCATCTGATCGAGAAAACTGCGGCTCGCGTTTCGCTCCGCATCGAGCACGCCCGTCTGACTGCGGCTGGTATCGACGAGCAGACCCAGCGTAAGCGGAAGATTCGTTTCCTGAGAAAAATAGCGGATGCTCTGCGGGCGGCCGTCTTCCTGAAGCGTGAAATCGTCCTTCGTGAGGTCGCGGACGATCGCCCCATGTTTGTCGCGAACGGTGACGGGCAGGGTGACTACGTTGACGTCGACGGAGATCGTGGCAGCGGTGTCCTGCGCCTCCATTGACGGGCCGACTCCGGGAAGCCCGACCAGGGCGGCGATCACCGCATAAACGACCGGCTTCCACCACGAGAAGGAACGGTTCGCAATCGTTTTTTCGCTGCGCCGCGGGCTATGCGGCCGGGATTCGTTCACCTTGCCTCCTCCGTTGGTCCTTCATTTCAGGCGAATCTTGAGCGCTCCGAATCTGCATAAGAAAATCGAGTACACGGCCAGTATCGCACCTGCCCAACTGGGGAACGCAATCGTCATTCGGTACAGGACACTCGCCGCGACCGGTTGCGACTGCGTTTCGGGACAGGATCTGTCAGCAGACATAGGCATCCATGCAAGCATTGTCTTCTCATTGGTGAGAACGGATGTAAGACTGGATGCGGGGCGATGGAGTTGAAGTTGCCAGCGTCCTGTAAAAGCAACGTCAATGCCGGGTAAAACTTCGTAAAGGGGTGAATATGGCGCGTTCGGCGATGCTAAAGTACAGTTCAGGTATGCCGATAAGCGGGGCTATGCGATGTCTCTGGCAGGGGGCGCCGCGTCTTGCGACGTGCGCGCTCACGGCGGTGGTCACGCTGATGGTGGCGAGCCAGGCTTATGTTTGCGCGCAAGCCAAGCCCGCCAGCGCTTCGGGAGACGCACAGATCGCCAAGGCCGTGGGGACGATCAAGAGCATTCAGGCGGATTCCATCACGGTCACGTCTGAATCGGGCAGCGAAGGCGACATCGTTGCCAGGCTGACGGGCGCGACGAAGATCCTGCGGGTGCCACCGGGAGAAAAAGATCTGAAGAACGCGACTTCTCTACAGGCGCAGGACCTGCAGCCTGGCGATCGCGTGCTGGTGCGGGGACAGGCAACGGCAAACGGCGACGGGCATACCATTGTGGCGCTCTCGGTGATTGTGATGAAGCAGGCCGATGTCGCGGCCAGGCAGCAGCGCGATCGCGACGACTGGCAGAAGCGAGGCGTGGGCGGACTGGTCACGAAGGTGGACGCTGCGGGCGGCAGCCTCACAATTTCATCCAGCGGAGTGGGCGCGAACCGCAATATCGCCGTCCACGTTGGCAGCGACACGATCCTGCGCCGCTACGCGCCCGGTTCGGTGAAGTTCGACGATGCGAAGGCGGCGCCCGCCAGCCAATTCTGGGCGCAGGTCAAGGCGGGAGATCAGTTGCGCGCCCGCGGCACGCGCAATCCGGATGGCAGCGAAGTGAGCGCGGAGGAAATTGTTACCGGCGCATTTCGCAATATTGCGGGAATTATCAAGGCGATTGACGCAGCCAACCATACGATGACGGTGCAGGATGCCATCGGCAAAAGCGCGGTGGTGGTGAAGGTGTCGCCCGATTCGCAAATGAAGAAACTGCCGCCAGAGATGGCGCAACGTATCGCCATGCGATTGAAAGGCACTGCGGGCGGTGGGGAAGGAGATCAAGCAGGCGCCAACGGGCAGGGTCAGAGCACAGGGTCGGGGCACGGTGCCGCGCCCAGTGCTGCCGGAGCGCGACCGTCGACGCCGGCAGACTCGCAATCCGCCCGCGCAACAGGCGGCGGGCCGGGCGGGAATGGCCCACCTGATTTCCAGCGCATGCTGAGCCGCTTGCCCAACAGCACGCTGGCGGACCTGCAGAAGGGCGATGCCGTGATGATCGTCTCGACCGTGAGCGGGAATTCGGATGAGGTAACGGCGATCACACTGCTGGCGGGAGTGGACGCCATTCTAACGGCGGCGCCAAGCCGAAGCGCGTCCACGCTGCTTTCGCCGTGGTCGCTGGGCGCCTCCGGCGGGGAAAGTGAAGCCGCGCAGCAGTGAATAATTCTCAATTAATTTGCTCTGCCTGGAAAGAACAAGGTGCGCGTTGAAGTATTTATCGGCCATTCCGGCAAGTCTGATTCTGGCTATTCTGATCTCGGCGCCGTCCGCCTGGGCGCAGTCGCCGGCTCAGTCATCAATCCAGTCATCCACAACCACAACGACGGGAACCTTGCGCGGACAGGTAACGGACCCCTCGGGCGCCGTAATTGCGAACGCCACGGTGGCCGTCCTGGTCTCGGGGGGGCAAACCCATTCGGCCACCACCAACCGCACCGG
>PMBA01000231.1:0-5290 GCA_003152795.1 Acidobacteriaceae bacterium | reverse complement strand
GAAGCGCTAGCCGGCCCCTCGGCCGGTCCCAATGGCGGACAGATTTACATCGATGGATTCACTGGAGGACAGCTCCCTCCGAAGTCGTCGATTCGTGAGATTCGCATCAATTCAAATCCATTCTCGGCCGAATACGACAAGCTGGGTTATGGACGAATCGAAATCTTCACCAAGCCCGGTACCGACAAATACCATGGCCAGTTGTCCGTCGTCGGGAACAGCTCGGGACTGAACACGCGCAATCCTTTCCTGCACGTCGATCCCGTGACTCACGTCGATCCCTTCCAGCCCTATGACTCGGTGATCTACATGGGCAACGTCGGCGGGCCGATCAACAAGAAGGCGTCGTTCTTCCTCGACGTGCAGCGGCGCAACATCGACGAGGTCGCGATCGTAAACGCGACCATCCTGGCAAACTTCCTTCCGACGCCGTTCAGCGAGAGCGTGCCGAACCCGCGGACGCGGACGAATCTGAGTCCGCGCCTCGACTACCAACTCAGCGCCAACAACACTTTGACCGCGCGCTATCAGTACTACCACGACACGCAGCAGAACGCGGGAGTGGGAGGGTTCGCGCTCGCGTCCACCGGTTACGACACCAGCTCTTCCGAACACACGGTGCAAATCAGCGACACGCAAATCCTGGGAGCGAAGGCGGTGAATGAGACGCGCTTCCAGTACCTCCGCGACAATAGTCAGCAGACCCCTTTGAGCACTGCCTTAGGCATCAACGTGCCCGGGGATTTCATCGGCGGAGGCAGCAGTGCAGGCGCTGAGTCGGACCACGCCGACCACTACGAGATGCAGAACTACACTTCGGTATCGCTGGGCAAGCAATTCGTGAAGTTCGGGTTGCGTCTGCGGGCGGTGCACGAAATCAATGCGTCCAGCGCGGGTTTCAACGGAACTTATACCTTCCCGGATCTCACGACTTACAGCAATGGAATCCCGAGCCAATATTCCATCAATGCAACCACCAGCGGCGCGGTTGCCAGCGTGCCCGCCACCATGGTGGATGCAGGGTTATATGTGCAGGATGACTGGAAGGTGCGTCCCAACCTTACGCTGAGCGGTGGCCTGCGTTTTGAAACGCAGAACGCAATCCACGATCATGCCGACTGGGCGCCACGACTCGGCTTTGCGTGGGGCGTTGGCGGAGGAGGAAAGACGGCGCCGAAAACCGTGCTGCGCGGCGGCTTCGGCCTGTTTTACGATCGCTTCTCCGAAAACCTCATTCTGAATGCGGACCGTCTGAACGGCGTGATCCAACAACTGTACATCGTCTCCGATCCAACGTATCCGACCCCTCCGCCGGTGAATACATTGCCGGCAACCGCACAAGCCGTCTACCAGATCGCCTCCGGACTGCGCGCGCCCTACATCATGCAGACCGCGTTCAGCCTGGAACGACAGGTTACGAAGATCGCCAACGTTACACTTTCCTATCTGAATGCTCGCGGCGTGCACCAGTTCGTGACATTGAACGTCAATGCTCCGACTCCAGGCACCCCCGGATCGAGCGGCCCGCCTCCATTCCCCGCGCGGGGCCCGATCGATCAGTACTCGTCGGACGGAGTCTTCCGGCAAAATCAGTTGATCGCAAATTTCAATATCCGGGCCGGCGCCAAGCTGTCCCTGTTCGGCTACTACAGCCTGAACTACGCCAACAGCGACACCTCGGGCGCTTCCAGTTTCCCCTCCGATCAGTACAATCTCGGCGCCGACTACGGGCGCGCTTCCTTTGATACCCGGCACCGGCTGTTCGTGGGCGGCACAATCGGTCTTCCTTATGCATTCCGCTTGAGCCCGTTCATGGTCTTCAATTCGGGATCGCCCTATAACGTCACGGCGGGGCAGGATTTGAATCATGACACGGTGTTCAACGATCGTCCCGCATTCGCGAATGATCCCGCGTGTCCTTCGCTGACTGCCAGGTGCCACTACAACGCATCCCCGACGGCGTCGGATGTTCTTGTCCCCATCAACTACCTGACTGGCCCCGTGAACTTTACGCTCAATCTTCGCCTGGCAAAAACTTTCGGCTTCGGACCCGAGAAGGGGAAATCGACAGACGCATCTGCCGGCCCCGGCGGCGGGCCTCCACCGGGCGGCATGGGCGGAGGCCGCGGCCCGGGCGGTGGTGGCCCCGGCGGCGGTGGAGGCTTTGGACGAGGAGGCGGAGGAGGGTTTGGAGGTGGCGCGGCAAGCAACCGGCGCTACAGCCTGACTTTCAGCGTCAACGCGCGCAACGTGCTCAACCGCGTGAACGCCGCGCCTCCGGTGGGGAACCTGGGCTCCAACTCTTTCGGCCAGTCGGTGGCGCTGGCGGGAGGGCCATTCTCAAGCGCGGCGGCGAATCGCAAAATTGAATTGCAGGCGATGTTCAGTTTCTAAGGGCAGGTCTCAGNNAGGTGGAATAATCGGCGTTGATCCGCACATATTCAGCAGTCAGGTCGGTGGTGAGAAATCGCACCGAATGCTGGCCGCGCCGAAGCTTTACACGAATATCGCAGTCCGGTTGCGCTAGAGTGCGGTGCGCTTGCCGCTCGTTGAAGGCGCAGGCGATTCCGTTGCGACAGACTCTCTGCGTGCCAATGAAGATCTGGACGCGCGACGGATCGATGGGCGCGCCGCACCTTCCCACGGCTGCCAGAATGCGCCCCCAATTTGGATCGGCTCCGGCCCACGCGGTCTTCACGAGCGCGGAGTGGGCTATCGTCCGCGCCACCGTTAGCGCCTCTTCCCTGCTCCGCGCCTGTTCGATGAATAAACGGATCACGTGCTGAACGCCTTCGCCGTCGCTGACGATCTGCTCGGCAAGAGACTCGCACACGTCACCCAGAGCCGCGGAAAACTTCTTTCGGGTGTTTCCATCCCTGACCCGAGCGCGGCTGGCGCCGCTGGCCAGCAGCAGCACCGTGTCATTGGTGGAGGTGTCGCCGTCAATCGACATGCAATTTAACGAATCGTCGCAGGCCTCGCGCAGAAGCGGCCGCAACTCACGCGCACTCGCACCCACATCGGTGAACAGGTACACCAGCATGGTCGCAAGCTGCGGATGGATCATGCCCGCGCCCTTCGCGATTCCCAGCACCGTGACCTCTTTCGCGCCGGCTCGAAAACGAGCGCACGCAATCTTGGACCGCGTGTCGGTGGTCATGAGGGCGTGGGCAAAGGCAAGGACACCATTTTCGCTGGCGGTGCGCGCGGCCATGAGCTCCGGCAACTTTGCCCGAATTTTCTCCGCCGGCAGTCGAACTCCAATGATGCCGGTCGACGAAGGAAAAATCTCGGCAGCGGGCACGCCGAGGAGGTTTCCAGCTTCGCGGCAAACCCGTTCACAGGCTTGAATGCCAGCACGCCCGGTGGCGCAGTTGGCGTTGCCGGAGTTCACGACGACGGCTCGGACCCACCCGCCTGTGGAAAGCAGCGCGGCGCGGCCAACTTCCACGGGTGCGGCGACAACCCGGTTCTTCGTGAACAACGCGGCAGCGGCCGCTCCACTGACGGCTTCCGCCAGCGCCAGGTCCGGACGCCCACTGACTTTAATGCCGGCAACGACGGCAGAGAAGGCGAACCCCGCCGGCAAACGAATTTTCTCGGGAGAACGGCGGAGCGCGGTCATGCCTGGATCTTCAACCAATTTTTTGGCGGCGGCAAGATGGCAAACGTGGGCAGATTCCCCCGGATCATCGCTACTTCGTCGCAGCGATAGAGCCTGGGGCATTGATAACAGTCTTTATGGATTTTGTCGGGCAGGTCCTGGTGATCGGCGGTGGTGAATCCCAGGCGCGAGAAAAAGTCTGGAATGCGCGTGAACAGGCACACGCACGTCACTTTATGTTTTTCCGCTTGCGCCAGGAGAGCCTTGACCAGGCGCCGGCCGCCACCACCGCTTTGGCTGGCGGGATCGACGGTTATCGAACGAATCTCGGCCAGGTGCACGCCATACAGATGGAGAGCTCCACATCCAATGATGCGTTCCTCATGCTCAAGCACGACAAAGTCGCGGACATTCTCGCAGATCTCCGCCAGCGTTCGCGGCAGCAGAGTGCCATCGCCGGAGTAGGCCGCGATCAGCGCGTGGATCTGCTCGGCATCGGGCAGGACCGCCTCACGCGTGCGCATGGCCCCCCTTGCGCCGCCGCGAAGCGATTTTCTTTTCTTCGCCGCCGTTTTTGTACGTGGATTCCGCATTCTTTTGCAATGCCGCGTCCAGCGCTTTGACCACCTGGTCCACGTGCTTCTTCTCGATCACGTATGGGGGCAGAAAGCGCAGCACGGTTTCGTGCGTGCGATTGATGATAATGCCTTGCTGCAGCAGTTGCCTGGCTACAGCCTTCGCCAGTTCGGAAGATTCCAGATCCACGGCCAGCATCAGGCCCGCTCCGCGCACGTCCTGAATCGATTTGTGCTTTTTGTCGAGCGCGACGAGTTCCGCATGAAAGTATTCGCCCAGCGCGCGCACGTGCTTCAGCAGTTTTCGTTCCGCATGTAGAAACTCGATGGCCACGGCACAGGCGAGCGGGCCTCCGCCGAAAGTTGTCCCATGCATACCCGGATGCATGCAACTGGCTACTCGTTCCGTGGTCAGGATGGCGCCGAGCGGCAAGCCGCAAGCCAGCGGCTTGGCAACTGTGACCACATCCGGCAGCACGCCGTAATGCTGGTAGGCAAAGTGGCGCCCGGTGCGGCCCAGACCACACTGGATCTCGTCGACCAGGAGCAGGGCACCACTGCGTTTCGTCAGGCGCGAGGCCAGGTCGAAAAATTCCCGAGTGACGGGACAAATGCCACCCTCTCCCTGAATGGTCTCGACGCACACGGCGCAGACGCTCGAATCGAATTTTCGTTTCAGGTCGTCCAGGTCATTGAACTTGACAAAAGTCACACCCGGAACAAGCGGAACGAACGGAGCTCGATATTTCGGCTGGCCGGTGGTGGCGAGAGCGCCAAACGTGCGTCCATGAAAAGAATTCTCCATGGCGAGAATGCGCGTCTTTGCATTAGGCTTGCCGCGCTTTTTGCCGTTCGCTTGCGCGAAGGCGCGGGCGAGTTTGAGCGCGCCTTCCCAAGCCTCGGTGCCGCTGTTGCAAAAGAAAGCGCGGTCAAGCCCCGAGATGCCGGTCAGCAGGCGCGCAAGTTCGGCTTGATACTCGTGGTAGAAGAGATTCGAAACATGAATCAAACGGCTGGCCTGACGTTTGATCGCCGCCTGAATGGCAGGATGGTTGTGGCCGAGCGCATTGACTCCGATTCCGCTCAGGAAATCCAGATACCGCTTGCCCTG
>PMBA01000261.1 GCA_003152795.1 Acidobacteriaceae bacterium | reverse complement strand
CGGAACCAATGGTACGAATGGGACTAACGGCACAGGTTTCAACTGGCGCGGTTCATGGAACTCCACAGCGACCTACGCCGTCAACGACACGGTGTCCTTCACCCCCACTGCGATCACCTATAACGTCAACCTGACTTTTAACCACTCCCAGTGCAGTCAACCTGTCGGTTGCACTCCGGGATCGGGCGCTGGCTCTGCGGTTGGTACAATCACGACCGATGGTACGATCGGCGTGTTGAGCCCTTCCAACATCGTCTCGTTCAACCTCACGCTGAACGACGGTTCCCACACAGCGATTCTAACCTCGTCCAATGCCACAGTCGCCGGAACTGGTTTATCTGCTACGTCAACCAACTTGCTATTCGACTATGGCACATGGGGCACTCAGCTCGGCTTCTCGGGAGCGTCTGGACAGCTTTGTCTCACAGACAATTCGAACTGCTTCCCGGCAATGCCCGCCGCTGGGCTCTGGGGTGTTGGCGGTAACAATCTGTGGATATGGTCCTCTACCTCGGGCGTACAGGCAATCGCCACTGGCGGTGCGACCTCCGGTGGCACGTCCACGTATATTGCATCGGGGCCGGTAGCGGCGGGGACTGTACCGGGTACGCTTCCGTGGGTAATGGTGGCACAGGCTGGAGCACCGGGAATCAATGGTTTACAGGGTTTGCCGGGTGCCACAGGTGCGACTGGCGCAGCCGGACCGCAGGGAATTCAGGGGGTTGAGGGTCTAACAGGATTGACAGGACTAACGGGAGCGACTGGACTTACTGGAGCCACGGGTCCAACTGGAGCGACGGGTGCAGCAGGAGCCACGGGTGCAGCAGGACCTGCTGGACCAGTCCATGGCTACACGGGTACACCCATGGGTACGCTGCCGTTCCCGCTAGTATCTGGGTACAACAACTTCATAACCAACCTCACTAGCAGTCAGTTTGGGTCGTTGGCACCGGGAATCTACATGATCACGGCATCTACGACCGTAAGCAACTCGTCCTCGGTATACAGTGCGGAGACGGCGACCTGCTACTTTGAGATGGTTGCAGGAACTAGCAATTGGACTAGTACTCCCTCAAGTGCGACGGTACCAGTCGCTTTCGGTTCTCGAAACTCTGACGGCTCATGGACGTACCCAAGCACTCCGGGCTATGCCAACATCACTTCCATTGGTGTGGTAACTGTTCCACAACAAGGCTTTGCCGAGGTTTTGCTTGACTGCGGAGCCAGCGGCCCCGATTTAACGGTAACGAATACTTCGCTCCAGGCCATTCCAGTAACAGCGTTGAACTAAGTTTGTTCCCCTGAGCCCCGGCAAACCAGCCGGGACTCTTTTTTCAGGGGTGGAATTCCGGCACTGTCACCGAGGTAATGCTGCCTAACGCCTGGCCGATGGGCCAAAGTAGTTCGGCTGCTCCGGGATCGCGGCGCCGTCGGCGCGTGGATCGGATGCACCGAAATTGATGCCGGTTTTGCTGTCGTGAAGGATTGCCTGGCCGCGCCCCATCAGTGATGTGTAGTCGCTGTGGACTTGCAGCACATGTCCCATCCTGGTCAGTGCTTCGAGGGTGGTGGCCGTAACGCGCGATTCGATGACGATTCTGCAGCCGAGCTGCTGGCGATCGGTAAAACGCGGTTCTTCCATAGCAGCCTGGATATTCATATGGTAGTCGGCGACGTTAGACACAAATTGTGCATGAGCTAACGGCTGATTCAGGCCGCCCATAATGCCGAAGCCGATGTGCTCGTCACCTCGCTGCATGAAGGCGGGAATGATGGTATGGAACGGGCGCTTGTGGCCGGCAAGTGCATTGGGAGACGTGGGGTCAAGCGAGAAAAGGCCCCCGCGGTCCTGTAAGGCGAATCCCATACCCAGCACGGTTACGTTCGATCCAAAGTTGTTGTAGTTACTTTGAATGACGGAAAGGATATTGCCTTCGCGATCGACGACGGTGAAGTAGGTGGTATCGCTGGTGCCGAGAGCCCCGGGGGCTACCGTGCAATTCGCTTTGGCCGGATCGATGAGCGAGGCGCGTTTTGCGGCGAAGTCTTTCGAGAGAAGCTGATCGACCGGAATTTTGCTGAAACGCGGATCGCCGTCGTACGCCTNNCCAATCGCGGTATTTCGTGGAAATCGGCTCGACCCATTCGGCGGAGTATGAGGCGAGGTCATTGGCGGTCATGGCTCCGCCGAGTGTTTCGGAAGTTTTGAGGATGGCTTTGGCGATTTCTCCCTTGTAGAACGCGGGCTCGCCCTGGTCGGCGACCAGCGTGAGCGCGCGGGCGACATCGGGATTGCGAAAGATCTCGCCGGTCTCGGGGACCTTGCCACTGGGGAGAAATATGCGGCGGCTTTCTGCATTCGTCAGCAAGCCATCGCGATCTCCATCCCACCAGTCGTGGATGATCTCCGCCACCGGGAACCCATGCTCGGCATAAAAGATCGCGGGTTGGAAGAGGTCGCGCCAAGGCAGTTTTCCCCAGCGGCCATGCAGCTTGGTCCATCCGTCGACCACGCCCGGAACGGTGACGGAATCAATACCGAATTGGGGCATCTCCGTGATGCCCTTTTGGTGGAGATGCTCAATCGTGAGAGCCTTCGGTGCCCAGCCGCTGGCGTTCAGGCCGTAGATTTTACCCGTCTTCGCTTCCCAATAAATGGCAAAGAGATCGCCGCCCATACCGTTGGAAGTGGGTTCGGTGACGTTGAGCACAGCGTTGGCTGCGATTGCGGCATCGATGGCGGAGCCGCCCCGTTCGAGGATGAGTGCCCCGGCTTGTGAGGCCGAAACCTGGCTGGTGGCAACCATACCGTACTGCGTGGCGACGACGGAGCGTCCATAGGAACGGTCCTGGGCGGACAGGTTGAATGTGGTGGATAGGAAAATGAGCAAGGTGGCCGAAAGTCTGAGTGCGATCATGCGTGCGAGGCTCCAGATCGAGATACGCTACTGGATCGGTGTGTCTGCGACGAGGCTATGAGCGTATCACTTGAAAAGCAAGATAGAAGAAGGAGCAAAAGCTGATGATCCTAGTGAACGGCACTGGACCTCCGACGAATCATACTGGAGTCCGCGCTGCAACATTGCTCCGACTCAGCCTGTCCCAGTCATCCGCCAGAATCCCAAGGTGCCCGTTCGTGAACTGTCGCTAGTCCGCTGGGGGCTTATTCCATCATGGGCGAGAGACTCGTCCGTCGCCGCCAAGATGATTAACGCGAGATCGGAAACAGCGGCCACCAAGCCCTCAAACAGCCAAGCGCCGAGAAACTGGAACATGATTTTTCTCTGGCGCACGACGTACCGGCTTTACGATGCAAGCCGGGGATATAACCGCGCACCAATGAAGACCAGGATGGTCGTGGTCAGGATGATGATAGTATAGTCGTAACACAGGCCGAAGGTGCTCGTGCTGCCAGCAAGCATGAAAGTGCGCAGGGCATCAACGACGTAGGTCAACGG
>PMBA01000285.1 GCA_003152795.1 Acidobacteriaceae bacterium | reverse complement strand
CCCTCGGCTTCGCTCGGGGCTTCGGCAAAACCGGGCAGGCTCGCGAGGACGCAGTTCCTCCACGAGCCCTAGTGAGCCGCAGCCATGCGGGCCATACCGAGGTGCTCCAGCGCGCGGTCGATCACGGTCTGGAGCTCGTGGGCGTATTTGACTTCGCGGCCTTTGGCCAGGATGACGCGCGCCTTTTCTGAATCAAACCAGGTGGGATTGCGGTTGTCTTCCTCGGGACGGCGAGTTTGGCGAACGTCCATCAAGAAGGCTTTGACCACGTATTCCTGCACGCCGCCGGCCTGCCAGAAGACGCCCTTGGAGTGAATGTAAATGTGAAAATGGCGGGGGTCGATGATGCCGATGGCGCCCGCTTCTTCCTTGGCTTCGCGTTCGGCGGCCTGGCTGTGCGAGAGGCGAGGTTCGGGAGCTCCCTTGGGGAACGTCCACTTGCTGCCGCCGTTCGTATGGACCAGCAGAAACTCGGCATGCGAATTCACCCGCCGGTAACAGACGGCAGCGACCTGCAGCGGCAGCGCAAATCGAGAGATCCGAGGGGCACCCATCGAATGGAGTTTACCGCAAAGATATTTCAGGAATGTTAAATGCAGCAAGAATGGTGCATACCGTTGGTAGGGGTCCTCTGGTACCCAGTTCTCGGTTCTCAGTTCTCAGTTCCCGAAGCTCAGACCGCTCAGTGAGGTCATTTTGACGGGGGCGATCGCTCGGCTGGCAATCAGTACTTGAAAATTTTCTCCCATGCCAACGGGCGTAACCAGGTGTTTGAGTTGGAGGGCTACTTTCGCGCGTTCTTGCGGGATGCGGCAGTCTTCGAAGGCGTCGGCAAACTGATTTTTCTCGCCAAGGCCCATGAGGAATTGCGATTGGGTGCGAAGCTTTTCGACCTGCATACCGGATTGCGCGCAGGCGGCGGCAAGGGCGGTGAAATTGACGTGGGCGGTGAGATCCTGCTCGCCGGGGGCCTGGTAGGGATCGGGACTGGCCGAGTGCTGGCGAAACGCCATGAGCGTGCCCCGGTGGCGACCCGCGAGTTGCTGGTTGCGCGTGTAACCGTAGTCGATCATCAGCAGCACGCCGCTGGGGATGGCGTGCGCGATTTGCTGAATCCAGTTCTGCGTGAGGATGGGGACTTCGATGCGCTCGCCGGGTTCGGGATGGACACTGTAGCGGTCGAGGAATTCCATTTCCTCGGCGAGCGGCGGAAGCCAGGTTTCGCAGAGGCGATTGTTTTCGAGCGCGATGTGGAGTTTGCCGTGGGTGCTTAGAATTTCCACGGGGAGCGCGTCGAAAAATTCGTTGGCGAAGACGATGAGGGGAGTTTCCGGCGTTAGGGTGCGGCTTGGGCCGCTCGGTCGTCCCTCCGGGACTTGGTCGTCTTTCCCGCCTTCCCCAGCGCTGAAGCGCTGGGCTAAGCTCGGTCGTTCCTCCGGAACTCTAGTTCTCCCAGTTCCGATGTGGTCACGAAGACTGTCTCGCAGTTTAGCTTGCAGCGCTGGCGAGCTCTCCTGCAACGTGTACGTGAGCGCGGCGTAAAAGCCGGGGAATTTCTTATTGGACCAATCGAGCACATCGCGAGCGAACAAGCCGCGACCGGGGCCGAGTTCGAGGATTTCGATCTGGGGCGGGCGGTCGAGCGCTTGCCATATCTCGTCAAATTGCCGCGCCAGCAGGCGTCCGAAGACGGCGTGCACGTCGCTCGAGGTATAGAAGTCTCCGGCCTTTCCGAACTGTTCGGCGTTGTGCGAATAGTAACCGTGCGCAGGATCGTAGAGGCAGATCTGCATGTAGCGCGAAAACGGCATGGGGCCGCGCTGTCGAATCTCGCGCTCGATTTGTTCGCGGACGGACACGGCGCTAGCTTCCCTGGCTTCCCCCTCCGGCAGGCATCACGCTGGGGGGCACGGTCCGATCCTGCGGAGTGCGGGCAAACATTTCGATGAAATAGTCGTGCAGGGCGTCGTAGAGCTGACGCTGAAGGTGCCAGGCGAATTGGGGGTGGTCGAGGTCACGGGGATGAATCGGAAACACGTAGGTGTGAACCGGAACGGACGAATTCTTCAGATCGATCAGAACTTCGATCGCACCGTTGTTCTCGCGCGCGGAAAAGGCGAGAAGCGGATGTTCGTACAACCGCAAGTGATCAAGGACTTTCCGCAGGGAGTTGGAATCCGACACGGGTCCATTGTACTCACGTGAAGGAGTCAGGCGCGGCAAGCCGCGTTTCTACGACACAGGATGGGGCGCTGGTTCAGGCTGCCATTCGCATCGGGTTGCCTTCGGCGTGGAAGGCGCGCTTGATTGGGGGCATTGCCAGATAGAGAATGCTGGCCGCGTTAATCGCCCCGAAGAGCAAGGAAAACATGTGGGCATGGATCATGCCGGGCAGAACCAGCACCAAGCCGATCGCGGAAAACAGGAGAGTGAGCAGACGACCCCAGTTCTGCATCTGCAGGACGCCATAGCCGGCCAACATGTGCACGATTGCAAACACAATGATGACCAGCCCGGCCACGTGGCCGAAGTCGCGCAGAAGACGTTCGACGGCGTTGCCTTCAGCGGCCAGGGATGCGAGCTTGGCGGCCAGTCCGGCGAAAAGCAAAATGGAGAGTCCGAACAGCAACGAGAGTACACCGCGCAGAATCTGATAGAAGCCGACCAAGGTGACACCAAGCGGGCGCATAAATCCTCCAGTGCAAACGTGGTCAGAAATATAACACAAGGGCAGCGGGAGACTGACGCGCGCGCGTCGCGCAACGCTATTCGTAGCGGAGGGCTTCGATCGGATCCAGGCGCGAAGCTTTGATGGCGGGAAGCATTCCACTTATGACGCCGACGAATCCCAGGATCAGGGTGGACGCCAGCAGGGTGGTGGAGTCGATCGTGAGGTGAATATCACCTTCGGTGCCATTCTCTACAAAAGCGCTCCAGAGAGTGAGCGATCCGACCGACCACGAAACGATGTAAGCAAGAGCCACGCCCGCGAGCCCACCTAGAAGTGTGATGACGAGCGCTTCGGCAAGGAACTGCACCAGGATGTGCCAACCGCGCGCGCCCAGAGCCTTTTCGACGCCAATTTCGCGGGTGCGCTGGGTCACGGAGACCAGCATGATGTTCATCAGGCCTACGCCGCCGATGCCGAGCGTGAGCAGGCCGATGAACCCGAGCAGAATCTTGATGCCGGTGGTGATGACGCGCAGGTCGAGCAGATCGGCAAAGACGTCGAAGACAAAGACGGCACGCTTGTCCTTGGGGTCGAATTCATGGTGAAAGGCCATGGAGCGGCGCACCGCTTCGGCGACTCTTTCGTGGTCGCCTTCGTATTCCATGGCAATGGCGTTGAGGTAATAAGTATTCGTGAGGTCGCTCATGGCGCTGAATGGGATATAGACTTTGCCGTTCATGTTGTCGTCGCCATTCTGGATGACGTGTTTGAGCACCCCGATGACCTCGTAGGAGATGCCGTCGACCCGGACTTTTTCGCCGAGCGCGCTTTGGCCGGAGAACAATTTTTTCTTCACATCGGCGCCAAGGATGGCAACGCGGCTGTGCGTGTTCTCGTCGAGTTCGGTAAAGAAAGTGCCGTTCTCGACATCGATGCGACGCATATGCTGATAGTAGGGATAGACGCCGCTGATCCCGTAACTGCCGCTGCGCGTGCCATAAGCGACGGTGCTTTGCTTGGCGGCTTCGGGCGAGATGCGCTTGAGCAGAGGTACCTCGGCCTGGAGGTAATCGAGGTCGTTGACGGTGAGTTTGATTTCGCTGCCGGCTTTGGTGCCGCCGGCTTGCAGGGATGTGCGTCCGGGGAAGATGAACACCAGGTTCGTGCCCCAGGACCGGAAGGCGATCCACAGGCCGCGCTCGAATCCGGAACCGTAGGCGAGAAGCAGCACGACGGTCGCGATTCCCCAAGCCATGCCGAGCATGGTGAGGATGCTGCGGCGGCGATTGTGCTTCAGCGCGTTGTAGGCCTGGCGGGCGAGTTCGAAAATCATAATCAGTCCCTATCCGCTCGTGGAGACGCGGGTGTCCCCGCCCGGCCGCCGAACTCGCGGGGCAGACGTCGCCCCTCCACCGTGTCCTCTTACTCCTGGCGTAAAGCCTCGACCGGCTGCAGCAGCGCAGCCTGGCGCGCGGGATACAGTCCCGCAACAATGCCTGCAAACGCAAGCGAGAGAATGGCAATGGCCGCCGACGATGGAACGATGCGCGGCGTGTCGAAACCCTCGGGTGCAGGCAAGGCGGCGAGAAGCGTGACCAATGCGGTGGTAATGGCGAGTCCAATGCCTCCGCTAAGAGCGGTCAGGAACGCGCCTTCGACAAAGAACTGGGTCAGGATGGCGCGATGAGTAGCACCGAGGGCCTTGCGCAGCCCAATCTCGCGGGTGCGTTCCGTGACCGACACGAGCATGATGTTGATGATGCCGATCGCTCCGAGAGCGAGCGTCACCACCCCCACCACTCCGAGAAAGTAGTCCATGCCATCAAAAATTTTGGCGACACGTTTATTGTCCTCGATGGTATCCCAGTCTTCGAAGGATTCTGTGAGTTTGGGATCGAACCCGTGGCGCCGCGCAATGATGTTGTGGATTTCCTGCTTGGCCACGAGATTCCCGCTGGGCGTGAGCGGACGGTAGTTCAGAAACGAGATGGCATCTTCGCTGTTTTGCTCTTTCAGGCGGAACAGGTTGCGCATGGTCTCGATGGGCACAAAGATACGCGCATTTGTGCCGTTATTGCCTTCCTGCCCCACTTTGCTGAGGATGCCGATAATTTCAAAACGGACCCCATTGAGCAGAATGGGAGAGCCCACCGCAGGGCGGCCGGGGAATATGTTCTTCAACAACTCCCAGCCGACAACGGCCACCCGGCGGTTTTCGGTGTTGTCCCCATCATTGAACCAGCGGCCCGGGCCAACCGGCACATTGCGAATCTGGTTGTACTCGGGCGCAATGCCGAAGACTTGGCCATTGGTCGAGCCGTAATCGCTGACGGCGCGAATGTCCTCGCGATTCAGCACGGGAGAAAGGTACTTGAGCGAGCGTGCCTCGCTGCGGATCGCGAGGTAATCCCCATATGTGAAGTGGTAGGTGCGACCGGAAAGGGTGCTGCCTTCAACGGCGGGAATCCGACCGGGAAAGGTGAACATAATATCCTGGCCGAGATTCTTCAGTTGCTTCGCCTGGCCGCTGCGGAAGCCCTCGCCCAAACCAACCAGCAGGAGCAGGGATCCAACGCCCCAGGCAATGCCAAACATGGTGAGGAACGAGCGCAGTTTGTGGGCCCAGAGGGTGGCCAGCGACTGGCGAACGATTTCGGCGAGGAGACGCATGAATTGGTTCACGGCAGGCCGCCTTATTTGGGCACCCTGCACTCTATTGTGTAGTACGGGACGAGGGACGGTGCGGTTCCCCTAAAAGACGCGGTCACCCTTAGATTAGACGCTGGAAACAAGTGCTTGGTTAGCCACGAAGCGGGATGCGCGAGCGTTGCCGCACTTAAACTTGACACTCCTGCTCACCGCCGGGATTGGAGTACGTCTAAGATGCCGACCGGTGGGCTCCGATTCGGGCCTGTTTCAGCAAAATTCGAGTTGGATGCATAAGGAGGTAGTCAACATGTTTCGAGCAGCTTCGCGCGGAATGCTGTTATGCCTGTTGGTGGCGGCCATGCCGGGCTTGGGCCTGGCGCAATCGTTCGTTCTCGATCTGCCCCGGCAGAGCCAGCGGGCGGAGATCTCACAACGCATTGGGATCACGGACATCACAATCAGGTATCACCGGCCGCTGGTGAATGAGCGCAAGGTTTGGGAGGGACTGGTTCCCTACGGCAAGGTATGGCGCGCGGGAGCGAATGAAAACACGACGATCACGTTCAGCGATGCGGTCCTGATCGAAGGCAAGCCGCTCGACAAGGGAACGTACGGGCTGCATATGATTCCGAACGCCGATGAGTGGACGATTATTTTTTCGAAGAACTCGACTTCATGGGGCGCGTTCACTTACGACGAAAAAGAAGATGCGCTGCGGGTGACGGTTAAGCCCAAGCCTGCGGAGATGCGCAACGCGCTGACCTACGACTTCGACCAACTCCAACCGGATGCGGCGGTGGTTGAACTGGAGTGGGAGAAGGTCGCGGTCCCGTTCAAGGTTTCGGTGGATGTGCATGATGTGGTGCAGACCAGCATGAAGAAACAACTTCGTAGTCTTACGCAGTACACGTGGATAAGCTGGGACGATGCGGCGACGTACCTGGTCACGGAAAAAGTCGGGCTGGATGATGCCCTGACGTATGCCAACAAATCCATCGAATATGAAGATCGTTACGACAACGAATTAACCAAATCGAAGGTCCTGAGAGCGCTGAATCGCAACGACGAGGCGGCAACCGCACAAAAGAAGGCCCTGGATCTTGCCAGTCCTTTACAGATCCATCTGTTCGGCCGCCAGTTGCAGGGTGAAAAGCGCAGTGACGAGGCGTTCGCGATCTTCCGCGACAATGCGAAGAAGCATCCAGACCAATGGTTCGTGCACTCGGGACTGGCTCGCATCTACTGCTCCCAGGGAAAATTTGACGACGCGGCCAAGGAAATGAAAGTGGCGTTGGCAGGAGCTCCCGACGACCAGAAGACCTATGTGGATGGGCTGATCAAGAAACTGGAGGCGAAGCAGGATATCAATCAATAGGCAATCGGCAGAGGCCGGTCGNNTCATGTCATTCATCAAGAGGTTCCTGCTCCGGCCGCAGAAACCCCGGCCTCGCGGTCGGCGAGAATGGCTATCTGGCGGAGCATTCCGCGGAAAATCCACCAATGGGCGGGATAGAGCGCGTACCAATAGAGAAGCCCGGCCAGACCGGCAGGATCGAAAATGGCGGTTTGCCTGATCACTGAGCCNNGCCGAGACGACGATCCGGTTCAAAGGTCTCCACGCGCCAGAAATCCAGGGCATCGCCCACGACCAGCGCGTTGGGATCACGGCGGCCCCGGCGCAGTCCCACGCCACCCACCAAGAGGTCGAACGAGCCTCGAAGCCACCACAGGAAATTCGCGAAGTACCAACCGTTCGAGCCGCCGATTCGCCGCACCGGGGCGAACGCGAGGGCCGGGGGAACCGCAACCTGTACGGTCCTGGAATCGACCAGTCTTGTGCCAAACTGCACACCACCCCACGACTGGGGCTCGCCGCTCGAAGAGAGAGCATCGCACCAACTGGTCAAAGCAAACTCCCGGTCCTCGTGGTGAAGAGCTCTTTCGATCGCTTCTTTCAGGCTTTTCGGCTTGATGTTGAAGATGGCCAATGCCGAAGGATCGCTCACCAGCGTCGGATTGCGCATGCTGTCGACCAGCTTGCGTCCAATGCGGGCGTAAACGGGAGTGACCAGGCCCAGCCACAAGCTGGAGAGGCGGGGAGTTAAGACTGGAACCGGGATCATCCATCGCCGAAGGCCGCACTGCCGCGCGTACTCTTGCATGATTTCGCCATAGCTCACTTGATCGGTGCCGCCAATTTCAAACACAGAGCCGGGTCCCTCCGGCAACTCGAGCGCAGCCATCAGGTACGCAATCACATCCTCGACCGCGATCGGTTGGGCTTTGACGTCGACCCAGCGCGGGCAGATCATCACCGGCAAGCGCTGTACCAAAGCGCGAATCATTTCAAACGAGAGACTTCCGGAGCCGATTACGATGGAAGCGCGAAATTCGATGGTCGGAATCCCGGAACTTCGCAGGATATCTGCAACCTCGTGACGACTTCGCAGGTGAGCGGAAAGAGCCTGGTCCTGCTTTCCCAAGCCTCCCAGGTAGATAATCCTTCCTACCCCAGACTCGCGTGCAGCGTCGGCGAAATTTTGCGCGGCCTGCCGGTCTTCCTGCTCGAACTTACCCGCGGAACCCATGGAATGGACCAGGTAGTAGGCTGAGTGCACTCCAGCCATCGCGGGCGCGAGCGAACCAGGATCCAGGCAGTCTCCCTTGACAACCTCCGTGGAGGGAGCAACTCTTGGCTTAAGAAAGTCAGGGCGTCGAGCGAGGCAGCGAACCGGCCAGTCTGCTATCTCAAGCGCTTTGAGGAGGCGGCCACCGATGTAGCCTGATGCGCCGGTTACCAGCACGAGCGAGCGGCGGTCCGCAGCCATTGGAGTTTCCTCATGCGCAATCGTTGGTGGTGAGCAGGGCGTCCCCGCCGCGCCGAGGGCGAGACGCCCTCGGGACAGCCGGCAAGATGCCGGCGCTACCTGTTTTCCGCACCGTAACCATCATGCGGTGACGGTATTAGTCGCTGTTCGAATTCGCCGATTCCGGATACTCAAACACTCCACGTCCCGACTTTCGGCCCAGCCTTCCGGCTTTCACGTACTGCGCCAGGAGCGGACACGGACGGAACTTTTCGCCCAGAGTCTTGTGCAGGTATTCGAGGATGTGGAGGCGGGTGTCGAGGCCGACAAGATCCACAAGTTCAAATGGTCCCATGGGATGGTTGAGGCCGAGCTTGAGAGCCTTGTCGATGTCTTCCGCGCTGGCGATGCCTTCCTGCAGCATGTAAAAAGCTTCATTGCCAATCAGGGCATTGATGCGGCTGGTGATGAAGCCGGGCGCTTCTTTGATGACGACGACCTCCTTGCGCATGCGCTTACCGACTTCGACGACAGCGGCTAGAGTTTCGGCATCGGTTTCGAGCGCTCGCACGATTTCGAGCAGCTTCATCTTGTGGACGGGGTTGAAAAAATGCATGCCGACACACTTCCTGGCGCGATAGGTAACGCTGGCGATCTCGGTGACGCTGAGCGAGGAAGTGTTCGAGGCAAGGATGGTGGTGGGACGGCAGATCTTGTCGAGCATGGTGAAGATTTCGATCTTCGATTCGAGTTCTTCGGGAACGGCCTCGATGACGAGATCGGCTTCGCGCGCGGCTTGGTCGACAGAACCGGCATACTCCAGCCGGGAAAAAGCAGCGTCGGCGTCGGCGGCATCGACCTTGCCGAGTTCGACGGCCTGGTCGAGATTGGCGCGGATTTCCGTCTCGGCCTTGCGCAGGGCGTTCGGAAGCAAGTCTTCGAGAATGGTGCGGTAGCCGCCGAGAGCGGCAGCATGGGCGATGCCCCGGCCCATGATGCCGGCGCCGATCACGGCAACCGTGCGGACTTCGGCCACTACTTGCCCGCCTGCTCTTTGTGGTCCTTGCCGGCCGATTCCAGGTGTTGCACTACGCTCTCATAGCTGGGTTCGGATTTGCGGATATATTCGCCGAGGCGGGCGCATTCTTCCTGGGTCATCGCGGGGATGCTGGCGCTGATGCGGCGCAGGGTGGTGGCGATGTCGTCGATGTAATTCATGAGGCGGATAAGTTCTCCGGTTGCGGGCATGAAGGCTCCTTGCGTTTTCTCTGGCGGTTCGGCGGAATCGACTGCCGCCGCCAAGGGCGCATTATTCATTGTTTAACATGCGGGCGGATTTAGCAAAGGCGGCCGGCGATCGGTCGTGGCTCAGTTCAGGGAAACTCTGATT
>PMBA01000247.1 GCA_003152795.1 Acidobacteriaceae bacterium | reverse complement strand
ACGCTCATTCTGCGCTCGCTGCTGGGTTTGGTGCAGCGCCGCGATGTGGCCTTCGCTCTGATTTTCAATCCCTCGCTTTCGCCGCTGGAATTTATGCGTTACATCGCCGGCGATTTCGGGTTGCCGGTGGCGGGTAAGGGCAAAGACGAGCTGATCCACGTCCTGAATGACTTCCTGCTGCGGCGCCATGAGAAGCGATTGACGTCGCTTCTGGTGGTGGACGAGGCTCACCACCTCTCGGCGGAGGTGCTGGAAGAGATACGGCTTCTGACCAACCTGGAAACGGCACAGCAAAAGTTGCTGCAGATCGTGCTGGCGGGTCAGCCGGAACTCGATCAGAAACTCGATTCCCATGACCTCCGACAGCTGAAACAAAGAATCGCCCTGCGCTGCCATCTCGATGCGCTCAGTCTGAATGAAACCAGGGAATACATGGGCCGCCGTCTGGGGATTGCGGGGGCGCCTGCCGCTGGTGAGATCTTCTCTGAGCCAGCAGTCGAGGCAATTTTCCGTCATTCGCGGGGAATTCCGCGGCTGGTCAACACCATCTGCGAAAATGCACTGCTCTCAGGGTACGCCAAACAAATGGCCACCATTACGCCAGAGATCATTGACGGCGTGGCCCAGGATTTGCGGCTTGCGGTGGTGACCTTGGACCAGAGAGGCAATGGCGGGGCCCATCTGCCTAAAAGCAACGAAAGAGAGCAGACCGATCTGCTGCTGGCCGTGAAGAAGTTGCTTGAGGTGCACGGCCGAATGCAGGAGACTGAGACGAAAGGCCGGCTGCAATAGGCAATTTGTTACCTCCACATGAGCTATATATTCGAAGCGCTACAGCGAGCGGAGATCGAGAGGTCAGGCGGAAGCCTGCCGACGAACGTCGACTCGGTCGTGGATTTGTTGCCCGGCGTCGAACAGGAAATCGCGCGCAAGCAAGCGATTTCCGAATTGCCGCCGCCGAAAGTGGAGTCTCCCGAGGCGGAGACGTTCGCCAACGCGAAAGTCATTTCGCCAGTACTGGCCGCAGATTCCCGGCTGGTCTGTTTGACGGATCAGGGCGGACTGCCGGCGGAGAAGTTTCGCGTTCTGGGGTTGAAGTTGCGACACCTGCGCGAACAACGCAAGCTCAAACGGATCGTGGTGACCGGTACAGCTCCAGAAGAAGGAAAGAGTCTGGTCGCGGCCAATCTCGCGCTGAGTCAGTCGCGAAGCAGAGTTTTGAAGACGCTATTGGTGGATGGAGACTTGAGGCGTCCCACAGTGGTCAGCCGCTTCGGGTTTGACCCTTCCTTGCCGGGCCTGAGCGAGTGTTTGCGAGGCGAGCGGCAGATCTCTGAAGCTGTGCGCAAACTTGATGGCACTGGTCTGTGGATTCTTCCCGCCGGACGCGCCCTCGAGAATCCGCTCGAACTGATGCAGAGCGGACGCCTTCCCGAACTGCTCGACCGGCTCGGAAAGTTCTTCGACTGGATCATCATTGACACGCCTCCGGTGGTTCCGGTGGCGGATACGGCGTTCTGGATGAAGCTGGCGGACGGAGTTCTCCTCGTGATCCGCGAAGGGGTCAGCGAAAAGAAAGTGGTAGCGCGGGCTTTGGACTCGTTTGATCGCGCAACCCTGCTGGGCATCGTCGTCAACAGTTGCAGCCGCAGCGAGCACAATGATTACTATTCGCGTTACGGTCAGGCTAAGGTTGGAGCCGGCGAAGCTTTCCGCTCCGCTGAAAACGAGTAAAAACTGAGTCCTGGTTGTATAATAAAAACTGAATAAGCCTAGTTTCCCCGGCTAGGATGGTAAACTCCTCCCCCAGTTTGCAAACGTTGCAGGCTAGGCCAATTTCTTATCTATTTGGCTCAGCAAGGAGCTATACGTGGCAACCCGTCACGCAGAATCGATGTTTCGCTTTTCCGAACCCTCACGATCGCAAGGCCCGGTTGCGCCCGGCGAAGTGCTGAGCCAGGAAGCCTTTCACCGGATGATCGCGCTGGAGCGCAAGCGCAGCGAGCGCTCGCAGCGGCCGTTCGTGCTTTTGCTCATCGACACGGGGCGTCATGAGCCGGGCGACAAGCAAGGCAGCGTCCTGTTGGGCATGCTTTCCGCGCTTCAGGGAGCGACTCGTGAGACCGACGTTACGGGCTGGTATGCGACGAACTCCGTGATGGGCGTCGTGTTCACCGAGATCGTTCTGGACAACAATGCAGTGCTCAGCACGATCCTTTCCCGGATCGGCATGGTGTTGCGCGACCGGCTCGACACCGATCAGTACAGCCGGATCAAGTTTTCCTTCCACGTGTTTCCCGACGACTGGGATTCGCAGAATCCGGATCGTCCCAGCAACCCAACCCTTTACCCGGATCTCGAAAAGCGCCAGCAGTTGAACCGCTTGGGCCGTGCCACTAAGCGGTTGATTGACGTTCTGGGAAGCCTGTTATTGCTGGCGATTTTGTCACCCGTATTTTTTGTCATCGCGGCGGCTGTCAAGCTGACTTCCCGCGGCCCGGTCTTGTTTCGGCAGAAGCGCATCGGCGAGCATGGAACCCCGTTCACTTTCTTGAAGTTCCGGTCGATGTATGTCGACAACGATGCCAGCGAACACAAAGAGTATGTGCTCCAGTTGATCNNCGGCGGACCAGCCTCGACGAATTGCCCCAGTTGGTCAACGTGCTGCGCGGAGAAATGTCATTAGTGGGGCCGCGCCCGCCCGTGCCGTATGAGGTGGAGGCGTACGCAACCTGGCATCGGCGCCGGTTGCTCGAAGCCAGACCTGGCATCACCGGGCTGTGGCAGGTTTATGGTCGCAGCCGGATAGGATTCGACGACATGGTGCGGCTCGATCTGCGTTATGCGCGTAATTGTTCCCCGTGGCTTGATCTGAAGATTCTGGTGCAGACGCCAAGGGCAGTGATTGCGGGAGATGGCGCCTGCTAACCATCGTCTGATACAAGGACGGCGCGATCGNNGTCTGGGTTAGAGAAAGCGCATTCCCTTACCGGCTTTGGCCCCGAGCGAAAAGCTCAAGACGGCCCCGACATTTTCTGAATTCCAGTCTCGAGCGGCAGCTTTCCTCCCTCCCAACGCCGCGCGAAATCGCAGTCTGAAGCCCGTTTTTACTCTCGCTGATCGGAGTTAATCACAGCTATGAATCCCACTTCCATTCACTTGGAACGTCCTATTCCTGCTTTGGATTTGCTGGCGCAGTACCGGTCCATCGAATCTGAAATCAAGACGGCTATTTTCGAGGTTCTCGAATCGCAGCATTTCATCCTCGGTCCGAACGTGAAGGCTCTGGAGGAGGAGGTTTCCCGCTACTGCGAGCGCTCGTCCGGTGTGGGTGTGGCATCGGGCACGGATGCGTTGATTCTCGCACTGCGTGCTGCAGGAATCGGGCCGGGTGACGAAGTCATCGTTCCATCGTTCAGCTTTATCGCCACCGCGGACTCCGTGAGTTTACTCGGAGCGATCCCCGTGTTCGTGGACATTGATGCCGATTCCTTCTGCATCCAACCGGCGCAGATTGAGCAACGGATCACGAAACGCACCAAGGCAATCATCCCCGTGCACCTCTACGGGCATCCTGCCGAAATGGACGCGATTCTGATGCTTGCGCGTGAGCACAAACTTCTGGTGATCGAAGATAACGCACAGGCGATCGGCGCTACCTATCGAGGAAAGCGAACTGCGAGCTTTGGCGACATCGGCTGTCTCAGCTTCTTCCCCAGCAAGAACCTGGGCGGATTCGGGGACGGGGGAATGGTGGTTACCAATTCTCAGGAAATCGGGGCACGGCTGCGCTCTTTGCGCGCACACGGAGCCACCAAGAAGTACTACACCGTCGAGCAAGGATGGAACAGCCGGCTGGATGAGATCCAGGCTGCGATTCTGCGTGTGAAGTTGCGCCACCTGGACAACTGGAGCGCAGGGCGCCGCGAACGGGCGGCGCAGTATGACCGCTTGCTCGCCGGGGTCAAGGGCGTTGTCGTTCCCCGGGTGGCGAATGACTGCCAACACGTCTATCACCAGTACACGGTGCGCGTGCCGAAACGCGACCGAGTGCAGAAAGCGCTGGCGGATATGGGCATCGCGAGTACGGTCTACTACCCGACGCCGATTCATTTGCAGCCGATCTATGCTGCGCTGGGTTACAAGGCCGGAGATCTTCCGGAAACGGAGAAGGCGGCACAAGAAGTCCTGTCGCTTCCGATCTATCCCGAACTCACCCCGGAGCAGGTTGAGCAGGTAGCGCAGGCGCTCGTCCAAGCTGTCCGAGAAGCGTAATTAAGGAGCACGTCGATGCAAGCATCCAATTCCAACCTGATCTCGGTCGTGGTGCCGGTCTACAACGAAGAAACTGGCATCGATCACCTGGCGCAAAGGCTCGACGCGGTCGGTAGTATTTGGCCCGACCGGCCACTCGAGTTTGTGTTCGTCAACGACGGCAGCGCCGACCGAACGCAAGCGGAACTGGAGCGTGTGTTCGGAGCCCGGGAGAATTGCCGAATTGCAACCCATGATCGAAATCGGGGAGTCGGTGCCGCATTCCGAACCGGGTTCGGACAGGCCAAAGGGATGATCATCTGCACCATCGATGCCGACTGTTCCTATGGTCCGGAAAATCTGCGGCTGCTGGTCGAGGCGCTGGAGGCGGAGCAGGCGGATATTTCAGTCGCTTCTCCCTACCATCCTCTGGGCAAGGTCGATGGCGTGCCGGGTTGGCGCTTGTTCCTGAGCAAGGGCTGTTCGCGTTTCTACCAGGCCATCGCGCCGGTCAAGCTCTATACCTACACCAGCGTTTTCAGGGCTTACCGCCGGCCGGTGATCGAGTCGGTGGTCTTCGAGGAAAACGGTTTCGTGTCCGCGGCGGAAGTCCTGATTCGAGCGGCAGAGAAGGGCTTCAAGATCGTGGAGGTTCCGATGACTCTGCATGCCCGAAAGATCGGACAAAGCAAAATGAAGATTGCCCGCACCATCCGGCAGCACCTGGCGTTGATGGTTCGGAGCGTGGTGAGCGGGAAGCAAGCTCCCGTCGTAAGCAACTCCCCCAAACAGGCGCAGATCTAAGCGGTTCAAACGCGGTTTTTAGTCATACAAAATCGGGGTCACGGAGGCCGTTATATGGTGAAAGTTGGAGTGGTAGGGCTGGGAGCCTGGGGGTGGAACGTGGCGCGCAGCTTCGCCGAGTTACGCGACTGCGAACTCGTGAGTTGCTGCGACACGGACCCGAAGCGCGTGGCCAACGCCATGAAGACCTGGCCAACGGTGAAGGCCAAGGCAGATATCGATGAATTGCTCCGCGAGGACTCGGTGGAGGCGGTCGTCATCTCGGCGCCCGCTGTAACCCACTACGAGTTGGCACACAAGGTCCTCAGCGCCGACCGGGATGTCTTCATCGAAAAGCCGTTTACCCTCAATGTCCGCGATGCCGAGACCCTGGCGGAGATGGCGGAGCGGAAAAATCGGGTTCTCATGGTGGGACACCTGCTGGAATACCACCCCGTGGTCCGTCGCCTGAAGAAGATGATCCAGGACGGCGAACTGGGCGAAATTTACTACATCTATACCCAGCGTGTGAATCTTGGCCGCATTCGCGGCGATGAGAATGCGCTCTGGAGCTTTGCCCCGCACGACATTTCGCAAATCCTGTACATGCTCGACATGCAACCGATCGATGTCAGCGTCCGCGGGCAGAGCTTCATCCAGAACGGTATCGAAGACGTCGTTTTTCTGAGCCTGTACTTCGAAAATCGGATCATGGCCCACATTCACCTGAGTTGGCTCGATCCCCACAAGGTGCGGAAGACCACCATCGTGGGCGAACGCAAGATGGTGGTTTTCGACGATACCGAGGCTACCGAGAAGCTGCGAATCTATAACAACCACGCCGAAGTGCCACAGATCCGTAGCTACGGCGACTCGATCCAGGTACGATTCGGCGACATCCTCATTCCGCGGGTCGAGACCACGGAGCCTTTGAAGATCGAATGCCAGCACTTTATTGATTGTGTAAAGAACCGGACCACACCTTTGAGCGATGCGCGCGACGGGCTGCGGGTCATCCGCATTCTCGAAGCGGCACAGTGTTCGATGGAACAGGACGGAGTACCAGTCAGAATTCAGGGGGCAAACAGTGACAAACAGCATTCATCCGTCATCTCTGATCGGAGATGGCACGCGCTGCGGGTATAACGTTGTTATCGACCAGAACGTCCGCATCGGGAAAAACTGCCAGATCGGGCACGGGGTCGTGATCCATGCAGATACGGTCATCGGGGATGATGTACGCATCGATGACAACACCGTCATCGGCAAGTTGCCGATGAAGGCTGCCCTCAGTGCCATTACCAAGGACCAAACGCTTCCGCCTTGTGAAATCGAGTCCGGATGCCTGGTGGGGGCATTGGCGGTGATCTACCGCGGCTGCAAGATCAGGACGAAAGTGATGATCGCGGATCTGGCGTCGGTTCGCGAAGACGTGGAGATCGGGGATTTCACGATCATCGGCCGTGGTGTGACCGTCGAGAACAAAGTGAAGATCGGCAAACGTTGCAAGATCGAGACCGAGGCTTATATCACCGCTCTGTCGGAGATCGAAGACGGATGCTTCATTGCACCGGAAGTGTCGTTCACCAACGACAATTTCCTCGGTCGCACCAAGGACCGATTCAAATACCACAAAGGTGTCACGCTCAGGCGCGGAGCCCGCGTCGGAGCCAATGCGACCTTCCTGCCGGGAGTCACGGTAGGACCGGACGCGTTGGTGGCGGCAGGCTCGGTGGTCACGCGCGACGTNNAATCAATAATCCCTTGCAGATCATTTCCGTTGTCGGCGCTCGGCCGCAATTCGTGAAAATCGCCATGGTGGCGGAAGCGGTGCGTGTGGCGAATCAGTGCCGCTTGCCGCACCAGCAGGTGAAACACACGGTGGTTCACACCGGACAGCACTATGACCGCAGCATGTCCGATGTCTTCTTCCGGGAACTCCCCATTCCCACCCCGGAGTACAACCTGGAAGTGGGTTCGGGAAGCCACGGGAAGCAGACGGCGGCGCTGCTGGAACGCACCGAGCAGGTGTTGCTGCAGCAACGCCCCGACGTGGTCGTGGTCTACGGTGACACGAATTCGACGATTGCGGCAGGGCTGGCGGCGGTGAAACTGGGGATCCCGCTGGCCCACGTGGAAGCAGGTTTAAGAAGCTTCAATCGGCAGATGCCAGAGGAGATTAACCGGGTAGCCACGGACCACATTTCCGATTTGCTGTTCTGCCCCACAGAAACTGCGGTGCAGAACTTGGGGCGGGAAGGCATCACAAAAAACGTGTTCCTCAGCGGCGACGTGATGCTCGATGCGGTGTTGTCGTTTCGCCGCGTGGCCCAGCAACGGTCGGAGATATTGTCGGACCTTGCCCTCACTGCCAAGTCGTACGTGTTGCTCACCATTCATCGCGCGGAGAACACCAACTCGAACGAGCGGATCCAGGAGGTCCTGGATTTTCTGCTGGGGATCAAGCATCCAGTTGTTTTCCCGATGCACCCTCGGACCAAAGACAGACTGCAAAAAGAACCGGGGCTGGCAGATTGCAGGAAACGCCTCGAACAGTCGGACACCATTCGAGTCATCGACCCGGTGTCCTACGTCGACATGCTGGCGCTGGAAGATGGAGCCCGGTTGATCATTACTGATTCTGGTGGGGTACAGAAGGAGGCGTATTTCCTGGAAGTGCCATGCCTGACGGTACGAGGAGAAACCGAGTGGGTGGAGACACTGATCGGTGGCTGGAACCAGTTGGTTGAGCCCTCGGCCGCGGCGTTATCGGAAGTCGAGGGCGTTTGGAACGGGAACGGAAACGGTCCGCGAGGTGTGCCGAATCTTGCATGCTTCGGCAACGGACAGGCGGCATCGCGGATTGTAGCCGCACTTTTACAAATCAAACAAAGGATCGCATGAAAAAACAGACAATCGTTATTACCGGTGTTGCGGGTTTTCTCGGGTCGCACTTGGCCGATACCTTCCTGGCGCGAGGCTACCGCGTTGTCGGAGTCGACAACCTCTCACATGGGTCCCTTGCCAACCTGGTCGAAGCGCGTCGCAGTCCGGACTTCGAGTTCCACGAACTGGATGTGTGCGAACTGGAGCGCTTCGCCAAGGCCGCCAAAGGCGCGTCTTACATTGCCCACCTGGCCGCCTTCAAAATTCCGCGTTATGGGAAGGCAATCGATACGCTGCTCATCAATTCGCAAGGCAGCCACAACGCGCTCCAGATCGCCGTGGCGGAAAAAGCCAAGTTCGTTCTCGCATCCACTTCGGACGTGTACGGCAAGAATCCCAACATCCCGTTTTCCGAAGAGAGCGATTCGATCATCGGTCCCTCGACCGTGGCGCGCTGGTCGTACGCGGCATCGAAGTTGTACGACGAGCATCTGGCGTTGGCGTTTGCCGATGCCTACGGGATTCCGGTCAACATCGTCCGGATCTTCGGCTCCTACGGCCCGCGGCAGAACGTTACCTGGTGGGGAGGTCCGCAGTCGGTTTTCATTGGCGCAATTCTGAGAGGCGAGGAGATTCCGATCCACGGCGATGGCAAGCAGACGCGCAGCTTCACCTATGTATCCGACACGGTGAGCGGGATCGCGGCGATGATTGAGAAGGGAAGCAGCGGGGAAATCTTCAACATCGGCAGCACCGAAGAGATCTCGATTGCCGAGTTGGCAACCATCATCCATCGCTTGAGCGGGTCGAAGGTTCCGCTGCGGTTGAAGTTTATCCCTTATGACGAGATTGGAGGCCGCCGTTACGAAGACGTGCGCCGCCGGGTTCCGGACGTGAGCAAGGCCGGGCGGTTGCTCGGGTTTGCCGCGAAAGTGGGCCTGGAAGAAGGTCTGAAGCGCACTATTGACTGGCAACGCGCTCTCTACGAGGCGGAAGTGTCTCTGGCGGGGGCTCGGTAACATGGGCGCACTGGATTCGATTCCGAACGTAACCATTGCAGGTCCCGTCCGGCGCGAGGATGCGGCTGCGGTAGCCAAGCCCTCGGCGGGAGGGATACGCGCCATCCTGGCGCGTTGGTGGGTCGCTTTCTGGCTCTCTTCGGTTTGTGTGGTGAGCGGACACTTGATGATCAAGGCGGGCCTGAATGGCCTGACCGTGTCGGGCTCTGCCGCCCACACGCTTATCGGACGGGTAATCCAAACCCTGATGCAGCCGGAAGTGGTTATTGGATTGCTGATATATGGCTTCGGGACAGTGTGTTGGATGATCGCCGTCTCGCAAAAGGACATCAGTTTCCTCTTCCCCCTGTCGAGTGTGAACTATGTGCTGGTAGTTGCGGCGAGCGCAGTGCTGTTTGGCGAAATGATCTCGATAAAACGCGCCCTCGGCGTCGCCCTGATTGTGGTTGGGATGGTTGTACTGAACCGCAAGTCAGGAAAGGAGCGCGCATGAATCCGAGAGCGATGATCTGGATTAGCGTGACCCTCAGTGCCGTGGCGCAGGTGTTCCTGAAGCAAGGCCTGAATGGACTTAAGCGCAAACAAATGGCAACATCCGGCAACGTTTTGCAGCTGGCGCTCGGGGTAGCACAGCAGGGGTGGATCTGGTTGTGGGGTATTTCGTTTGTTATAGCGACCGCATTGTGGCTGTTGGGGTTACAGAAACTGCAACTCTCTTACGCGTATCCCCTGCTGAGTATCGGATACATTCTCGTCAACTTCCTGTCCGCCGTGGTTTTTCGCGAGCGAGTAGACGGGATGCGGTGGATCGCGGTGGCTATCATCAGCGCCGGTGTGGTCCTGATTGCGAACAGTTAATTAAGAAGACCAATGATATTGAAATCTAATCGCGAACCTCTGGAAGTAGCAATCCTCGGCGGCGGGATTACCGGCCTGACGTCTGCCTTCTACCTGTTGCGGGCCGGGGCTCGAGTCACGCTGTTTGAGGCACAGCCGCAGATGGGTGGGCTGGCCACCTACTTCGATTTCGGCGCCTTCTGGTGGGACAAGTTTTACCACTGCATTCTTACCTCCGACGGTCCTTTGCTGCAGTTGATCGACGATCTGGGCTTAACCTCCAAGTTGAGATGGACGCCAACCAAGGTCGGCTTTTTCGCCGACGAGAAGCTTTACTCGATGAGCAGCAGCCTGGACTTCTTAAGGTTTCGCCCGCTTGGACTTTGGCAAAAAGCGCGCTTGGCCGCGGGAATCCTATATGCCTGCCGGATTAAAGATGGGCGGACTCTGGAAGCAGAACTGGCCACGCAGTGGCTGACGCGAGTGTTTGGCGAGAAGAATTACCAGAAGATGTGGGGTCCGTTGCTCAAATGCAAGCTTGGAGGCTGTCGCGAGCAGGCATCGGCGGCGTTTATCTGGGCAACCATAACCCGCCTCTATTCGACGAGGGATAAGAGCAGCAGCCAGCAGGAACGCCTCGGATATGTGCAGGGCGGCTATCGCACGGTGTTCAACCGTCTGCTGGAGGCGGTTGAGGGAATGGGCGGCTCCCTGGTTACGAGCGCTCCCGTAAGGCAGATTTCAGCGGAAGGCGGCGGCGTTGACCTCGAGGTGAATGGTCAGCGGCTGCGCTTCGACCGGGTCATCGCAACGATTCCAAACCGGCCGCTGGCCGCAATTACGCCAGGGTTGAACGCCCACTATGTGCAGAAGCTGAATGCGGTGACCTACCTGGGAATCGTGTGCGTCGTTCTGGTGCTTAAACGCCGGCTCAGTCCCTTCTACGTGACGAATCTTGCCCATGAAGACGTTCCATTCACCGGAATCATTGAAATGACGAATTTGATTTCGACCGAAGAAACGCAAGGACGCCATCTCGTCTACCTTCCGAAATACACGTCGCCGGGCGATCCGCTCTTTGAAGCCGGGGACGACGCGATCTGGGCACAGTTTCGGGAACACCTGCTGCGGGTGATCCCGGATTTTCAGGATCGCGATGTGGAGAAGCGCTTTACCTTCCGGGAGCGCTTCGTACAGCCGGTTCCGACCCTGCACTACTCGGATATCGTGCCCGAGATGGAGACCGGAGTGGAAGGGCTCATTCTGGCGAATACCACACAGATCATCAACTCGACGCTTAACAACAATGCCATGGTGAAGATTGCACGCCAGGCAGTCGAGACGGCTTTGAAGCCATCGGTAAACAAATGCGCAGAGACAGAAAATGCACCTGCCACCGTGGCGTAAAGAAATTGCAAGGCAACTCCCCCAGTTTCGACGCTGTACAAAATCTGACAAGAATCTTCTGCTACGACGTGTGCAGAACGGAGTTATTATGATGCGCCAACTGAGATGTTTCCT
>PMBA01000299.1:243-7122 GCA_003152795.1 Acidobacteriaceae bacterium | reverse complement strand
CAGGTATTTCCACTCCAGTAATTGTGGATTCGCGTGATGGTCCGCCGGTTCGAACTGGTAGATGCGCACGAGGAATTGAGAGAGTGTGGCGAGATCGCGCGGTTCGGTGGCTCGGATGGCGACAGTCATGGGTTGGCAGTCATGGGTTCGCAATCATGGGTTAGCGACAGGATACGACAAGCGAGTTGCTCGACCTAGGCCCGGCTCGAAGCCACCTGCAAGGAACTAAAGCGCTTTGTCCCGCCTGCGGACTCTGCTAGCCTTTTCTGCAACATGTACCCAGAGCGCGAACATAAAATCTCCAATTATTTTATTTTCGCCACGGTCGTCAGTTGCATCGCTCAAGTTTCATGGTTCGCTTCAAAGTGTTTTACTCAAATCGACTATGACCAAGAAATGGCACCGCGATGGAGGCCGGTCCGCGAAGACAGCGTAGCTTCGCGGAGAGTGGGTCTGGCGAGATCGCGTGCCTACAGACCTTTGGTGCTCTTGTGGTCTGTCATTCACAGGGATACGCTCTAAATAGTACGTCTGATTTGGCCGATGTGCTCTCTGTCAAGTCATCAGGGAGACCGCATGCGTCGGCCCATCGTCGAAATCGTCCTAGCCTGCCTTTGCGCCGGGCAATTCACCGTACAGGCTCAAGATTTCAAACTGTTTGACCGCGAAGTGCAAGTCCACGGATTCGCATCGCAGGGATTTGTCTACACCAACACCAACAATTGGCTGACCATGAACACCAGTCAGGGGAGCGGTGCCTTCACCGACTTCGGCCTCAATGTATCCACCAGCATTACGGATAAGCTACGGGTCGGAGCGCAGGTCTACGATCGCAACCTTGGCCAATTCGGACGGTACCATCCTTCTTTGGACTGGGCGGTTGTGGATTACCGCTTCAAGAACTGGTTCGGAGTTCGCGGCGGCAAAGTTAAAACCACCCTCGGACTGTATACGGATACCCAGGACCTGGACTTCCTGCGCACGTTTGCGCTGCTTCCGCAGAGTGTTTATCCGACGGATCTCCGCGATGCCGCGATTGCTCACCTGGGCGGCGATGTTTACGGAACGGTGCCGCTCCGGCACGGTCTCGGCGACATCGTCTACACGGCCTATGCCGGGCATCGCAGTGACAGCATCTACAACGGCTACGAGTACCTTGCCTCCTCGTATAAACTCTACTACTCGAGCTATGGGGGGCTACAGTACGGCGGCGATCTCCGATGGCACACTCCGCTGAAGGGTCTGCTGATCGGAGCATCCCGGATGAATGAAGACCTTACTGGCAAGGGGACATTCATCAATCCCTTCAACCCGGACGCCGGGTTACTTCCTGAGTCCGGGCATTCGAAGGCGGATTGGACCAACCAATTCTATGCTGAGCACATCGCGGGGAAACTGCGGATCGATATGGAGTATCGCCGCTTTCTGCACGATGAGCGGGATGACAGCGGCGTTACACTCCTGTTCGAGAACGTAACCGATGTGCGCGGTTGGTACGTCTCGGGAACTTACCGGGTTATGAAACGGCTTGCGCTTGGCTCCTACTACTCTCGCTACTCGGTAACCAGCGTAACAACAGGCCCTCTCGCTCCGCTGTTCCCGCCCCAAACCGACACCAGCCTGCCCGCCAATCACATCTACGACAAAGTTATCTCCGCGCGTTTCGACCTGAAAAAATTCTGGAACATAAAGATAGAGGGTCACTTCATGGACGGCTATGGGGCCAGCACCTACCCGGACGGGTTCTACCCGCAAGTGAACCCCCAGGGTTTCAAGCCCAACACGAATGCTCTGGTGGTCAAGACCGGAATTAATTTCTAGGCGCAGGAAGGGAGGCGAAGGAGAACGCGATGAAATGTCCGAGAACGCTTCTTGTCGCCGCCGGGCTGCTGATCTTCGCCGCCGTGGATTCACTTGCGGGCGAAGTCAAGGTGATTGCCAATCCAAGTGTGAAGGCAGATGCAATCTCCGCAGCCGATCTGAAACGCGTGTTTCTGGAGGAGAAAATCTTGCTCGCGGACGGTACCCACGTCGAACCGGTGCTCGGGAAGGATGGGCCGGTGCACGCCGCCTTCCGGCAGGAGTACCTTGGCCTTAGCGAAGACGATCTGCAAACGTACTACCGCACGCTGGTGTTCACGGGCAGAGGCTCCATGCCGAAAGCGCTGGGATCGGATGCCGAGGTCGTGGCCTACGTAGCCCGCACCCGAGGTGCGATTGGATATGTGAGCAGCGCCGCCAGCGCGGAAGGTGTGAAGACACTCGCCATCGACGCGCCCGGCACAAGTGCCGAAAGAAAGCTGTTAACGCGTGTCGAGCCGGATTATCCGGAGACGCTGAGCCGACTCAACATTGGCGGAACGGTGCGCTTGCGGGTATCCATTTCGGCGAAAGGCAACGTGGAGCATGTCGAGTTGCTCGGAGGCAATCCGATTCTCGGCGATGCGGCCGCAGTCGCGGTCAAAAAATGGGTGTATGCCGCCGGCCGGTCGCGGACGGTCGAAGATGTAAGCCTCTCATTTGGCGGGCACTGAGCCGCTCCAGTCCCACCTGTGATCTTGTAGTCAGCCCTTCGTTGCCCAGCCGTCCGCGGGGCGTTCGAACCGCCCGACGCGCCCTATTCCGTCTTTTCCCACGCCAAGCAACCCTCTTTCTTATCCTTGCAACTAAAAGATTAGTTACCTTTCGCCGCGTGGGGCGTCTAAGGTGCAGGAGGGCATCCGGTGCCGCCGAGACAATCGGAAACGTTGACCGAAGCCGAGTTGCGGATCATGAATGTGCTCTGGGGCAAAGGGTCGGGTACTGTCCAGCAAGTACTTGATTCTATTACTCAAAAGCCTGTTCTGGCCTACAACTCCGTGCTCACTACGATCCGTGTTCTGGAGCGGAAGGGATATCTGAAACACCTGAAGGATGGGCGAGCGCATGTGTATACGCCGCTGGTGGGAAAAAAAGAGGCGACGCGTTCGGAAATTCGAAATCTGGTGAGCCGGTTTTTCAAGAACTCTCACGAGCAGCTGGTCTTAAACCTCCTTGAGGACCAGGGCATCGAGCCGGAGGAACTGAGCCGCCTCCGGCAGATGCTGGATTCAAAAGACTCGCTTCAGACGGACACTACGCGGAGTGGCGCGAAATGACCGGGCTACCCGTGCAGGACGTGGCGCAGGTCGCGATGGAGCGCATACTCAACGCGCTTCCGGAAGGATTCCTGGTCGCATTTTTTGCCTGGGCATTACTGCGAGTCTTGCCAAGGCAAAATTCGGGAACCCGGTTTGCGGTGTGGTTCCTGGCGTTGCTGACCGTGGCTGCGCTGCCGGTGCTGGGCAGTTTTGGCGAAGGGCGGATCCTGTTGGTGGCGGGGATGTCATCGCTTAAGTCGTCGGGGTCGTCATGGGGAAGCATGAGGCCGGCGATCACCATCCCCGCCCGTTGGGGACTGTTTGCCTTCCTGGGCTGGGCATTGGGCGCGGGCGCGGCGATGCTGCCTTTAGTGGCTGGGCTTTGCCGCCTGCGACAACTGCGGCGAAGTTGCGCGGAAATCGACCCGGCCGATCTCGATCCGCTTGTACGCAGAACGGTGGACGCAATTGGCAGGTCAGGGCGGGTAACAGTAACTACGTCGGAGTGCGTGCGTGTCCCGGCCGCCATCGGATTCTTCAAGAGAACAATTGTTCTTCCGGCCTGGGTGCTGCGCGAACTGCCGCCCAGCGATCTCAACGTCATCCTGCTGCACGAATTCGCGCACCTGCGGCGCCGGGATGACTGGACAAATCTCATCCAGAAGATCGTGCGCGCCCTCTTCTTCTTTCATCCCGCGGTGTGGTGGATCGAAAATCGCCTGTCGATCGAACGCGAGATGGCTTGTGACGACGCCGTGCTGGCCGAAACCGCCAACCCGCGCGGATACGCTACTTGTCTGGTCTCGCTCCTGGAAAAGAGTCTGGCGCATCGTCTCGCGCACCGCATGTCGCACCCACGATGGTCGATGGCCCAGGCGGCCGTCCATCGGGCACGCGAGGCGGCGCTGCGGCTGGCGCGCATCCTCGACACAAACCGGCCCGTGGCCACGCGCGTCTGGAAGCCTGCGTTGGCGATGGTTGGCGCGTTTTCAGTAATCTGCCTTTTGGCCCTGCCGCACGCCCCGCAGGTGGTCGCGTTCGACCGCGGCACGTTGGCCGGTAATTCGTTTCCTGCGCACTCGGCTGCAGTCAGCCAACCTGTGTCTGCTGGAGGGCCGGGCACACCTGCCCGGCTGGACGCGCAATACGCCCGTCGCCGCACTCCACGTCCAAAGCCTGTTGCCGGACGCCAGCTTGCTCATGCCCAGGCAGAGGACGCCCGATGGAACGCGCCATCGCCGCGCGCGCGAGTGCTTGAGGCAAGCGTAAGTGCGGACCAGCAGGCCGTGCCGCAAGTTCGAACCCTGGTCTTGATTGAAGCGACCCGGTATACGACTTCAGACTCATCGGTGTGGAACGTACAGGTGTGGCGCGTGATTCTGGTCAGTCCGGTGCGCGAGCAATGGGCGGGAGTGCCGGTGGCCAATAAGACCTAGCGCGGCAAATTTTTTTGCGGATAACAACTAGATAATTAGTTGTACACGATGGTGAATTACAAGGAGAAAAGAGATGAAGATGTGGATGGAACGATGTAGGGCAGTGGCGGCAAGGCGTCTGGTGGTGGCCCTGATTGCGGTGGTGGCAGTCGGGACCGTGGCGACCTTCAACTTCACGAAGTCTGCAAAGGCGGCGGTGGCGGCTCCGGCTGCGGCGGCGCTCGATGACAACAGTGTGGCGGCATTGCTCACGCTTGACCGCGCCATGGAAACTCTGGCGGCACGAGTGACACCGGCGGTGGTGAATGTCACGGTAGTGTCGAAGTCCAACCCGCGGCAGAATGGCGCGGAAGGAATGCCCGACATGCAGCAATTCTTTGGCCCGGGCAATCCATTCGGCCGTCAGTTCAACGTGCCGTCGCAGCCTCAGAACAAGATGGAACATGGGCTGGGCAGCGGTGTGATCATCTCTCCCGACGGCTACATCGTTACCAACAATCACGTGATTGACGGAGCCGTCGATATTCGCGTCACCATGAGTAACCGGGAAGTTCTAGCGGCGAAACTGGTGGGCGCCGATCCTTTGACGGATCTGGCGGTGATCAAGGTGAATGGAACCAATCTGCCGAGCGTGCCCTGGGGTAACTCGGCCAGCCTGCGTCCGGGACAGACGGTGCTGGCTTTCGGGAATCCGTACGGGTTCCGCTTCACGGTAACGCGCGGCATTATCAGCGCGCTGAACCGTCCCAATCCTGACGCCAGTGATCGGCGCAAGCCGGGCGAGTTCATCCAGACCGACGCTGCCATTAATCCCGGCAACTCCGGCGGAGCGCTGGTCGACGCGCGCGGCGAACTGATCGGGATCAATACCTTCCTGATTTCATCGTCGGGATCGTTCTCGGGAATGGGCTTCGCGATTCCGGCGCAGATTGTCCAGCCTACGGTCGAGACATTGATCCGCGACGGCAAAGTAACCCACGCGTTTATCGGAATTCAGATCGCCGACATTACTCCCGACAACGCGAAGTTCTTTCAGATGAACAAAGCCGAGGGAGCCTTGATCAGCGAGGTTGAGCCGGATGCGCCGGGGGCGAAGGCGGGTCTGCAAACCGGAGACGTGATTACCGAACTCGACGGAAAGCCTGTGGCCGACGCCGGTCAGTTGCAAATGCTGGTCGGACAAAAGCGGCCGGGCGACACGGTCCATCTGCGAGTCGTGCGTGACAGCAAACCGGAGAGCATCGCGGTGACGCTGGAAGCGCTGGGCAACGGCAAAGGCATCGAAACCGCCGCAGGCGAACACGGGAAAGGGCGCTGGGGGCTGAGGCTTGCGGACTTGACTCCGGACCTGCGGAATGAAGTCCAGGCGCAAGGGTCCGTGCATGGCGCTCTGGTGGAGGACGTGCAACCCGGCAGCCCGGCTGATAATGCGGGCTTGCAGCGTGGGGACGTCATCATGGAAGTAAACCGGCACCCAGTGAAATCCTTGTCCGACGCGGCCCAGGCGTTATCGGGCGTGCCGAACGGCCAGGATGCGCTGGTGCTGGTGTGGTCACAGGGAGGCAGCACGTTCCGCGTGTTGCATCCGCCGCAGGGCTAACGGGCGCTACCAGGCCCCGTTTGCGCGCTGTGTTCCACTCGACCTCCTGGCGGGTGGGGCGCAGCGCGCATTTCCTGACCCAGGTCTGTAGTCGCGGCTGGCGTTGACTGAGAGAGCGCCAGGGCCCGCGCGCGTCCCGACGGCGTTTCCTTACGTTTTACCGCCGCCTTCAGCCTGAACCGAAGCACGCCCAAGCCAGGCAAAAATGAACAGGGTCAAGCCACCAATCCAACCACCCAGGCTGAATGATCCAGGAAAGTAAAGGGCAATGATCACCCCGCCGCCGACGAAAATCGCGCATAAGGGAATGAACATGCGCATGCCATAGAGGAAAGTAAAAGGAAGATAGTGGGCTCCGACCAGGATCATTAACGCGGGATAAAACCAGTGCAAACGAAAAACGGTTACCGGGACGAGCAGAAGCATGGACAGCGGCAGCGTGAACGCGATCTGCATGGCAAGATTCCCCAATGGGTTGGCGCTCGCCAGAGATGCAGGCCTGCCGGTTAAACGCAGAAGCAATTGCGTGACTGGGAAGATGAAAACACCCGTGACTACCAGTGTAAAAATCGCGGCACGCGGAGTAACCCAGGTTCCAAGAGCAGCCGACGTCAACCAGAATGCGGACGCGACAAGTTGCCCCCAAAAGCCGCCCACAAAGACAGTTCGCACTTCGCGTTGGGCGTCCTGCACGAGCATGTTCGAGACCTCCGGGGAAGATGTT
>PMBA01000299.1:0-233 GCA_003152795.1 Acidobacteriaceae bacterium | reverse complement strand
GCCTCGTGGCTGAGGGGAGGCAGATCCGAAGCGCGGCAGTTGTCCGCTACCTGCTCCGCCCGCTTGCCGCCGGGGATGGCGCAGGTCACCGCGTCAAACATGAGGATCCAGCGCAGCGCGAATTCGCTCATCGAGACCCCGGCCGGCAGCAGCGCCCGCATCTCTTCGACCGCCTCCAGGCCGACGTTGTAATCGACGCCGGAAAAAGTTTCTCCCACATCGAAGGCTCGGCC
>PMBA01000005.1 GCA_003152795.1 Acidobacteriaceae bacterium | reverse complement strand
TCGATCAGGGAAATTGCAACCCGTGCGTCCGCTGCTGCACCCGTCGCCGCCGCGATCATTAGGGGTTCTGGGTCGAGGCCGGTGCAGCCTCCGACAAAGGGCGCGAAACCAATTGCCAGCATGCCGGGTCCGCAGCCAACATCGAGCAAGGCCTCATTGCCACGCAGGCCTATCTCCTCCGCAACCTTCTGGAAAAATTCTGGCGGATAGGGCTCCCGGTAGCGGGCGTAGAATGCAACGGTTGAGGCGAAGCGGCCCATTTCCTTAGTTTTGCAGGCGCGGCTGAGAACTTCAACTATCGTCGGATGCGGCAGGTGAATGAGGTCGAATCCCACATTAGCCAAACAGTGCCTTCATGTGGCACGCGGGAGCCATTCACGAAAGTAGGCGTAGAGCTTACGTTGGAATCGAGCAGTTTTCGGGGGAGGGCTGTTCAACGAAAGCGCCCCATGACTTCAAACGGAGTCTGGGGCGTTTCCGCTGCTGGCCAAGTCGTCACGGTCGCTGTGTTGACGAGACCACGACCGTGACTGCAGCCGTGGGCGTCGGGTTGAAGTAATCATCGCCCGAGTACCTGGCGGTCACTATGTTCGTGCCCTTGGGGAGGATCACTCGTTCGCTCCAACCACTATTGATATTCAAACCGACGAGGTTATACGTCCCCAGTGATTGCGGCGACCCGCCATTTACGGAATCCAGAAACTCTACCGTCCCTGACGGAGCGATCGCTCCGTACTGGTTATAAACATAGGCTTGCGCCACGAAATTCAGACTGGTCTCGGCTCCCGGGAACACATGCGCATCGGGAGTTGTAAGAGTAACGACCGGAGTGCGGCGGAGGACCTTCGTGGTGATGATTTGGCTGGTACTTGCGGCATAGGTCGAATCACCCAGATAGTACGCGTAAACCTTACAGATCCCTGCGCCCAGTTGAGGCTCTGCGATGGTGACCTGGCCATTGGCGAGAGTCCCCATGCCGGATATATTGCCATCGCTGTAGACCCAAACCTGGCCAGTTGGCATTGGTCCAGCTTCCGTTGTCGGAGCCACGTTGACGACGTAACTCAGGCCTTGCCCGAAATAAATGGTGCCCGGAATCTGCGAAATCTTTACCACCGAGCTTGCGCCGCTGTTTGCGTCCACGGTGATGGTGGCAAACGAGACAGCATTGGGCCCAGTCGGATCTACCGGTTGGTACTTGGCATCCCCGCTGTAGCCCGCGGTAATCACGTGATTCCCGGTCGTTGTGAAAGTGCTGGTATAGATTGCCTGGGCGTACCCCACACCGATGGGACCGTTATAGGCAATCGGAAGCGGACCACTCAACGGAGAGCCGTTGTCGAAGAATTGCAAAGTGCCAGTCGCGTGCGGAGTGCCGTCATAGGCAACTGTCGCCATAAGAATGACGGGCTGGCCTACGGCTACCTGTCCTTCGCTCCCACCCAGGCTCGAACGTGCGAAAGTCTCCGTCAGCCCCTTCAGAAGCGTGTAGCGGGTTTGCGCCGAAGTGCTCGCCGAAAAACTGTTATCCCCTGAGTATTGAACGGATACGTTGTGCGTGCCTGCTGGAAGCGAGAATGGGTATCCTGCGCCAGATAGCACGAGCGCCGTACCATCCTCGTTGAGTGGAGCTGTTGACAGGATCGTGTCTTTATTCGCCACGATGTTTACCGACCCCGTCGGCGAACCGTGTCCGGAGTTGGACGTGACATTGATAACCACGGCGATCGTCGATCCAAAGGTGGTCGATGAGTTCAGGGGTGTTAATTGCCCGAAATTGTCGACATAAAGCCGGAATGAAACCGCGCTGTCTTCGGGTGTCACCGTCAGCTTAACTGGCGCCGACGTGCTGCCACCAAGGTTCCCATCCCCGGCATACTGCGCAGTGAGCGCATAGGTTCCCCCGGGAAGGCTGTTAAATGCTCCCGAGAAAGTGCCGCTGACGTCGAGCGTGCCCTGACCAACCGCACCGTATTTACTTGTCATTAGTGAGAAATCGCCACTTGGTGTAGAACCGCCTCCATCAACTGCTGCGACTGAAACCTTCACCGTCAATGGCTGGCCGTGCGCGATCCTGGTCGTGCTGTCAATGATCGTAGTCGACGAACCTTGGAAAGCGACCTTGCTCCAGTTGGCAACCAGGTTGGCGGCATTCACGCTTCCCAGGCCAGACGCCATATCGTAGCCCTTGCCTGCGCTCCATTCAGCCGACGTTGTCCGGTAGCCTGGCAGTCCCGGCACGCCATTATTCCCGTCGGTAACATCGTTGAAGATGCATGAGTTTGATTTGGAGGGGTGAGTACGTTTGCTGGAGTTGCAAGCATTCCGGTTATCCAGAGCCGCCAGTTTGTAGAAAACATAGTTGGCTTGCCCGAGGAAGGTGCCGTTCTTCTGCTCCACCAGGGCCATGAGTCCGGCCATCGCGGGAGTTGAAACTGAAGTTCCTCCGGCAATCGCCGCCTGTTCCAGGATTGTCTGATTATTGAAGATTGTCGTCTGGCAGGAGCTCATCACACAAAACGCGTAGCCATCGTCAACCGGTGAGGCATTCAATGACAGGTCAGGGGTGTCGCGCTTTCCATCTTTCGGAACTCCCAGCCCGGTTTGCCACGAGGGTTTCGGATAACCACCGCTACAGGTCACTGTTTCCGCACCGTCCCAGGTCCCGGTCGTGCAGTTGCTAGGTCCGCCGCCACCTCCCGCCAGGTTGTAATTGGTTTGCCCGTACGAGCAGTTGCCGCCTTCTGGCGGAAGCGTTGGATCGCAACTCAGGTTCCAGATCTGTTCCGGGATATATCCGTATGCGGAACCCTGCACGGTATCGTCATTCAAGGACCAGTACGTGGCAACATTCACACCTTCGTTGAACTGCGTCCCACCGATAGAAATGTTATAGGGGGTCGAAGACGTACCGTTGATGGTTGGCCCGTTTAGCGCCGGCCCCTGTGGCTCGTAGCCAGCTTGCTGCAGATTTCCATCGCACTGCGCAGCGCCTGCGTCACCGGCGGAGACAAACACGGTTATGCCTTCGGCTGCGGCCTGCTCCCAGATAGCGTTGTAAAACTGATTTCCGGTCGCCCCCAAAAGGCCTTCGCAGAGGCCATAGCTTGACGTGATGATCGGCGAGATCACGTGATCGACGGCGTATGCGGCAGCCAGATCGATTCCGTCCGTAACGTCCGTGCTCCCTGCGACCACAAAGTTGATCGTTGCGCCAGGCGCCGCCGCGCCTGACCATTCCACATCGAGTGAGGATTCAACCATATCTCCCCCGAAGGTGACCCCCGGATCGGCCCCGCTTACAATGAAGTTTGGATCGTTCTCTGGCAGTCCAAATATGTTTCGGAACGCCTGCACGTCGGTCAGATTAATATCGCTGCGTCCGATTACTGCAATCGAAACGCCCGTGCCGTCATTTCCGGTATTCAGAAGAGGCGAAACGTCATAAATCTTCTGGAAGTCCTCGGGCGCGACGTAGTAGGAAATGTTGCCCGAGTCGTCGATATAAGTCCAATTAGGATCGACCGGCAGTAGTTTGTTCTGGCTGTTTCGCGCCACTTTGTAGTTCACCAGCGTCGGCTGCTTGCGATAATCGTGCAGTGAGAGCACGCCGCTCACCACGGGCATCAGCGCCGTAGGCAGGGAAACATCACTTGTGTTGCCAACATGCCTCTCGCCATTGTGCTCCAAGGCATGGATGGACGTGCGGAAGGCCCGCTCCACGTGCTTCTCTGTCCCGGAGAATTCGATCCACTGACGGCCTTCGGGGACGTTGCCGATCTCAAACCCTTGTTTCCCGAGCCATCCCACCACCTGCGCAAGGTCTTCGTCCGAGGGACCAAATCGAGTCGCGTAGTCCGCTGGCTTCAACCATTTGTGATAGTTCGGCGAATTCTTGTTCTGTTGACTGTCGAGCAATCGCTGCAACGCAGTTTGCTGTTGCTCGCTGTTCTTCAGCACGAGCATCATCCGCCGCAGGGGATGGTCGCCGCTCAACGCGCCCAAGTCTCGGGAAATCCTCACCGCGGGATGAGTCGTTCCTGGGATCGTAGTACGCGCATTATCGTCAATTTTCTGCGTAATGCGCGTTGGCATTGTCTGGGCGTGAGCGATCACCATGAGCAATGGCAGGCTAATCAGTAAACCAAGCGGCAACTGGCGCAGATATCGATTCATACTCACCTTTGGATGTGGAAATGATCGCTGCAGTACTGCAATGGATTGCACATGCCGTCATTTATCAATCAACACACGAGGACGACGTCGGTATGGATTCACTTTTGCGGAGAGCCGATTAGTGTATGGGGCGCGGAACTCCACGATAGCGCAGCCTGTGGAGGAACGGAAGTTTGTTGCACACCTTCTTCACAACTCGCAACCTCTCACAAAAGTCGCCACAGTATCGATCCCGGTCACCACTGCGGTCAAGCGAATAAAACGAATTGATCTCACGAGATTTCCTTGCAGAATAACGATATTGGCGATGAAGGAAGACTCGCTCGGAACCCGCTCCTCTTGCCGTGTTGCTCGAAAAAGGTGAAGTTGGAAATCGTAAACGCCGGGCCAACGAAATTCAGAGTACCGCTGTTCTCCTGCTATCCCATCCGCTCTATCGTGTCATGGTCCGGAAAGGGGTTGGAGGAGATCATTGGCGATCACGCTGACTCAGTGTGCGTACCAATCGGAATGGTCAGCGGCTACAAGAAAGGGACTCCGTCGAAGTCCATTGGTGAAGGCACGCCGGACTAACTCCTTCGGTGTCGA
>PMBA01000468.1:289-5521 GCA_003152795.1 Acidobacteriaceae bacterium | reverse complement strand
TGACTTCTACGGATTGTCAAAGAGCCGCCGAAAATGGGTTGGCGGGATATGGGTCCGTCTCTGGAGACGGGCGCAGTTTTCGATGCTGCACTATTGGGAGATATTGGCACCGATTACGGTGCAGGTCTGTGATGGGGGTACAGGAAATATGTGATGAAAAAAAGGCCGGGGGCCGGTTTCGGGGGCGGGGCGGCGTAAGTTCGGTGGCGGCAGTTGAGCGGGCCACTTCTCGAAAAGCGCGAGAAGTGGCGCGCCCGGAGTTTGTCAACATTCAAACAGTCAGCCCCGGTTTGACTTCCCGTAATGTGGCCCACCCGCCCCAGTAACTTGAGTTGGCGAAGAAGTTCGTCGGTTGCACCGGTGAGCTTGTCATCCGCGCCTCCAACCCCGCCGAACAGCTTGGGATAGGCCGCATCGAGTGACTTCATAAGCCGCGAGCCGTCGAGCGCGGCTCCGATGGTCCCGAATTTCTTATTCGGGGTAGCAGCAGTGACTACCGTCTCGCACCCCCGAATTCCCCTTGACATCTTCCCGAGGCCCGGCTATTGTTCGGGAACTTTGGTTGGTGTGAAACGACACCCAGTGGCCCCGATACACCGGATGGTTCACACTGAGCGACTATCTCCAGCCAAGGTTCCGCCACTCGATTGCTACACGGCACCGCCCAGGACAGCCATGACCCATCTCTTCAAACACTTCGTCGCCACCGGCGCAATCGCCTTGGCAATGCTCGCTTCCGCTGCTGACAAGACTCTGGCCCAATCGGCCAATGACGGTGACAACGGCACGCAAATGCAGGCGGGCAACTCCGCGGAAATGGCGCCCAAAGGAACGGTCAGAGTTTACAAGATGCGCTTGAAGCACGACGTCCCGGTGAGGACCAAGAAGGGCCCGGTCCGCGAAAGCGCCCCTGCTGGTGCGCACCTTACCTACTATGGCGGGCGGGTTGTTGGCAGCGCTCAAATTATTCAGGTCTTGTGGGGCAGTGGCTCCTATCTGTCTCAAGTCTCAGGCACCGGTACCCCGTCCATGGCAACGTTCTACGGGCAATTGCTGACAAGTTCGTATACCAATTGGCTGGACAGCGAATACAACACCGTGGACGTCGGCGGCACAAAGACAAACCAGCACATCGAAAATGGCAGCTTTCAACAGCAAGTTACGATCACGCCCAGCGTAACTTCCAGCACCGTCGACGACTCCCAAATCCAGACCGAACTGACGGATCAGATCAGAGCCGGCCATCTTCCTGCGCCCGCGGAGGATGCTGAAGGGAACCCTACCACCATTTATGCCGTCTTCTTCCCACCTGGGATCACGATCACGCAAGGTAGCTCATCGAGCTGCGTCTCCGGCGGTTTCTGCGCGTATCACGGAACGGTAGCGGCTGGCGGCGGTCTCGATGAATTCTACTACGGCGTACACCCCGACATGCAGGCTGGCAGTGGTTGCGCAACGGGTTGCGGTAACTCCACGACCTTTGGCAATTACACGTCGGTCGCAAGTCATGAGCTTACAGAAACAATTACCGATGCGGAGGTGGGATTAGCCATCACAAACGGGCCTCCGCTTGCCTGGTACGACAACACAAACGGCGAAATCGGAGACATCTGCAACGGCCAACAGGGCACCTTCGCCGGTAATGACGGTCAAACCTACGTGCTTCAGTACGAGTTTTCGAACGCGCAAAATAATTGCATTATTCCGCCCATCACCTACCCGAATAACAACGACTTCAGCATCAGCGCATTTCCGACCGCCCTCGGCCTCGCCCAAGGCTCAGCCGGCAGCAGCACGATTTCTACCGCGTTAGCTTCCGGCTCGGCAGCAACCGTTTCGCTCGCCCTATCGGGCGTACCAACCGGCGCGACCGGCTCGGTACTCCCGGCATCGGTCACAGCCGGTCAGAGCTCGATCCTGACCGTGAACGCAGGCACTGCTGCCCCTGGCAACTACACCCTCACCATAACTGGAACCGAGGGCTCCAATACGCACTCCACCACCGTGGCGCTTACCGTTGTAGCGAATGACTTCAGCATCGGCGCGTCGCCCACCAGTCTAAGCATCAATTTCGGTGGAAGCGGTGCCAGCGCGATTTCAACTGCGGTAACGACTGGGAACGCTGCCACGGTTAGCCTGTCAGCCTTGGTCTCGCCCGCGGGCCCGACCGCCTCGCTCAACCCAACGTCGGTCACGGCCGGCGCCGGTTCAACTCTTACGGTCAATGCTGGGTCGGCGACACCCGGCAACTACACGGTTACAGTAACCGGGACTGAAGGCACAGCCACGCACTCCACCAACGTGTCGGTCACCGTGAACCCGGAGACGACGACCACAAACTTGGTTTCGAGTGTCAATCCGTCATACTTAAATCAGACGGTTACTTTCACCGCCATTGTAACTTCGCAATATGGCGGAGCCGTGACCGGCACTGTGACCTTCAAGCAAAGGGCAACCGTCCTCTGCATCGTGCCGGTGGCTGGCAGTCAGGCGACCTGCGGCACGACGTACTCAACGGCGGGGACGCGCCCCATCACCGCGATTTACTCCGGCGACAGCAACAATCTTGGCAGCTCATCGCCTGTTCTGAACCAGCAAGTGCGCAATCTCCCGGCCGTTACCCAGACGGTGGTGGGGACGTCAGCCAACCCCTCGTTTGTCGGGCAATTGGTGACGTTCACCTCGACTACCACCTGGAGTGGCATGTCGGTTCCGGACGGGGAAACAGTTAACTTCTATGACGGGACGGCGTTGCTTGGAAGCGGCAGCACCACGAATGGAGTGGCAACACTGAGCACCTCGGCCCTTAAGGCGGGAGAGCACTCCATTAAGGCACTATTTCTTGGCGATGGGAATTACCGGGCCAGTGGCGGCAGACTAAGACAAACGGTGAACAGGTATGCGACCACAACCAGCCTGGGTTCGAGCCTGAATCCATCGACACATGGCCAGGCAGTAACGTTTACCGCACAGGTGGTTTCATTGGGGCCGAACACGCCGACCGGAACCGTGACTTTCAGGAACGGAACAACGGGCATCGGGGCGGTGAGCCTGGACGGGACTGGCACGGCCACACTCACGACGACGACGCTGCCGGCGGGAGGCGACTTGATCACAGCTACCTATAAGGGTGACGCGTCAAATCTTGTGAGCACGTCGCCTGCATTGACCCAAACCGTGAACTAAAACGGCTCGTGAATTGAGTCAGAGAAAGCCGGGGGTCGAGCGGGTGGCAAGGCGTTCGCGACCTTGCGAGTGCGGCTCTTGTGTCCTTCCTCGTCCGTCCAGTGCTTTGGTCCCATGTCGGTCAGCTTGGAAAGGGAGACGTCTTTAACCGCTCCAAAATTCCGAGCCGATTAATCGCGTGCATGGCACGAGCTTATCACTGGCTGGCGAAAACAGATTACACTCATTGACCTGTTCGAGCGTTCCCTCCTCGGTTCAAATTCCGTGGCAAATGAGGGTGTAGCATTTTGCTCTCAATGCGTATAACCCCGCCCTGGGTTTGACCCTGCTTTTCTTGCGCCTGTAAGATCGAAGATTCTCTGCTGCTGCTGGAGATGTGCCGAGCTTTGCTTGGCTGGGACGGTTGCGGGCGGGCTGTCCCTACACGGTCAGGAAAAATATGCCTCACGAATTACCGAAAGCTTACGAACCGGGCGCGATTGAAACGCGGTGGGCGGAGTACTGGGTGGAGGAGAAGCTGTTTCACGTGGAGACTCCGGGAGCGGGAGATTCGCGACCGGTGTTTACGCTGTTGTTGCCGCCTCCGAATGTGACGGGGCGGCTGCACATGGGGCACATGCTGAACCAGACGCAGATGGACATCATCGTGCGGTGGCATCGGATGCGGGGGCATGTGACGCTGTGGCTGCCGGGGACGGATCATGCGGGCATTGCGACGCAGATGATGGTGGAGCGGCAGCTGGCGAGCGAGGGCAAGAAGCGGCGCGAACTGGGGCGGGAGAAATTCATCGAGCGGGTATGGGAATGGAAGCGGCACTATGGCGGCGCGATTCTGGACCAGATGAAGCGGCTGGGGGCGTCGGTGGATTGGGGGCGGGAGTACTTCACGATGGACGAGCAGCTGTCGCACGCGGTGAAGGAAGTGTTCGTGCGGCTGTATGAAGATGGGCTGATTTATCGCGGGAAGTACATCGTGAACTGGTGCTCGGACTGCGGGACGGCGATTTCGGATCTGGAAGTGAAGCACGAGGANNCGGTCACCACACAGTCTGCGGTCTTCAGTCCTGCAGAGGCGGGAGAGCAGGAATTTATTACGGTGGCGACGACGCGTCCGGAGACGATGCTGGGGGACACGGCGGTCGCGGTGAATCCAAAGGACGAGCGCTACCTGCATCTGCAGGGGAAGCATGTGGTGCTGCCGCTGATGAATCGGGAGATTCCGATCATCGCGGACGAACTGGCGCAGCCGGAGTTCGGGACGGGGGCGGTGAAGGTGACGCCGGCGCACGATCCGAATGATTTCGAGGCGGGGCTGCGGCACAACCTGCCGCAGATCGAGGTGATTGACGAGCACGGGAAGATGAATGGGAATGCGGGTCGGTACGCGGGGCTGGACCGGTTTGCGGCGCGCGAGCGGGTGGTGGAGGATCTGAGCGCGCAGGGCTTTCTGGTGGGCACGAAGGATTACACGATTGCGCTGGGGAAGTGCGACCGCTCGGGAACGATTGTGGAGCCGCGACTCTCGACGCAGTGGTTTGTGAGGATTGCGCCCTTGGCGAAACGCGCGATCGAGGTGGTGGAAAAGGGATACATCCGGTTCACGCCGGAAAATTACGGGCAGATTTATTTGAACTGGATGGGCAACATCCACGACTGGTGCATCTCGCGGCAGTTGTGGTGGGGGCACCGGATACCGGCGTGGTATTGCGGGGAGTGCAAGAAGGTGGTGGTGGCGCGGGAGGCTCCGCGGGCGTGCCAGTGCGGGTGCACGAAACTGGAGCAGGACACGGACGTGCTGGATACGTGGTTTTCGTCGGGGCTGCTGCCGTTCACGACGCTGGGGTGGCCGGAGGAGACGCGGGACGAGGAAGTGTTCTATCCCAATGCGCTGATGATTACGGGCTTCGACATCCTGTTTTTCTGGGTGGCGCGGATGATCATGCTGGGATGCTGGTTCATGATGCCGCCGCACAAGCCGGGGGAGAGTCCGGGCTCGGGTGAAGACGCGCTGCGGGCGAGCGTGCCGTTTCGCGAGGTCTACATCCA
>PMBA01000468.1:0-257 GCA_003152795.1 Acidobacteriaceae bacterium | reverse complement strand
GCGCGGTTCATGTTCATGAACGTGGATCGAGTGGAACCGGGGCTGCGGCCGGGGGCGGCTGGTGTGGGGGCCGACTTGGACGGGGCAGAGGCCGGTCACCAGACGGGATCAGGCGTTTGCGGTTTTTCCGCCGAGACGCTTGAGGACCGGTGGATTCTTTCGCGCTTCAACCGGGCGGCGAAAGATGTGAACGAATCGCTGGAAACGTATCGGTTCGATGAGGCGGCGAACCGGATCTACGATTTTTTCTGGGCCGA
>PMBA01000216.1 GCA_003152795.1 Acidobacteriaceae bacterium | reverse complement strand
ACTGTAACATCGTCACTGATGTTTCTCTATAACTGGCACTTGCTCCGCTGCCCCAGGTTCAGAACGGCCGTGTCCTCCTATGCCCCGCGGTGCCGATCGCCCCGCCTAGACGAAACGTTCCGGCAAGGCGCCCCTGCGGTGAGGCTCGGCAGATTCCCGCCCATGGGCCGGCGAAGGGGACGGACAGACCGCCGACTGCGCTCACCGATGCCGAAACGTAGGCAACATGAGGGCAAGACGGCTGACCGAAGATATGGAATGACCTAGAATTCCAACCGATACTTGTGGCCCTTATTGTCCCGACCTACGCCGTCACCATGACCGGTGAGCTAGTCAACCTGGAAAAGCACATCAATCACTTTGCCACCGCCAGCAACTACCGCTGAACCTACTACCGCCCGCGACTGCGTGACCGTAAACCCCTGTGCGGTTGCCCAGCCAAATTGACCGCCGAATTCACCGGAGGCGTGTCCATGGCTGGACAAGAGCATATCCTGACGGACAACGCTGAATTCGCCGGTCAAAACGGTTTCGTCCTTAGGGAAAACGCGGATTTCTCCGTGTCCTGTTCCATGGGTGTCCACCTCGGCGGCCAAAACATCACCAGTGTCGAGATCGTAGAGATGCGCGGGGCGGGTAATCGTGCATGCCGCGACGAGNNGCGACGAATACGGAGGCGATTGCGAACAGTAGGGTTTTCATTGGTGTGGCGCAGAGCCGATATCGGCATACCGCGCGATCAGAGCTGCCGGGCGCGCCTTCTTTGTTTCCCATACCGGAGGCGGAAGTTCTCATTGTGTGTAGGCATGGATCAAAGAAACCTAGGTCATTCGGATCAATTCAGTCCGGTGAAATAGGACCCGGTGACATTGGTGATTCTACTTCGCGGGCGTTACCTGCCAACCAAAAAGCTGGGCGGCCGCCCCCCCCCCGCTCTANNGTCGAAATGTGCAGGCAAGGCGGCCCTGCTGTGAGTCGGGGGCAGGTCACAATCAAGTAAACCCGAGAGTCCTGCCCCATGCATCTCTCAAGAAATCGATCTTGGTGAGCTCTTCGACGCCAACGATCAATTCCCCGTTAGGCTTCAGGAATACACGGCAAAAGACGCTGCGCTTCACGACATCAAGAGCGCCAACGACATACTGGAAAAGCACACCGTCAATCTGCATCGGGACGACGCGCAGACCGTCCTTCCTTCTCACATTTGAAGGAGTGACTGTCACCGGGGGCCGCATTTCCTCGGATTCGCCCGCGGCAAGCTCGACGAACGGAACCGTTACCACACATCCGTATTCCTCAAAACATCCCGGGTCACAGTTGAGCAGCATTTCGCGCAGCCTTTGCTCATGCTTATCGCCCAGCCTCGGATTGAACCGTGGATTCTTCGAGACCTGGGTTCGCCATAGAATAGAGAGGAGAAACAGCTTCATCTTGGCGTAGTCCAAGCCGTCGACACGTACCCACTTCTTGCCGTCAGATGGGCGCTTGAAGTCCAGAAGCTTCTTCTGGCGGACGATCCGGGCGAAGTAGTCCTCCCATTTCTGGAAGCGGGCTTCGCATTCTTTGCAGAGTAGCTTCTCTTTGAAACCGTCCTGCAAGATTTCTCCCTCGGACTTTCCCCCTGAGGTCGAAAACACACGGAAACTCCCTTCGCCCTGCTCTTTCATCCGCCTGTAAGTGAACTTCGGGTAGATGTGGGAGTCGCAGAGATCGCGATCATTGAGGCAGAGGGCGCACCGCATGATTAACGGCGCGAGCTTGAACATCCCCACGATGGGATCAACCCTCGGTTACTGCCTATCCCCGAGTGCGGATTGGGGCCGGGAAGCGTTGCCCCTTCGACCAAAGCGGGGCGGCTGTGGGATGATTCAACTGGCCGGATCCGGGCCCCTGGCCGTTCCTGTGATGGCTGAGGCGATACGCACGTCGGGCTTTTGCTGATCGATCCAGGGGCATTTTCCCGACCGGGAAGAAATTCTCGAAATCTTCCGACAAGTTGTGCGTGGCGCTTCGGCCGAATCCGGCCATGGCGGAAATCTCCGCGAAGGAAATCCCGCCGATCAGATCCGGGCGAAGCTTATGGATCGCGACCAAAACGCGCAAACCGATTCCCGCGGTGGTTCGGCCCTCGAGGAAGTACTGGCACAGCCTGCCGATCGCGGTTTTGAATTCGACCGCTTCGGGCAGTTCGCGGCCGGGCAAATCGATCATGCGCAGGGACCATTGCGGCGGCGCCGGCCCGGGCAAGAAGAAAGCGCCGGAGAGCTGCGAATGGGATTTCTCCCAGTTCAACCTGCTGATTCATCAGGTTCCAGCGAAACCCGCCTGGGCGCCGATGGGAAGGTCCGGGATTTGTCCCGAAAATGTCCCGATCAAATCAGGACAGCCCCTATGCCCTATGGAACAAATCGAAAGGCGCCGGTGGAAAGATTCACCACGCCTTCGTGGTATCAATCTGCACGATGGTCGAGGGTTCGACCGGTGCCACACGGGAACCGGTAGCCTGGGATTCCCGCCTTCGTTCCTCGGCATCGCTCCCATGGCGTCAGAAAGAAAACCGCCGCCCCTGGCATCGCTGCCAAGGACGGGGACCAATCCCCCGCGGCCGTCCCCCTTGGACACCGCGGGAAATTCGATCATGAGGTCAGACCCCCTTCGCGCAGAAGTTGGCCAGGTCAGCTTCGCGCCAGGCGGCGAAGTGGCCGGCCTCGCGCTGTTCGATGACGTGCTCGACGCGCCCGGCGGCGCCCAAGCCACCGCCCCGGCAGTGGTCGGGTAACACCTTATATTATCCGGCTGTCCGCTCAACTAAGGTAGGATCTCACGAAGCGGCCAACCGGCTTTCGCGAAGCTTTTGCGTGTCGGGATGGCCTAAACCGGAATCGAAGGAGGCCCGAATGCCCATTCAACTCAAAGAAGAAAACGATGGGAAGATTCTCGTCGTTCACGTCAGCGGGAGGCTGACCAAGGCGGACTACGCGCAATTCGTGCCCGAGTTCGAGCGACTCGTCGTTCAGCACGGAAAGTTGCGTCTGCTGTTCGACATGACCGGCTTCCACGGCTGGGATGCCGGTGCCGCCTGGGAGGACCTTAAGGTCGGAATCGCGCACTTCGCCGATATCGAGCGACTCGCGATGGTCGGCGAAGAGAAATGGCAGCACGGCATGGCAATATTCTGCAAGCCGTTCACTCGCGCAACCGTTCGATACTTCGACCACGCCAATGCCGCTGAAGCGCGGAAGTGGTTGGGCGAAGCGTAGGAGTTTCAGCAGTGACCGACCCGAATGAGCACGCCCAGTCAAGAGCACCGACAACCGATGCCGGTCGAAAAGAAAACGACGAGCCCGGGTACAGTCGTCTCGGTGCGTGGCAGCGTCGTGGATATTCGGTTCGATGATCATTTGCCGCCAATCTATACGGTATTGCGCGCCGGAGATGAACGGCGCATCGTCATCGAAGTGCTGGCGCAGCGTGACGCGCGCCACGTGCGAGGGATCGCGTTAACACCTACCCAGGGTCTCGCCCGCGGCATGGCGGTGGAGAACACCGACGGCCCGCTAAAAGTGCCCGTGGGAAAAGGAGTTCTCTCGCGGATGTTCGACGTGTT
>PMBA01000082.1 GCA_003152795.1 Acidobacteriaceae bacterium | reverse complement strand
GGCAAGTTCACGTTTCCAGGTGGAAATAATCCCATCCGCCACGTGATCTACGTGCTGAAAGAAAATCGCACCTACGATCAGGTATTCGGTGACCTGTCCGTGGGCGATGGCGACCCCTCGCTGACCATGTACGGCAAAGACATCACGCCCAACCAGCACAAACTGGCTCTACAGTTCGGAGTGCTCGACAACTTCTACGACAGTGGCGAAGTTTCCGGGGACGGTCACGTCTGGTCCACCGCCGCCACCACGACTGACTACAACGAAAAAACATGGCCCATTGGCTATCGCAGCAAAGAACGAACCTACGATTCCGGCGGGGCCGTAGCCGATGAATTCCCGCTGGAGCAGGGAATCCCCGACATCGACGACCCCGCCACCGGCTTCCTCTGGGACAACCTCGCCCGCCGCGGCCTTACCTATCGCATCTACGGAGAATTCATCGCCGCCGTATGGTGCAAGAGTGAAAAGGCGAAGTCACCGAAGCAAGGCACTCCGTCTCCCAGTTCCGCAACTTGTCCAGTCCCAGAAATTAAGAAGGGCGATCCTCTACCGGAAAACGTGGGCAATCCGCGCGGCGGCCCGAGCCCGTGGCCTTGGGCAATTCCACAGATCAAGCGCATGCGTCCCACCAAAGCTGCGCTGCGCGACCACTACGATCCGCTCTTTCCGGATTTCGAAACCGATTATCCCGACCAGCTTCGCGCCGACGAGTTCCTGCGCGAATTCGACCAGTTTGTGAAAGCGAAAGGAACCGCTAAAGAACTTCCACAGTTCATCCTCCTCTACCTGCCCGACGACCACACCGGAGGCACGCGTCCCGGTAAGCCTACACCGCAGGCCTCGGTCGCCGATAACGATCTCGCGGTAGGCCGCGTGGTCGATGCGGTCTCCCNNGTCAGCATGATCCACACGGTGGAGGCTCTGCTCGGCCTTCCCCCAATGAATCTGTTCGACGCGCACGCACCGCTCATGGTCCCGCTTTTCTCCGGTCCGGGAACGCAGCCTCCGTATCAGGCCGACGATCGGAACCTCCGCAACGGCCTGATCTATGCCATAAACGAAAGGAAAGCTACGGGCGCGAAGGAATCGTCGCTGATGGATTTTTCGAGGCCTGATGCCGCCGACGCGAAAAAACTGAACGCAATCCTCTGGCAGGATGCAAAAGGTAATGTCCCGATGCCGGCGAAATGAACCTGCCAAAATCCATCGAACACTAGGTTTTCCGCTCCTGGACGGCGTCTGTGACCGGAAATTTGCGGCGTGCCTGCGCTAGAATGCCATTTGTGGGTTCCCCAATCGAGTGCGCCAACCTGCGCAAGACCTACGATGGCAAAGTCGAAGCCGTCCGCGGCGTCAGCCTGCGCATCGAGGCCGGCGAGTGCTTCGGTCTGCTCGGTCCCAACGGAGCAGGGAAGACCACAACCATCGAGATCCTCGAGGGTCTGCTCGCGCCCACGTCCGGCGAGGTCCGCATCTTCGGTCACACCTGGAACGATAACCCGCGCCAGTTGCGCGAGTGGATCGGCATCTCGCTCCAGGAAACGCGCCTGTCGGAAAAGCTCACCGTCCGCGAGACCATCGATCTTTTCGCCAGCTTCTACAGCGAACCGCGGCCCGCTAACGATGTCATGGAAGAGCTCGAACTCACGGAGAAGTCCGAAGCATGGGTTGGCAAACTTTCCGGCGGCCAGAAGCAGCGCCTCGCCGTTGCCACCGCGCTGGTGGGCAATCCTCGCATCCTTTTTCTCGACGAGCCAACCACCGGACTCGATCCCCAAAGCCGCCGCCAGCTCTGGGAAATCATCCGCATCTTCCAGAAGAAGGGTGGCACGGTCCTGCTCACCACGCACTATATGGACGAGGCCGAACGCCTCTGCGACCGCCTCGCCATCGTCGATCACGGCCAGATCATTGCCGAAGGCACGCCGTCCGACCTGATCGACCGCCTTGGCGGCCATCACGTGGTCGAGTTCCAGTCGAGCACGAATGGAAGCTCCGACGGCGACCAAGGCAGGGGTAAGGACGACAATGACAGTCTCGACCGCTGGCGCTCTCTGCCCAGCGTAGAGTCGGTTCGCCGCGAGGATGCGACCGTCTGCCTGAGTGTCCGCGAGCCGCACCTCACCATTCCCGCTCTTCTGGACGCGGTAACCAGGCAGGGCGAGCAACTCCAACATCTGAGCACGCGCCAGGCCAGCCTCGAAGACGTTTTCGTGCTTCTGACCGGCCGCCATTTGAGGGAAGATTAGTAACATGATTGGACGCCAGGTTCGCTCGCTCGAAAGTCGAAGCAATTGTCGTGTTCATCTGTCGCTGTTATTCCGAGTCCACGAGGCTTGCACTATGGGGAGTACGAACGATCAATCATCAAATGGGTCTGTTGAACAGGCGCTCATAATCACGATTACTATCGGCGAAGCGAAGCCGGTAGTCCGAGAGGAGGTGCAGAAACTTTTCGAATTGGAAGAAGAATTGAGGAAAGCAATTGAAGATTCTCGGGTGGGAGAATATGACGGAAATGAGATTGGTTCGGGCACATTCACCATGTACGCCTATGGTCCGAGCGCGGAAAAATTGTGGGCTTTGGCCATGCCTGTGCTTGCGAAGTACCGCTTGCCCTTGGGATCTCACGCGATGAAACGTTACGGCAAACCGGGTGCCAAAGAAGAGCGCATTCCCCTTGGCAATGGACTGGCAAACTAGATGAATCCGGAGAAAATCGGCCAGACTCAACCGCTGTGGGGCGCATCTGCCCGCCGAAATGGCCGCTGGTCCGGATACCGTCACCTGCTCTGGGCTCGCATCCTCGAACTCAAGCGCGAGCCTGAAGTCGTGTTCTGGGTCTTCATCTTTCCACTGCTGCTGGCGGCGGGATTGGGCATCGCGTTTCGCAACAAGCCCGCGGATATCACGTCGGTAGTAGTGATCGCGAGCGATGGCGCGCCGCAGACACTAGCCATGCTCCAAGCCTCAGCCGCGCATTCAGCCATTCGAGCCACGGTCCTCGGTCGCGACGCCGCCCTCAAGGCCTTCCACTTTGGCAAGTACGATCTGGCAATCGAGTCCAATCCCGATGGCAGCTACACGTACTATTACGATCCCGCGCGTCCCGAAAGCGTTCTCTCCCGCGCCGAAATCGACGGCGCGCTGCAGTCCGCCGCCGGACGCAAAGATGCGCTGGCCACGTCCGCGCAATCCTCCAGTGAACCCGGTTCCCGCTACATCGACTTCCTGATTCCCGGCCTGCTGGGCATGAACCTGATGAACTCCGGCATGTGGGGAATCGGCTTTGCGCTGGTGGAAATGCGCCAGCGCAAACTGCTGAAACGTTTCGTAGCCACGCCCATGCGCCGCACCGATTTCCTTCTCGCCTTAACCAGCAGCCGCCTGGTCCTGATGGTGATTGAGGTAGGCTTGCTCCTGGGCTTCGGCGTGCTCGTCTTTCACATGCGAGTGCAGGGATCGATCCTCTCGGTCGTCCTGCTCGGATCGCTCGGAGCGGTGGCCTTCGGCGGCATAGGCCTGCTAACCGCCTGCCGCGCGCAGAAAATCGAAAGCGTCTCCGGCCTCATCAATCTGGTCATGATGCCGATGTGGATCTTTTCCGGCGTCTTCTTTTCCTACGACAAATTTCCCGCCATCGCGCATCCCTTCATCAAAGCGCTTCCGCTAACCGCGCTCAACGACGCGCTGCGGGCCACGATCATCGAAGGCGCGTCGCTAGGCTCTCAATCCGGGCGCGTGTTGGTCCTGGCAATCTGGGGCGGCGTGTCGTTTGTTCTGGCGCTGCGCTGGTTTCGGTGGACGTAGAGTAGCTGTCAGCCATCAGCTATCAGCCATCAG
>PMBA01000051.1:287-4825 GCA_003152795.1 Acidobacteriaceae bacterium | reverse complement strand
AACTGAGGGACTTTTTCAACAGCCACGGGATTTATCGTCAACCACCTATCCGAGACACTAACTCCATGAATCTGAGCCGAATGGCGTTCATAAGCCAACCCGCCTGCCACTGCCACTCTTTGCAGATTGACAAGGTAACCGCCGCNNGGGGATAATGGCTGGCCAAGTTAGGGCACTCGTTTTTTTGCGTTGCCCGGAACCTCATATCCCGCCTCGACTTCACACGTAAGCGTTCGGCCCATTCTGGAACCTAGGGGTCGGTTCTAGCGAAGAAAAATCAGGAGTGTGCCATGCAAAACTCGAAGACCAAATTGTCGATACTCTCGCTGTGCACAATGTGTTTGCTGAGCGGCGCCTACGCTCAGATTACGCCCAGCGCTGACGCCTACACCAACACCGCTGCCGCCAGCACCAACTACGGCGCCAATGTGCTGCTCTACGTCGATGGCGCCACGGAGACGACTTACATCCAATTTAATCTGGCGTCGATTCCGGCCAGCGCCAGTGTCAGTGAAGCCACGCTCAAACTCTATGTCAATGGCGTGACCACGGCGGGCACGTTCAATGTGGATTACATCGCTGGCACGTGGGTGGAGAAAACCATCACCGCCAACCTCCAACCGGCTCTCGGAGCCGCGATCACCACCAGCGGGACCCTGACTACGGCCAGCAAGAACCAATACATCCTCATTAACGTGACTTCGGCGGTGCAGGCGTGGCTGAACGGAAGCCAGGCCAACGACGGTCTGGCGCTGGTGGCCAATAGTACGTTAAACGCCAGCTTCGACAGCAAGGAGAACGCGACGACGAGCCATCCGCCCGAACTGGACATTGTGTTCGCGGGAGGGGGCGGCAGCGGAATCACCGGCATCACCACGGCCAGCGGCAGCGGGCTGCAGGGCGGAGGAACGAGCGGCACGCTGAATCTGAGTCTGACCACAAGTTGCGCCTCGGGTCAGTCTTTGGTCTGGAGCGGCTCGGCCTGGGCGTGCAAGACGCCGGGCGGGGGTGGCTCGGTGACCAGCGTAGGTCTGAGCGCGCCATCCTCCGACTTCACGGTGACTGGCTCCCCGGTGACGAGCAGCGGAACTCTGGGGCTGAACTGGACGGTCCCCCCGACTTATTCCGATATTGCCAATGCAATTGTAAAGCGCGACGGGTCAGGCGGTTTTGGCGCCAATTCTGTTGCCGCCAACACGATTAACACCGGCAATGCCTTCGTCGGCGGGCAGCTCGGCGTCGGGACTACCACACCACGAGGGTCACTGGACGTATGGGGAGGGGCACTCCGGGTTACAGGAACTGATCACAACGGTACTGCCTTCGTCTCGAGCAGCGCGGGGACGGCGTACTTCTCGAATAACGTCCTCGCAAATGGAATTGCGGTGAGTCCATCGGGCACGGTCGGCATTGGAACATCGGCCCCTCAAGCCGAATTGAACCTGAACGCTGGAGGGAATGCCAACGACGATACCCTGCTCCTCGGCAACAACACCAGCAAGGGATTGCAGCTTCGCGACAACGGAACGGCCGTGGATTTGGAATCGATCGGCGTGCCGCTGTATGTAAACTTGGTGACGAAACAACCAGCGTATTTGAATCCCGGCGGGGGGCAGATCTTCGTCGGACCATCACCGTACTTTAATGGAAATGGGGCTCCTTTGCAGGTAGGCAACAACTCCAACGGCTACTCTGCGGATTTCCAAGGGCAAGTGGAAATCAATGGGGCCTTAGTGGTGTATGGATCTAAGGACTTCCGCATCGACCATCCTCTAGACCCAACCAATAAGTACCTCTACCACGCGTCGATCGAGTCCTCCGAGGTCTTGAACCAATACAGCGGTAACGTCGTCCTCGACGACAAGGGCGAAGCGCGCGTCGGATTTCCGGCATGGTTTGCCGCCGTCAATGTGGATTTTCGTTACCAGCTGACGGCCGTCGGAGCCCCGGGGCCAAACCTCTACATCGCCGAAAAAATCAAAGACCGCAGCTTCCGCATCGCTGGAGGAACGCCCGGAGCAGAGGTTTCCTGGCAGGTAACCGCCCGCCGCAATGACGCCTACATGAAAGCGCATCCATTCGTCGTCGAGAAGGACAAGCCGGAGGACACGCGCGGCTACTACACCGACCCGTCCCTCTACGGGGCGCCCAAGGAACATGGCATCTTTTCGAGGAGACAAGTGACCGCTGGCAAGCAGTGAGATTTTCAGGACCCAACCGATCATCGCGACGAGGCGTTTTGGCGCGGCTTTACAGCTTCACAGCAAGTGATTCCTCCGCGCCTCTTCACCTCTTGTGTGCGCGCAGGAACATGGCCAGCAGCGGGTTCGCTGGAACACGCGGCGCACCGCTGATGGGCAGCGTCCTGGGCGCGATACGTTGGACACGTTGTACCACGCTTGCGCTGAAGAGATCGTTGACTGCGTTCTCGCCAACACATGCTTGGCCATTCCTGATACCTTGGTTCACTCGAACATTGGCTTCCCCAAAACGCACCTCCTTGAAGCTTGAGGTCGCACCTTCGTGAAGTTGTGTCTCGAGCTTCGGTCGCAGCCCGGAGACTCGGCCACGAAAGGCCGGACGACTATGCAGCCATCAGGGAGCTGAACCTCGCTGCATTCGGTTCGCCGCTCGAAGCCGCGTTGGTTGAACGTCTGCGAGACGACGGACTGGTCATTGCGTCGTTGGTTTCGATGACGCAGGTCAGGTTGTTGGGCACATCCTGTTCAGTCCTGTGATGATTATGGCCACCGAGGGCGACCAGATGCGGGTCGCTTCACTTGCACCGATGTCCGTTCTTCCTTCGCATCAGCGCAGGGGAATCGGCTCGATGCTGGTCGAGCATGGAATCGAGTTGTGCGGACGGGCTCACTACCATGCCATCGTTTTGGTTGGCCATTCCAGCTACTATCCGCGTTTCGGTTTCACGCACGCGCTCGTCGCGGGGCTGAAAAACCCCTTTGCTGCCGATGAAGCCTTCATGGGGTTGGAATTGGTTCGAGGCGCTCTGTCGGAGATCGAGGGCCGTGTTGTCTACCCTGAGGCGTTCAACCAGTTCTCCTAACGCTTGGCTGTCTTGGATGACGGCTCGCGATGGGCGAGGACAACTGACGCTATCAGCGTTAGCACCAATTGACCCGGATAGGGGTAGTTGGTGCTATCGCGATTTTTCGCCAACTACCTTTCGGACTCACTCAGAAAGATGGGGTGGCATCTGTCAGGGTTGAAAACGTGTTGGCGGATGTAATGTTGGTCATCGCCGCTCAAGGTGCGGAAAGCCTCGACAAACCTTTTTGGATTGGAGCGACAGACCGTCTGCTCATGCCCAGTGTAATCAGAGTGAGCGTCCATCACGGCGAGCCGCCCGTATCGGATATATGCAGGCAAATACTTCGGGAATCGTCGAACTGCAACAGCGAGTAGTCGAGGCCAATTCTCATAGACTGCTGACAATCTGAACATGTCCGCTTGCGATTTTGTAGCGCTCTCATGCCAGTCCGGCAGAGTCATGAGGGCAGTCAGTTCGTCTTCCGTCGCTGGTAGGCTACTCAGAAGACCCCGTGATGCTTCTCGATTGGAAGGGTCGAGCAGCGCCCACTGCGCGTATAAAACCGTGCGTTCGAGTTTGCCCTGCACCTTGTTCTCGTAGGGGCTAACGCACATCACGGTCTGGCAAGAGGCGATGGCGTTCAGCAGCTTGTAATCAGGGTCTGCTCGTTCCGCGTACGTGGATACTGCCAGTGAAAACAAAAGTACGAAGATGCACGCGAGCTTGTAATCAGACATTCAAGTGCATTATGCGCCCACGGCCCAACTGTTGTTAACAGGCGTGGGTGTTGAAAAAGTCACCTCGATTGGCGGGATGAGATTCGGCAGAAGCATGTTAGAAGAGAGCATTCGCACATGCTTTGTTTGATTCTCATCGTCGGAGGCAGTGTTCATGCAGTTGCGAGCTCCGGTGTTGGCTTACTGCGGAGGAATCGAACCAGCCGTTTCAGGTTCTGCGCCGTGGCCGCCAGGTAGAACTGTTCGCGTACAAAGCGCATCCGCCGCAACCTCAGTCGGCGTAGTCCGATGTAATTCTTCAGTTNNGCGAACAGTGCTTCCACTTTCCGCCGGGCCCGTTGCGAGATCGCGAACGCTGGTGTCTGGGCCATGGCGTGGGCACGCTGCCGCGCGGGCTCACAAGTGTGGATGGCAAGCGTCCGATACTTGCCGCGCGTGCAGCAGCTCTTTTGCGAGCAGTCGCGACAGCGCTTCACCGTCGAGTAATAGACGTGAGTGCGGTTGCGCTTATTGATGCCGACGTATTTCAGGAGTTTGCCTTCCGGGCAGAGATAGCCGTTCTCCTCGGGCACGTAGGTGAACTTGTCGATGCCATAGAGGTCAGTCGGCCCATTGGGGTTTTCTTTCACCCGGATATAGGCAGCGATACCACGCTCATCGAGCCATTGCAGAAGTTCGCCGTTGCCGTAGGTCGTATCCGCCGCCAGAGTCTGCGGCAGCTGGCCATAACGTTCGCGATAGCGTTCGATCAT
>PMBA01000051.1:0-246 GCA_003152795.1 Acidobacteriaceae bacterium | reverse complement strand
AACGGGAGGGTCGACCGGATTCTCCTGCTCCAACTCGGCTAAATACTCACGTACCGTGTGGTTCACCTTAGCCACTTCCGCCAGTTGCTCCGTGGGAACCCGGCTGTGGTGATCGGCGTTGGCCTGGATGAAACTGCCGTCCACCGACATGTGCTCGCCCTGCACCAAGCCAGCCTCCACGCAACGGGCGACGATCTCCTCAAAGATCTCCTGAAACAGATTCGATTCCTGAAACCGTCCATGCCG
>PMBA01000344.1 GCA_003152795.1 Acidobacteriaceae bacterium | reverse complement strand
GCCTGAGTAGGCAAACTTCATCGCGCTATCGACGGCTTCTTTTGCCGAGCGGTAAATTTTGGATTTGGTTAGGAAATATCCACTGGCGCGTGCATGAATCTTTTTTCGCTTGGCGCGGCGTTTGGTTCCGCGTTTTACACGAGGCATGGTGTTCTCCTTTTTTGTTTCGTTTGGCGGCTGGAGGTAAGGAGGCTTCTACCCTAAGGGATTTCTGAAGCCCGACCTCTTCACGCGCCGCTGCGGTGCGTATCGCTCCGCAGACTTTCCTTGCATACTCGGTTAAGGACGGGCGAGGACGCCCGTCGCTCCATTTTCCCGTTTAGTACGGGATCATGCGCTTGACCTTGTGGAGATCCGCATCACTTACCAGCACGGAATTCCCCAGCTTTTTCTTGCGCTTCTTGGCCTTCGAGGTCAGGATATGGCGGAGAAACGCTTTGTGCCGTTTCACCTTTCCCGTCCCGGTTTTCTTGAAGCGCTTGGAAGCGCCTTTGTGGGTTTTTAGTTTAGGCATAGAAATCAGTTCTCGGTTCGCAGTTCCCGGTAAGTTCGTCAGCGACGCGAAATAAAATATCCCGGCAGCCCGCAGCGATCGCACCATGAGACTTAACTGATGGCTGATAACTGACGACTGAATTACGCTGACTGCGCGCCGCCTCGTGGTGCGGGAGGTGGCGCGGGTTTCGGGGGAGCCGGTTTTTCCTTCGCTCCGCCTTCACTCTTCTTTGGCGCCAGAATCAGGTGCAGCGTATTGCCTTCCTGCCTCGGACGGAACTCCACCAACCCTCTCTGGTCGACGTCTTTAATCAAACGCTCCAGAATCTGGCGCCCCAGGCTCTGCCGCGTCATTTCGCGTCCGCGGAAGAAGATGGTCGCTTTCACCTTGTCGCCTTCGTCGAGGAAGCGCAGCACGTGATTCTTCTTGGTTTCGTAGTCGTGATCGTCCACGTTGATACGAAACTTTACTTCCTTGACGGTAATGGTCTTCTGCTTCTTCTTGGCTTCGCGCTCGCGCTTTTCGTTCTGGTACAGGAACTTCCCGTAGTCCATGATGCGGCAAACCGGAGGTTGCGCGGTCGGGGAAATTTCCACCAGGTCCAAGTTTCGTTCGCGGGCCATCTTGAGCGCTTCGAAGGGAGGCATGACGCCAATCTGTTCGCCTTCGTCACCGATCACGCGAACCTCGCGCGCCCGGATACGCTCATTCATGCGGATAAAACGCTTGTCGATACTGTCCTCCGTGTGCTGATCTGACAGGAAAGATGCTTAAAAAGTATAGCATGGGGCGGCTTGGAACTCCCCGCCGGCAGGTTGATGGCGGGCAAACGAACGCCGCCTGCTGCGTGATGCAGTCAGGCGGCGATTCTGGGAACGGGCCGCGCCATCAAGGACGATTGCTCGGCTCGCGCAAATCTACTTTGAAGCAGGCTCTTGACTTACCCTTAGAACAGGTCCGACATCACGTTCACATTGTCGTCGCAAGCATGATTCAGGCAAGGCAACCCAAGGCCGGACTCGACCGACTTGAGCAGGGAGAAGTGAGTGTAAAACGCACCGCTCTGAACCCCGTGTGCTCCGTAGTTTGTGTCCACGATCGCGACCACCTTGTTGATGATGGGCTGGACGGCGTAGTCGTTCTCGTCCCAAATCACAATGATCGCGCTGTTGCCCTGGGTCCATGCGGACGAGCCGTGAACGGCAGTTACAATTTTCTCGACCGCCTGGTCGCCAAGAATAATCAACGCAGGATTAAGCCCTGACTTCTTGCCATCGTCGTTGGGATCGTAGTTACAGAACGCCGTGCTGTTGCCGCGCCCATGCTGGTCGTTGCACTGGTTGGGCACGATGAATGAGTAATTAGGCAAGCTACCGGAAGCCAGATCGCCCCACAGTCCGCTCAGACCATCAAACCCGGCCACGTTGGCATAACTGACGAGCGGATTGGTGCCTTGCTGCACATTCTTGAAGTAGACGAATGGGTTGTGCTTGGCCGCGTAGAGCTGAACGACGTCGCCCTGCGCCAGCGGCGGATTCAATGCCGGCTTGATCTTGGTGAAGTCGGTGTTGTTGGTAAAGTTGCCATCGCTGTAGTTCACCTTGTCGGGACCGGTTATCGGCAGGTTCTCCTGATAGGTCTTCCAAGTCTTTCCGGCGGTGGCCAACTGATCCGCAATCGTCGCGCCCAGCGTTAGACCTGCGGGGATCGACATCTTTCCGTCGATATTGATTTCACACGGTGGGCCTTGGACCTCGTTCGTACAATCCAGGGCTGGTGTTGGTGCGTCGATGCCGCCGCCGCCAATGGGACAAATGTTGGAGCTCGGAGGATTGTCGGTATTGGCGATCCCGGACGCGAGGTTCGTCGTACACTTCGCGTTGTGCCAGTCGGGAGGGTTGTCGCTGAGCACGCCGAAATTCGAGCCACCCACGACCTCCAGGTAATTCGTCAGACTGGGATGGGCAACCGCGAAGTAGTTGGTCGCCAGATTGGCGGATTTGGCGTATTGGTTGATGAATTTAGCGTTCGGATTGTTGAGAATCTCGCTGTAGCCGTGGTTTTCCATCATGATCACGAAGACGTGATCAAGATGTGGAATTCCTTTGGGCGCGGGACCTTGCTGCGCCCATGCAGAGCTCGCCAATACGGCCAACAGTCCCAGAAATGCGACCTTTTGTTTCATGTCGTTCCCCTCTTTTTTCTTTCAAAAGCGCAGTGATGCCGGCGCAGGTCTCCGCCTGCGGGGCGCACTTGACTATTGAAGTTTGAAGTTTCTCCGACCCTTCGGAGGAACAAAGATAGGGGGAGTTTATTGCGACAATGTTTCAACGAGGTTAATTTTGTGTCAATGTGATCGCGAAGAAGAGCCTTGCCCGCCAGCCATCAAGCCACAGCGACCTTCGAGGTCCGAAGGCGCCGATACAACCGCAAGTAGTCGTCCACCATCCGCCGCGCCGTGAAGCGCTCGCGCGCCCGATTGTAGGCTCGCGTACCGTAAAGCCGGGTGAGTTCGCGATCTTCGTCCAGTTGCCCGAGCACTTCGCTGAGGCTCTCAGCATTATTTCGTTCGAAGTACAAGGCTGCATCGCCCCACAGTTCGCGATACACCTCGGTGTCGTTGGCCACCAGCGCGCAGCGCGAGAACGCGGCCTCGATCGAGGCCAGTCCTGTCGGCTCGTAGCGCGAGGTCGCCGCAAAAATGGTCGACTTGCTGTAGAGGGAACGCAGTTGCGATTCGGTTTGCGCCCCCTTCACCGAAATTTCGTGCTCGCCGGTGGAGACGCGCACGTCGGCGCGGATCGGTACGGGCGGCGCCGGAATCGGGTTATCCGCCCCCACAATGCACACCGGAAGGCCGTGGGAGTGCTGGGTGAGCAATGCAACCTGTTTGCCTGTATCCCACAGGCGTCCGATCGCCAGCACCGACTCTTCCTTGGTCACAAACGGATTGAAGTAGATGGGATTGCGTCCCGGTGGGATAACGTGTCCCGCGAAATCGTCGCTATAGGCAACGCGCAGCATGTCTTCCATCCAGCGCGAAGTCGAGACCACCGCCTCGGCCCGCTTCAAGCCGGCGACCATGGTCTCGCGATACCATTTCAGCCATGCCGAAGAGGCGGGTTCGTGTCCGTGGATGCTCAACCACCACGTAATCACGTCGCCGTGCGCCACCACCAGGCGCGGGGTCGACACCGGCAGCGCTCCAAAACTCAATTGATTCAAGTGCAGAAAATCGGGACGCGTGTCGCGAACGACCGCGCACAGATAATCCTGGGCCGCGTGGAAGTCCTGCTCGCCTTCCTGCATCCAGTCGAGACGAAACGCGGTGGGATGATATTCAAGCCCGTGCAACCCGTCCATCCAGGCAGTCTGATGAGGAAGTGGAATTTCTCCAAAGCTGACGAGGGTGACTTGCGCCCCGTGGGTCACCAGACCCGACACCAGTTCGCGCGAATACGTCCACACTCCGCTGAACGTGTCAGCCGTCACCAGTACGCGCACAGAACCCCCGGGGAGCGAGGTTTGGGAGATACCCTCGGCCCTGCGTCTCTTCAGTTTAGGGTGTGCGACCATGCCTGGGGAAGAGTTTTCTTGTACCGCCCGGAATCCCTTGTGTGGAGCGGGCTACGCCCTGGGCTAATCCCCGCCCGGAGGGGGCAAAACCCATTGCCCACGGCAGGATGGAGCGCCGAAGCGCCCGCCTCTTCAAGTTGAGTCGGCCCATTGTGTCATCGCGCGCCGATCCCGATGATCCGGCATCCGCGCCACTTTAGGTTCCGCCAGGGTTCGCATTGTCCAAAGGAGATCATCCAGTACCGTTCCAAACCCGAAGTGAGCATCGACAAACGCCAGTTCCGCCGAGGGCAGAAACGAGCGCCCAGAAATCAGCACTACGGGAACATCCGGCACCAGAAACTTGATTTCCTGGGCCAGCCGCGAACCCGACATCAGGGGCATTTCGTAGTCAAGAAGCGCCAGATCAAAGTGAGTTCTCTGGCAAAGAGCGAGCGCCTCGATGGGATCATTCTTCGTGATTACCCGGAACCCGCATTCCTCAAGAACGCTCGTTAGTAAGCGGCTGGCTTTGGGATTGTCGTCCACGTAAAACACCGTCGTCCGGCTCCTCATCACAAACCTCCATTCCTTTCCCGAAGAACGCAATCCCGGGACTGCCCTTGCGAATACTTTGTGCAGAGATTTGTAAACGGCGATTGATGCAGGGGGCCCGGTGGTGGGAGTTCTTACGTCTGGGCAGAGACCGGGCTGACCCGTCCTGGGAGGCGTGGCAAACCGCGTTGGTACGGGAATTCACAATCGAGCGCCGGGCATCGACATTTCCGGCTCGGCCCGATCCTTCTCGGCCGGATCGTTGCAGGGCATGGTGAATTTGAAGACGGAACCATGGTCGGCACGCGGCTCGACCCAGATCTTGCCGCCGCCGCGCTCGATGATCTTCTTGCAGATGGCCAGGCCAATGCCGTTGCCCGCGTACTCCGCTCGCGTATGCAAGCGCTGGAAGACAACAAAAATATTTTCCGCGTACTCCGGCGCAATGCCGATTCCGTTATCGCTCACGATGAATAACCACTGCTCGCCCGCTTTCTCGGCCTGCACCGAAATCGCCGGCGGTTCCTTCCCGTGGAACTTGATCGCGTTCCCGATCAGATTCTGGAAGATCTGCGTCACCTGCGAGCGGTCCGCCCACACCACCGGTAGCACGGCATGCGTGACGATAGCCCCGCTCTCTTGAATTGCCGGACCGAGACTTTGCAGGACCTCTTCCATCGCCTCGTCGCAATCGACGCGTCCGCAAGCCGCCCCGTCCCGCCCAACTCGCGAAAAGGCCAGCAGATCCCGAACCAGAGTCTGCATCCGTAGAGCTCCCTCACAGGCATAACCGATGTACTTATCCGCGTTCTCGTCGAGCCGGCCGCGATAGCGTTCGCCGAGCAACTGCGTGTAGGCCGCCACCATGCGCAGTGGTTCCTGCAGATCATGCGATGCGATGTAGGCGAACTGCTCAAGTTCCGCGTTGGAGCAGGCCAGTTCGTCGACTTTTCGCGCCAGGTCCTCTTCCGCCTGGCG
>PMBA01000426.1:16413-18957 GCA_003152795.1 Acidobacteriaceae bacterium | reverse complement strand
GCGACGTATCCTCCACAGAAGCGATCACCTGCAAGAATTGAGCCTCAGTTTGTTCTACTTGCTGAATCCGTAGTTCAGACGCAATGGACGCACACTTTGAATTTGGTAAACGCTCCTCAAGATGTCGCGCTTCTAAATCCAGGTCAGTGTATTCGCGTCGGCATCTATTCCACCGGTGACAAGCATGACGACTACCTGAAAAAACCAAGCTGTCCTTTCGCGTGCAATTCGCCGGCCTTAGCGATGTTCATCCCTCTGCCTTGCCTTCAGACTACAAGCAGATCAAGCCGGAGGGCGGAGATTTGGTAGCTGCCGCGCTGGGTGCGGCCGGTCTCAAAACGCCGGAAGCTGTGAAGACCACGGCCAGTCTTGCAGTCTCTCCTGACCGCTGGTGTGCTCCGGTTGACGCTACTGACGGAACCGCGACGCTGGAAGCGGAGGTCGAGTCCCCCAGTGGCCATCAGGCCCTGAGTTCTTCGACCATTCAGATAGAGAGCTTTGAGGCGGGCAGTAAGAAGTTGTTCAAGGATGCTGAAGAGCTCGGCGTTTTCTTGCAAAGGTATTATCGACAGCCAAACCCCGCGCGGTTGCTTCCTGCCTTGCAACGCATGGTGGCAGAGCAGACTCAACATTCGCGCCAAGGGCAGGTGGAGATCTTCTCTGCTTTCTTGAGCGCCGCAGCCAATGCGGATCCCATCGCAGCGCAGGACTTTCGAATGCGCCTTGCCGCTCAGCCTCCATTGACTCGTGCGCTTGGGTTCCTGATCTTACGTTCGGCGGGATACGATATCAGCAGCGTAGTCAACGCGTTGAGCGCGGAGGAGCAGCAGAAGTTTCTCAGTCTTCCGCAACTGGAAGATCCTTTCGACCTGACTCCAACACAAGCGCTGTTTCAGCATCTCGACATGATGTGGGCTGTGTTCGGGGCCACCGGGCAGTTCCGACCCGTGAAGACGATTGCCAGCGCGCTTAGTTGGAGGACCGACTACGAAGACTTCAACAAACTAACCAAGACTCCAAACCATCCATCAACCCTTACGCCATCGATCGTTCGTGGAGTTAGCTATACTGCGGCTGGCTGGTCTCTGTGGTCGTTTCAAAGAAACGATCCGCTTGTGGCGGACTACATAGACTACATGCTCGCCTCGTCGGATACTCCACAGTCAGTCAAGACGGAACTTGCCGGACTATCAAGCAATCCGGCGTTTAAACGGGCCGGGGGACGGTGACGGGGCACGGCTGAGGCGAAGAGGTAGACGGGACTAGCGCCAGGTGCGCTGCTGGCTGTCGGAGGGGGAAATGATCATGGGGGCATGGTGCATTTGCGTGGAGTGAGCATTGATTGTGGTCGCGGCCTGGGTGCGGAGGTTGCCCACTCTTGCGTCGAAGTCCAGGGTGCTGACGCTGTGCCCACAGATGGTGCAGGTGAACTTCATGCCGCCCTTGATGCGCTGGATTCGATAGGTTTTCACTACCTGAATCCTATTCCTATGCAAGCCGGGAGCCAAGACCCGATGGTGGGGCAGCGAACGTAACGCAATCGCGAATCCAGATTGTGCCGAGAACACGCAGGGAGCGGCCGAGCTGTGCTCGGCTTGGACCCTTCGAATCCGCTCAGGGCAGGCTCGTGAGGGCACCCGTGCCTACGCGGATTGGGGCGGGCGGCTACTTTGCCAGGCGGTTGTATTTCTTCAGCACCTCTTGCAGACGGTCGTGCGGAAGGGCTATGGCGGTGTGGCCGTCGATGCCGGTCATGGTTTCGGCGGCTACCATGGCGTTGACCACTGCTTCTTCGGTGGCCTGGACGGTGGCTAGAAATAGCGGATCGAGGCTGTCGTTGGGGAGCATTTTCAGGTCGCGAACTCCTTTCGAAGATGCGGCTCCGGGATTTGCGGTGGAGAAAGCTACGAAGATGTCGCCGGAACCGTCGCCGGAGTAGCTGCCGTCGCGGCCCAGGCCGAGAGACGCGCGTCGGGCGAGGCGTTTCAGTTGAGTTGGGATGAGCGGCGCGTCGGTCGCGACAACGATGATGATTGATCCCACGTCTTCGCCATAAGCGGGATGCTCGGGAATCTCTTTGCCGACGGGGACTCCGGCGATACGGAGTTCTGAACGGCGACCATAGTTGCACTGCACGAGCACGCCAATGGTGTAGGCGCCTGCTTTCGCATCGAGCACGCGCGAGGCGGTTCCGATTCCTCCCTTGAATTCGTTGCAGATCATGCCGGTGCCGCCGCCTACGTTGCCTTCTTCGACGGGGCCGCGGTGCGCGGAATCGAGCGCGTGGAAGACGTGCTCGGGTTTTACGTGGAATCCGTTGATGTCGTTGAGAAAGCCATCCCAGGTTTCGGCGACCACGGGCAGGGACCACCAGTAGCCTTCCATGTCGGGCTCGCCGCGCTTTACTTTCCAGGCGATGACGGCGTCGCGGACCACACCGACGCTGTGGGTGTTGGTGATCATGATGGGGCCGTTGAGGAAGCCGGAGTCTTCGAGCCAGGTGGTGCCGGTCATCTCGCCGTTGCCATTGAGCGTGAACCAGGC
>PMBA01000426.1:7572-16406 GCA_003152795.1 Acidobacteriaceae bacterium | reverse complement strand
CGGGCTCGGGGCTTGGTTTGGGCGAAGGCGAGGGTGGCGGCGCAGAGCAGCGCGGCAAGGGACGGAAGTATGCGAGATGGGACCATAAGTGTTGTTCGATTCGCGATTCGTCTTTCGCTGTTCGCAGCGGCAGGTTTGGCGAACGACGAACAGCGAATCGTTCGATTGATTGAGTCTCGACGGCAGTATAAAGCATGGAAGGGTTGGTTTAGAATCCTGCTAGGAAAATCGGTCGCGGTCAGGAGATGACATGGAGAACTGGAAGCGGGCGGTGATTGCGGGAGCGGCGGGAGCGGCGACCATGCTGCTGCTGAAAGGGAAACGTCCGGCGGCGGTGCTGGTGGGCGGCGTGGGCCTGGCGGTGCTAGCGTCCGAGTATCCGAACCAGTTTGGGAAGATCCGTGAAGAATTGCCTTCGTACGTGCGGCAGGGAACGAAGTTTCTGGATCTGGCAATGAAGATCGGGAGCAGGATTGAGGAGTTGGCGGAAAAGCGCGCTGCGCAGGCGTTTGAGGAGTTGGGGGAGTTCTAGCGGCTCGCGATTCGTCGTTCGCTGTTCGCAAGTGCCGGGAACCGCAATTGGCGAACCGCGAATAGCGCTTGGCTAAAAACGAACAGCGAACAGCGGCCTCACTCGATTCCGAGTTGTTTGCGGGCTTCGGGGCTGAGGCGTTCGGGAGTCCAAGGGGGTTCCCAGACCACGTTCACATTGGCATTGCGGACGCCGGGGAGTTGCTCGACGCGGGACTTGACTTGCGCGCTGATGTTGACGTGCTCGGGGCAGCCTTGGGCGGTGAGGGTCATATCGACGGTGACGTCCTGTTGACCTTCGGGTAGTTCGGCGAAGCTGATGTTGTAGATCAGGCCGAGATCGACGATGTTGACGGGGATTTCGGGGTCGTAGCACTGCTTGAGTGCGTTCAGAACATCATCCTGGGCGAGGGGCATGGATTTCCTTTGCAGCTCTTTGAACACTTGAAAGGCTTACCCATAGTTTAACTGATTGCGCTTGCAATGCATGGGTTGCGGAAGGCTTTACCACGAAGGGCACGAAATCACACGAAGGGACCGCGGGCTAAAGGAATGGCCGTTGATCGGGAGTTTCAGAAAAAACTGCAGATCTTTCTGGCGGTTGCCATTGTGTTGGCGGGCGGGCGCGCGGCGTACATCGTGTACGAGCGGCGCGCGGCGATGAAGGAAGACGCCAAGCCCAGGCAGGAATCCGCGCTGAAGGCGGACTACTACGTTACTCCGAAGAAGCTGCATCCTTATGATCTGAAGTCGGCGCGGCAGTTAAGCGAGCAGCCAGTGTGGGTGAAGGTCGGCTATCAACTCACGTACTATGCCTACGATGTGCAGCGGGGCAAGACGGATTTCTCGCATGAGGCGGGGACGCTGCTGCCTTTGCAGAAGCTTGCGATTCAGGACGTGGCGACGGATGTTTCTCCGCAGGCTCCGGGGATCAAGCAGGTGCTGGCTCGCTTTGCGCTGGAGGGCAAGAGCTACGCGGCTCCGATTGGGGCGGAAAAGGGTGGCGAGTTCAAGATTTACTCCGACGATATTTTTTTCGTCGAAGATCCGCACGGGCTTTATAAGCATTGGAGCGCGGATGTCTGGAAGATGATTGACGCTCATGAAGTGCAAGCGGGCATGAGCGAGTTACAGGCCAGCTTCGCGATTGGACTGGGCGTGCCGGAGGGTTCGGGAGATTACGGTTCGCGAACTTTGCGCTACCCCAATGGCGGAAAGCCGCTGATAATCACTTATCAAAACGACACGGCGGTTGCGATCAAGCCGGGGTCGTGAGCGTACAATTCCGGTCATGAAACGAGCGCTGGGCGTTGTTGTTGCCTCTCTTCTATTTGGCTTCTTCAGTTTTTCCACCGCCGGTTTTGCTGCGCCCCGCACCCTGCGGGTGGATTATTACCACACGGGAAATTCGCGCGAGCAGTGGTTCAGCCTGGATCGTGTGGTGCTTGAGCCGTTGGAATGGCCGGGGAATCTCAATAAATCCGTCGATGAAAGTCAGTTGGGAAACTACCGGTTTGAGGTGCGGGAGCGCGGCAGCGGGAAGCTTTTGTACTCGCGCGGGTTCAATTCCGTGTTTAGCGAGTGGAAGACGACCGAAGAGGCGCTGCACGGGAGCCGGACGTTTTCGGAGTCGCTGCGCTTTCCCAGTCCCGAGGGGCCGGTGGAAGTGTCGTTGAAAGGGCGCTCTGGGAGCGGCGTCGGCGAAGTTTGGAAGGAAGTGTGGAAGACGGCGGTCGATCCTAAGGACAAGTTCGTGGACCGGTCGCGTCCGCCTTCGCCGGGGGCGTTGATCGAATTGCAGAAGATGGGTGATCCGGCGACCAAAGTGGACCTGCTGGTGCTGGGCGATGGTTACACGGCGGCGGAGCGCGGGAAATTTGAAAAAGATGCGCGGCGATTCATGGAGGCGTTGTTCTCGGCATCGCCATTTCGGGAACATCGGACGGACTTCAACGTATGGGGGTTGTGTCCGGCGGCGGAGGAGTCGGGGGTGTCGCGGCCTTCGAGCGGAATCTATCGACGGTCGCCGGTGGGCGCATCCTACGACACGTTCGGCACGGAGCGCTATGTGCTGACCACGGAGAACCGCGCGTTGCGGGATGTGGCGTCATTCGCGCCGTATGAGTTCATCGAAATCCTGGTGAACGGGCAGACGTACGGAGGCGGCGGAATTTTCAATCAGTACGCGACGGTGGCAATCGACAATCTGTGGGCGGGATATGTGGGCGTGCACGAATTTGGGCATCAGTTCGCCGCGCTGGCGGATGAATATTACACGTCGGATGTGGCGTATCTGCCGGCGGAGCAGAAGACGGANNAATGTGACCGCGTTGCTCGATCCGGCAAATCTGAAGTGGAAGGATCTGGTCGCAGCGGGAACACCGGTGCCTACGCCGTGGGACAAAGAAGAGTTCGATCGCTTTGAGCGGGACATCCAACGGCAACGGAGAGAGCTGCGAGCGGCGGGGAAGCCGGAGGCGGAGATCGGCGAGCTTTTCCGCAAAGAGCGCGAGAAGGAGGACGCAATGCTCAGTTCACAGAAGTTTGCGGGAAAGGTGGGAGCGTTTGAGGGCGCGAACTACGAGGCTAAGGGGTATTACCGTCCGGAGGTGGACTGCATCATGTTCACGCGGCATAAAGCGTTTTGCGCGGTGTGTCGGCGGGCGATTGAGCGGGTGATTGGAATGTATGCGGGGTAAAAGCTTGGAACCGCAGAGAAGTCTGAGAGCGCGGAGAAATGCTTTAGGGAGTGCTTTGTGCCGCGTACCGTAAAATCGCGGCTCGCCTTCATGTTGTCATTTTGAGCGAAGCGAAGGATCTCTATATTTGTTTGGAGCGCTGGAATGCAAAGGTCCTTCGCTTTGCTCAGGATGACAGTTGGGATTTATGGCGCGGGCTTGTTGAATACGACACTTAAGTGCGCGCGGACGAACTCTACCACTTCGGGCGTCACGTAGTTTGGCGGCTGGATCGTGAACATTGGGCGGTCGATTACGGACTTCAGCGAAACGCTTTCCCACGCTGGGCGGTTGGGGTTTGCTACGGAGTGCAGCAGGACCGCGTCGGCTCGGTCGAGAAAAGTTTGCGCTGAGGCTTTAAAATCGGCGGTCCGCGGATCGAGCACGGTCAAATAGAGATCCGGTTTGATGAAGCGCAGGATACTGTTCGATTCGATGATGACGTTTTGCGTCGAGGCAAGTATCTTGCGGATGCGGGGCATGGCTTCGGCAAGATGGCCTTGCTGAGTGCGGACCCACCAGGAGTGATCGGCGCCGGCGACTAGGAAGCGCGAAGTGTCAGACTCGCCGGAGCGGTCTTTTTCTTCCGATACAGCCCAGGAATGATCGGCGGTGGCACAGTCGCAGGCTTCGCCGTTGGCGGAACAGACGCCGTGTCCGTATTGCGTGATTTTGAGAGCAGTCCAGTGGAAGCCCGGCAGAGCGGCGATGAGGCCGGCAACGACGCTGGTCTTGCCGACGCTCCGGGTGTGGCCGCCAACGACAAGAATGGGCATAAAGCTTGGAACTCCAACTTCCCGATCTGTCCACCAACGAAGATTCGTGTTGCCGCCTAGCAGTTACGTTTTGGTTGCACTATGGTTCCGACAGGAACCGCAGCAGTTCTTGCATGAGGCGCGCGCCCTGATCAGTATCGAAAATAAACTGGGCATGGGCGGAGCCCTCGAGAATCACTAATTGCTTGGGTTCATGAGCTCGGCGATAATGCTCGGAAATTCTGGGAAGTCTAAGGCCTTCGGAGCTCTCGTCGTTGCGGCTGACGATGAAGAGTTTTCGTCCCGGCAAGCGTTCGGGCGAGTCGCCTCCGTCGGAGGCCAGGAACACGATTCGCTCGATCTCTCCTGGGCTTGCCGCCAGCGCCGCATCGGCAGCAGCGTCTCCGCCCATGCTCGCGCCTACAACAGAAACGGATTTGGCGCCACTGGCGTGTAAATATCGAACCGCGGCCAACACGTCGGGGTAGCTTTTGTCGTCGGTGGTCTGTGTTCCAGAGATGGTTTGGCCGTACCCGCGGAAATCGAGCGCCAACACACGGAAGCCCGCTTTTGCGAGAATTCGCGCTTGCTTGTCCCAGCTCTCCATGGTGAAGCGTCCGCCATGCGCCAGCACGACGCCGCGGAGGCCCTTCCCATAGAGATCGCCGTGCAGGCGGTAGCCATCGGGGGCGGAGAACGAAACATGTTTCTGGGCTGAGGCCAAACCTGCGAGCAGGAGAACGGTCAATGCCAGACTCAAGCTTCGCATGCTGTCAGTTGCCTTTCCGTGCCGAGCGCGCAAGGAACGCCAGCTCTTTAAGATACTCCCGCACTGGTTTTGCAGGTGTCCCCCAGAACACGACTCCCTTTCCGCGCAGGACCTTCTTGGGGAGGATGCCGCCTTGGCCTCCGATCATGGCTCCAGCTTCGACGCGGGCGTGATCGCCGATGCCGACCTGTCCTCCCATGATTACATTGTCTTCGATGGTGACGCTGCCGGAGAGGCCGGTTTGGGCGGCGATGACGACGTTCTCGCCGATCTGACAGTTGTGGCCGATGTGGACGAGGTTGTCGATTTTCGCTCCGCGGCGGATGCGAGTTTCGTCAAGCGCGCCACGGTCGATGGTGGAGTTCGCGCCGATTTCGACATCGTCTTCAATCACCAGGCGTCCGATTTGAGGGGATTGCTCGTAGCGCCCGGTGGTGGCATCGCGGACGTAGCCGAAGCCTTCACTGCCCAGGACTGCGCCGGCCTGTATTACAGCCCGGTCGCCCAGCCTTGTGCCTGGGTAGATGGTGACGTTGGCGTGGATGCGGCAGTGGCTTCCAATTACGACATGGTCGCCGATTACTGCGCTGGGGCCGATTGTGGTCTCGTCTCCGACCTTGACCTGTTCTCCGAGAATCGTGCGCGCGCCGATGGCTACATTCTCGCCGATAGCGCTGGATGGGGGAACGATGGCGGCGGGATGGATGGCGCGAGTGCGCTCAGGATCGCGGAGAAGTTTGGCGGCTCGGGCGAAGGCGAGCCGGGGTTGCGTGGAGATCAAAAGAGGTTTGGATGCGCTGGCAGCGACGTTTGCGGCCGCGAAATCTCCGACGATGACAGCGGCGGCGGCAGAGGCGAAGGCGGTAGCGAGATGCTGGGCGTCTTCGGCGAAGACCAGGGCGCCGCTCTTGGCGGATTGCAGGCTGGAGACGGTGGAGACGGTGATGGAGGCGTCTCCGAGGAGATGGCAGCCGAGTTTCTCGGCTAGATCACGCAGGGTCTGGCTCATGGTTGTCTATTGTCGCTTTATCGAGCGGGTGCGCACAATGCGGGTGAATTTATTTTGCTGCGAAGAGCTCGAACCACGTCCACGGAGGCACACGGGGGGGAACCATGCCTTGTGAAGGGCGTCTTCCAGGAATCGAGAAACCCAGATCCACGGGCAGTTTGCTAATACAGCGGATGCTAATAGAACGGATGCTAATACAGCGGCGGCTGGCCTGCTGGGCGCGTTTTCCAGCGTCGGTGCACCCAGAGCCACTGGTCGGGATAGCGGCGGATGAAGTCTTCGATGACGCGGGTGAATTTTGTGGTATTGGCGACGATGTCAGCCTGGTCATCGCCGGTGCGAATCAGTTCGACGGCGGGATCGAAGCGCAGAATATATTTGCGCAGCTTCGAGTCCCACACCGTGAAGCCGGGGACGACGGCGGCGTCGGTGCGCATGGCAATGCGGGCGAGGCCGCTGGCCGTGCAGGCCGGGATGCCGAAGAAATCGACGAATACACCCTGTGGCGGGGTCATGTTGGTGTCCATGAGGATGCCTACGGTTTCGCCGGCGCGCATGGCGGAGAGCAGGCCGCGGACGAAATCGTCTTTATCGACGGTCCGGTTCCCGTGCATCGTACGGTAGCTCTGCAGCAGGGCGTCGACGTAGGGATTATCCAGCGAGCGCATGACGATCGACAGGGGATGTCCCTGCAGGGAGTGCGCGAAGGCGGAGAGTTCCCAGGCTCCCAGGTGTCCGGTGAGAAACAGAACGCCTTTGCCCCGAGCGTAGGCGCGCTCGAAATTCTCAAAGCCGTCATAGACCACGACGCGGGAGACATTTTCGCGGGTGTAGCGGGGGAACAGGCAGACTTCGGCGAGCTGCCGTCCGAGAGAAATGAATTCTCCGCGAACCAGACGGCGGCGCTCGCGGCCGGACATTTCAGGAAAGGCTAGAGTCAGATTGCGAAGTCCGACGCGGCGCAATCGTCCGTGAAGAAGATAGACGGTTAATCCGAGAGTGATGCCGATCGCGCGCGCCAGGGGACGAGGGAGCAATCCCAGGATCTTTACCCAGGGCCAGACCAGCGCGTACTCAAGGCGTTCTCGCACGGTGCGTCAGTACCCAGTACCTGGTACCCAGTACCCAGTTCTCATCGCTGATTTGCAGAGACGACGAGCGTCTGGGTACTGGTTACTGATTACTGGATACTTCATTTCGCGGCTTGCTGCGCCCACTTGGCCAGCGTGCTCAGGAAGGGGTACGCGGCTTTGGGAGCTTCGATCTCTCCTTTGAGGGAGGTCTTGAAGGGCACCATGCGGCCGTAGAATTCGCGGGTGCTGCTCTTGTCCTGTTTGATGACGGCGCCATGGAGTTCAAGTCCGGCGAAGAGGCCGCGGGCGCGCGAGTAGGTCAGAACTTCCGCCCTCATTTTCCAATCGGTGTCGGCGGAGGCGTGGCGACCGACCGGGCCGGCGGCGGCGCTGGCGTCGGCGCCGAGCTTGAACTGGCTCGAGAGCAGGTCATTCATGCCGTTCTTGTTCATGATCAGCATGACGAGATCGACNNGCGGGCGCGCTCCAGCCTTTTTCGGTGCGGCAACTGGCAACGCCTCTGCCATAGCGGCCGCCGAACACGAAGCCTCCCTTGAGCAGCGACGGAACCACGGCCACACATTCGGCCGAACCGAGCACTTCCTCTGGGATTCGCTGATCCGGGGCGGCTTGGATTTCGTCGAGAACCGTGCCCGCGGCCTCGATTCGTCCCGAAGCCTTGGTGTTGGCGTCGGCGGCTTTGGCGTCTTCATCGGCGGAAAGAATCGGGGTCAGGAAACAGAACAGCAGGAACAGAACCAGAAAATTTCGCATCATGCCTCACTTGGGAGATAGGGCTCTCTTGTGGTGTCAACTCACTCTGATTCTATTCGATGCGGGGTGCGGGAGGGGGGATACCTGAGTGATCAGGGTGAGTCTTCTCGGCTCTCTGCGTGGGGTGCGATCGAGGAGAAGAAGAACTTGAACCACGGGAACGCGGAGGAACACTGAGGAAAAGCGTGAACTACGGGAACGCGGGGAAAAAATGCGGGGCTGAAAACGGCGACCCTAATCTCCGCTTCCAACNNGTTCTGTGGTAGGTGAGGCGAGTATGGAGCAACGGGAAGAGGTCTACAAGATTACGAGGGTCACTGACCCTTGGTAACCATGGGTGGCCGATCTGCGCTCGGCTTGGACCGACGGGGGCGCCCGTCCCTGCGCGATCGGCGGTGGCCTGGAGCTTTTCCATCCTGGGCGTGGGTTCGGCCATCTACTGGGAGAAGTGTTTTTCGGGTAATCTTTATCGGGGTGATTTTTGTTAACGTAACGCTGGACTTGGTTTGCTCGCGCACCGATGGCCTCCAATCAGGAAGAAGAAGTACTAGGAAAAGCGTACGACGGCCGGCTGATGCGGCGGCTGCTCACGTACCTGCGTCCGTACAAGTGGCACGTGGTGGTGGCGCTCGGGGCGATCGTCCTGAAGTCGGTGGCGGATGTACTGGGGCCATTCCTCACCAAGATCGCCATCGATAAGTACCTGGCGAAGTCTCCGAACTCGCATTCGTGGATTGGCGACCGGCTGAGTGACGCTCCGCTGACCGGCATCGCGGAGATTGGCGGCCTGTACGTTGGAATTCTCATTCTCACTTTCACGCTGGAGTTCATTCAGACCTACCTGATGCAGTGGACGGGGCAGAAGGTGATGTTCGATCTGCGGCGGCAGATTTTCCGGCATTTGCAGTACATGCACGTCGGGTTTTTCGACAAGCATCCGGTCGGGCGACTGGTGACGCGGGTGACCACCGACGTCGACGCTTTGAATGAAATGTTCACGGCGGGCGTGGTCTCGATCTTTGAGGATGTGTTCGTGCTCGCGGGCATTATCGGCATCATGATGAAGATGAACTGGAAGCTGGCCTTGATTACGTTCGCCGTGCTTCCGCTGATTGTGTACGCGACTCTGATTTTTCGGGACAAGGTGCGTGATTCCTACCGGCGGATCCGCACCGCCATCGCCCG
>PMBA01000426.1:252-7559 GCA_003152795.1 Acidobacteriaceae bacterium | reverse complement strand
TTGAAATTTTGTCGGCGATGGCGATTGCCAGCATTATCTGGTTTGGCGGGAACGATGTGATCCGGAGCGTGGCATCGATCGGCGTGCTGGTTGCGTTCATGCAGTATGCCCAGCGGTTCTTTCGTCCGATACAGGATTTGAGCGAAAAGTACAACATTCTGCAGTCGGCGATGGCGGCGGGAGAGCGGGTGTTCAAGCTGCTGGATACGAAGATCGAAGTGACGTCGCCAGCGGTCGCGAAGAGTCCGCAGGGGCCGGGACGGATCGAGTTCGACCATGTGTGGTTTGCGTATAACGCCAGTGGAGAGACGGGTGCCCTCGCCCGTCCACAAGATGCAAGTGTGGTGGCGGGGCTTCGCCCCGCCGGGACGGGGGAGAGCCCTGTCTCCACACATCCCAGCGAGCCGGACTGGGTTTTGCGGGACGTTAGCTTCGTGCTTGAGCCGGGGGAGACGATCGCGGTGGTCGGGCACACGGGGGCGGGTAAGACAACCTTGATCTCGCTGCTAATGCGTTTCTACGACGTGCAGCGGGGAGCGATTCGGATTGACGGCGTGGACATCAAGGAGATGGATCTGGGCGACCTGCGCGGGCGCTTCGGCGTCGTCTTGCAGGATCCGTTTCTATTCAGCGGCACGGTTGCGGGCAACATCCGGCTGGGGACGGCGCGCATTCAGGATCAAGAGGTGGAGAAGGCGGCGGAGGACGTCAACCTCGGCGACTTCATCCGAAAATTGCCGGGAGGATTCAAGGAGGAAGTACGCGAACGGGGTTCGACGCTCTCGACCGGGCAAAAGCAGTTGATCAGTTTCGCGCGGGCGCTGGCGCACAATCCGAAGATTCTCATTCTCGATGAGGCGACTTCGAGCGTGGATACGGAAACCGAGTTCCGGGTGCGGGACGCGCTCAACCGCATGGTGGAAGGACGGACGTCGCTGATCATCGCGCACCGGTTGTCGACGATCCAGCGCGCCGACAAGATCATCGTGATGCACAAGGGCAAGGTCCGCGAGATGGGGACGCACCAGCAACTGCTGGCCCAGCGCGGGATTTACTGGAAGCTCTATCAGTTGCAGTATAAGGATCAGGAAGTGAATGGAGAGCGGGCGTCCTCGCCCGCCGACTCCGCGCAGCCCGCCGTCAGCGCTGACGACTAGCGCTGGCGAGGGGTGTGATAGCAGCGGAGCTTAGCTCCGTGGGCGGACGGTGCGCCCGCCCTTATGCCAATCAGGCTCCCGAGGTATTCCGAACTGGCTTGCGGGGTGGCAAGAACGCGGGCGTTTACAATTGGCCGGTGCATATCCTCATCTCAGCCGGCGAAGCCTCGGGCGACATGTATGGGGCGCAACTGATCGAAGCGCTACGGGGAGCGGTGGAGCTGCACTCTGCTGTGGCGACGGGGACGGGGGCGTCCGCCCCTACGCGGGCATCGAAGATGGAATTTTTTGGCGCGGGCGGGGAGCGCATGCGGGCTGCGGGTTGCGAGATTGTTGTCGACGCTAAAGACCTTGCGGTCGTCGGCATCACTGAGGTTCTGAGCCGGCTGCCGAAGATTCTGGGGCTCTATCGAAAACTGATTCGGGCCGCCGACACGAAACATCCCGCGCTGGCGGTTGTCATTGACGCTCCCGCCTTCAACTGGCGTGTGGCGCGGCAGATGCGCAAGCGCGGCATTTCAGTGGTTTACTACGTCTGCCCGCAGTTCTGGGCCTGGCGCCAGGGACGCGTCAAATTGCTGCGCAAGTACATCAACAAGGCGCTGGTGATTTTTCCTTTCGAAGAAAAGTTTTATCGCGACCGCGGCGTGGACGCTACGTTTATCGGCCATCCGCTGGCCGATCTGCCCGCGCCAGCGATGTCTCGCGAAGCCTATGCGGGCGAGAACGGGATCGACGCCGCGAGGACCTGGATCACCCTGATGCCGGGCAGCCGCCGGAAGGAAGTGGGCATGAACCTGCCCACGATCATCGAGGCGGCGGAAGGTCTGGGGAACGGTTACGAATTTCTGCTGCCGGTGGCGCGGACCCTGGACACGTCCTATATCGAGGAATTGGTGGCAGCCGCGACGCAGGGGCGGAAACCCGCGTCGCAACGGCGCAACATTCATTTGGTTCCCGAGGCCCTACCCGCTCTTTACCACTCGCGCGCCGGCATCGTGGCCAGCGGCACGGCTACGGTCGAAGCCGCGTTGATGGGCACTCCGTTTGTGATGGTGTACCGCGTCTCCGCATTGACTTACGCGATGGGCAAGCCGCGGGTGAAGGTTCCTTATTTTGCGATGGTGAACCTGATTGCCGGGGAAGAAGTCGTGCCCGAACTGGTGCAGCAAAAATTCACGGTGGAAAACATCGTCGCGGAGATGAACAAGATCATCGCCGATGGCGAGCCGCGAACGCGGATGATCGAGCGCCTCGGGGCGGTGAAGGCGCGGCTGCAAGGCAGCGGTGGCGGAGCGCATCCTGCCGAAACGGCGGCGGGAATCATTTTGAAAATGGTCGGGTAGTCTCGGGTCGATTAGCGGGCCGAAAACGGGGCTATTGCGATCCGCAGTACTCGACCGGGCATGATGACGCCTGGGTGCGGATGCTGCGCACCCCGTTCTTGATGTGGATGGGCATCATCGTCGTGGGATACGCCCACCACAGTTTTCGTATGAAATTGTCGCCGGGAAGCCAGGAGTGGGGCTTCTTCAGTTCGTAGGCTACGAGCAATTCGGCGGCGTAGATCGCCCCGTACTTGGCGATCAGGTGCGGGTTGGAAGGGACGCTGGTGACCCAGGGGGCGCCGGCTGCGAACTCATTGTCCAGCACCAGTTTGTGGGTGGTGAAACGCAGAGTCTCGGCGCCGCCGAGGGCGGCCATGACGGCGATAAACTTTTTATCAATGACTTTAGCTTTGACGCCTTGCCCGGCGGGCGCGTCGGGAAGCGAAACCGGCGGAGTAACGGCGAGCGCGGAAACGGAGTTCGTGTTGATTTCGGCGTCCACTTCGCGGAGCATTTCGTTGGGCATCGGGCTCTGGGCCATAGCTGGGGCGATAGCCAGAAAGAGGACCAGAAGCATGGGAGCGAACAAACGCGCGGTTTGCAGGCAGATTCTCCTTTTGTGCTTGTCATCGCTCAGGCCGGTGCCGGCGGGAGGGTAACCGCTGGTGGCAGGGCGATTTCGAGATACACTCCGCAGTGCACCTGGGGCGCCACCTCGGTTCCCATTTTGGGAACCTGCTTTTCATCGAGGTAGGGTTTGGTTTCCCGAATCGGGACACTATCGCCGCACCGGAATGCGCAAGAACTTGGACGAGTCGAACTTTTATTTTCCGTTGCGGGCAAAACTGGGGCGAGGAGCCAAGCGATCGCGTGGGCAGTGTGAATCTACTGCTGGTCTCCTATAATGAGTCGCGGGAGATGCTGAGATTCGAGGCGAGGTGAACTCCGCGAACCAGTCTGTGACAAACATTTGACGCAAACAAATCTTGCTAACCCTTGTCGACACAGCATCTTTTGCATGAAAATTAACATCTTAGAAAGTGTTGTTCAGCCCAGGAGACCCTACTTGAGCCTCTGCCACTCTCGACCGGCGCGCCGGGCGTTCGGTCCAACGGTTGTGTTGGTTGCGCTCCTTTTTCTTGCCTTGGCCGTGAACCGGCCAGCGCTGGCGGCGGAAAAGACGCGCCTGCGCGTGGACGACTATCAGATCGACGTCGAACTCCTGCCCCAGACTCATAAACTCACCGGGCGCGCGGTGGTCAAGGTAACGGCACTCGAAGATGTCAACGTAGCGGTATTTCAGCTGAACAATGCCCTGCGCATTACGAAGCTCACGGACGCGAGCAACAAGGCTCTCACTCCGGAGCGCAACACCCAGGATTCGACCGTGCGCTTCGCGCTCAACAGCGGGCTGGCAAAAAACGCCAGCACCACCTTAGCCTTCGAATATGAAGGCACGCTGGAAAGCCCGGATGACAGCCCGGTTCAGGGCTTGAAACTGGCCTACGTGGGGCCGGACACGAGCTACCTGCTTTACTCCGGACTGTGGTTTCCGGTCGCGGGATATGGGGTCAACCGGTTCACTTCGACGATCAGCGTTACGGTTCCGGCGCACATGGTGGTGATCGGGAGCGGGAAGGAGCCGTCGTCGGCGGCGGCTGCGGCGGCGAAGAAGCAGCCCGCGACGGCGCTGGCCAACTCCAGGACCTTCACCTTCACCTGGGACAAGCCGAGTTTTCCGGGCACGATTATTGCGGGCACGTTCCAGGAATTCAAGAGCGACGAAGCTGGCATCGACCTCCACGTGTACTTCAAGCCGAATCACCAGATCCTGGGCGCGGAGTATGCATCGACGGCGGACAAGGCGTTCACTTTCTTTGTCACGCAGTATGGCAACGCGCCTTCGACGCGGCTGAAGATCGTGGAATTGCCGGATGACACGGTGCCGACGGCCTGGGCGCCGGAAATCGCGGCGCTTTCGAGCCGTGCCATCACCGAGAAGGTCAATTACCGGCTCTTGTCCAACACCATTGCCCATCAGTGGTGGGGCGTCTCGGTGAGTCCGGCATCGAAAGACGACTGGTGGATCAGCGACGGNNTCTCGCGCTATTCCGAAGCCCGGTACGTGGAGAGCGCGGCCGGCGTGGCGGGGCTTGAGGAGATGGTGAAAGACATGTCGGTGGGCGCGCTTGCCTATGACAGCGTGCCGCTGTCGAGCGCCGCCAAGCTCGACTATTTCTCTCCCGAATTTCAATCGCTGGTTACGGATAAAGGAGCCATGATCCTGCACATGCTGCGCTGGGTTGTGGGCGAGAAGAATTATCTGAAGATCATGCGAGAGTTCGCGAGCAAGTATGCGGGCAAATCTGCCAGCAGCGACGATTTCCGCGAACTCAGCGAAAAGGTGTATGGCGAGAAGCTCACGTGGTTCTACTCCCAGTGGATGGATTCGACCAGCGCTCCCGAGTTCAAGGCGAAGTACACGGTATACCGACTGGGGACCAACAAGGGTTTCCGGATCGTCGGCGCGATCACGCAGGATCTCGATCTGTTCCGCATGCCGGTAAATTTGAGAATCGATACCGATGGACGAACGGAAGAGAAACGCATTGACGTGGTGGGCACCGATTCTCCGTTTTCGGTGGAGACCTTTGGACGGCCGCGACGGATCTCGATCGATCCCGAAAACCGCGTTCTCACCAACTCCACCGACATCAAGCTGCGGTCGTCGATCGTGCGCGGGCAGGGCCTCACCCAGCAAGGCGACCTAGCCGGGGCTCTGAGCGAGTTCAACAAAGCGCTCGAAGTGAACAAGAACAGTTCGCTGGCCCACTACCGGATCGCGGAGGTATTTTTCCTGCAGAAGAACTATCAGGCGTCGGCGAATGCCTACCGCGAATCCCTGAACGGCGACGGCGAGCCGCGTTGGACCGAGGTTTGGAGCCACCTGCAACTGGGCAAGATTTTTGACGTTACCGGCCAGCGCGAACGCGCCGTCAATGAATACCGCCAGGCCATCCAGACCAACGACAATACGCAGGGCGCGCTGGAGGAATGCCGGCGCTATATGCAGAAGCCCTACGAGCGGGAAAAGGGAAGCTAAAGTCGGCCCCCAGTCCTCTGAGATTTCGAATCCGGCCCCGAATGGGCGATCGAAAATAGCCCAGCGCTTCAGCGCTGGGAAAGAGCGAAACAAATGCTTTAAGCCCCGGAGGGGCGACCGAGTTCCCACCCAGCCCCCTGAAGGGACATCTGATTTTCGAGGTTGCGGCATCGCTAAAGCGATGCCCTGATTCGAAACTCGCCCTTGATACGAACCTCGTCCTGACACGAAGCTTACCCTGATACGAACCGGATCATGCTGCCGATTACTGCGCGGGAAAAAAGTAGGTCCGTACCACCAGGCGAACAGTGGTACGGACCAGGAGGGAACGATTCAGAATATAGAACAATCGCCAAACAATGTCAAGTAAGTCTATCGACTTTATTTTAGCACCCGTATCCTGTTGACAGCATTGATTTTGCTCGCGTCCGGCCGCCGGAGATTACACTTTCGCCCCGTCAAATCCCTTGCGCCGCTGCTCGCTGTAGCGGCGCAACGCATCCTCGATAATGGGATAGGCCTTGCTGGCCGGCTGGATTTCGTCCACCTCCACCGACTTGCCTTCCAGTTGTTTGTAGTCCTGAAAAAAGCGGCGCAGCATGATCAAGCGGTGCGGAGGCATTTCCGCCGCTTCGCGATAGGCGTTGAACTCAGGATCTTCGGTGGCGATGGCAATGATCTTGTGATCCTTCTTTCCCGAGTCGATCATGGTCATGAGGCCGATCGCCCGCGAATGGATGATGGTCAGCGGCACTACCGGTTCCTGGCACAGCACCAGCACGTCGAGCGGATCGTCGTCCTCGGCAAGAGTCTGCGGAACGAAGCCGTAGTTTGCCGGATAGTAAACCGCCGAATACAGGATGCGATCCAGCTTGATCAGGCCGCTGGTCTTGTCCAGTTCGTANNGGAGTCACGTCGTGCCAGGGATGGATCATGGGATCTGGGCCTGCCTTTCGAGTTCTTGTCTGGGTCTGACAGGCATTGTAAATGCGCGCGGGAGCAGCAGGAGTTCGGCAATTGGACGATCCCATAAGAAAGTGTGCGGGGACCTTCGTATCGTGACCAGAGTTTGGCGGGCGAGGGCGCCCGCCCTGCATGGGCAATGCGTCTTGACCCGTACTCGGCCGACGCGTACAGTTTTTAATCAGGGGTGGGGTAATTTATGTCGAGCGAAGCCAGCAAGTATCTGAAATTTGGGTCGGTGACCGTGCTGATTCTGCTGTCGCTTGGCTATCTCGCCTACACCGGCGTGCAGGACAGCAAGAGCTATTACGTCACCATCAAAGAACTGAATGGGATGGGGAATGAGGCTTACTCCAAGCGTCTGCGGGTGGCGGGCAACGTGGTGCCCGGCTCGATCAAGCGCTCCGGAACCCGCGTGGACTTCATGCTCAAGGAAAATGATCTGACGCTGCCGGTTTCCTACACCGGGACCGAAGCCCCGCCCGACACTTTCAAGGACGAATCGCAAGCCTTGGCCGATGGCAGTTTTGGACGCGATGGCGTCTTTCATGCCAAGCAATTGCAGGCCAAGTGCGCATCAAAATATGCGCCGAAGCCCGGGGCCACTCCGGCCGCTGAGCCCGGCAAAAGCATGTCGCAGAACCAGACGCAGACCCAGAGTTCCGGATCTGGCGGGATGTCGAATTAATTCTCATTCCCTATTCCTTTGACTGAAACCGAGCCCGTCGTCACTGTCTCGAACCTGATCAAGCAGTT
>PMBA01000426.1:0-128 GCA_003152795.1 Acidobacteriaceae bacterium | reverse complement strand
TATGACGAGATGAGCGGGATGGAGAACCTCGAATATTTTGGACGGCTTTACGGCATCACCGACGGTGCGCGCTGCGCGGAGGTTATCCGCGCGGTCGGCCTCGATCCCGATCTCGTGCGCCCCGTCGG
>PMBA01000445.1 GCA_003152795.1 Acidobacteriaceae bacterium | reverse complement strand
CCCCAGTAGCCGCCCCATCCGAGGACAGCATAGGCCCAGTGCGCGCCGAGGAAAACGCCGATGGTGAGGAAGCACCAGGTGACCATGGTCCAGCGGCGCGTAATCTGAATCCATTTCTCGCCGGGATACTTCATGATGAGTGCGCCCAGCGCGAAGGCGAAGGGAACGGTGAAGCCGACGTATCCCAGGTAGAGCATGGGTGGATGGATCACCATCTCGGGATACTGGAGAAGAGGATTGAGCCCAGTGCCATCGGCGGGGAGCGCGCCCTGCATGACGGCGAAGGGGTGCGCGGCGAAATTCAGAATCAGCAGGAAGAATACCTGCACCGAGGCGATGATGACCGAGGCATAGGCAAACAGGCGCTGGTCGGTCTTGTAGCGCAAGCGGAGAACGAATCCGTAGCCGGCCAGCAGCAGAGACCAGAAAAGCAGCGAGCCTTCCTGCCCCGACCAGAGCACGGCGAATTTATAGGCGGCAGGCAAGTCGCGGTTGCTGTGATGGAAAATGTAGGCGATGGAGAAGTCGTCGTTGAACGCGGCCACTACCAGAACGATGCCGGCGAGCAGCACGGCGGCGAAGGTAGCGATTCCGGCGCGGCGGGCGGTTTCACCCAGGCGCGCCGACGCCGCATCTTTGCCGAATAATGCGAAAAAGCCCGCCAGGAAAGAATACGCACTCAGGCCGAGCGCCAGCAGCAGCGCAAAGCTTCCGATTTGAGACATCGCTGAAACCCCACTGTATGGTTAACGTATTTTTTCANNTCCACCGCTACTTCTCCAGCGGGTAGCCCTTTTCGCGCCAATCGCGGATTCCGCCGTCCATGGAAATGACGTTGGTGTATCCCATTTTTTGCAGGTTATCGGCGGCCAGCGCGGAACGGAAGCCGCCGCCACAATAGAGCACGAGCTCAGTTTGCAGGTCGGGATACTTGCCCTCAANNAGGTGGTCGGCGTCGAACTCGCGGTCTTCGCGGACGTCGACGAGCGCGAATTTGTCGCCGCGATCGAGCCGGGCTTTGACCTCGTCCACGTTGGTTTCGCGGACTCGCTGTTTGGCGTCGTCGACTATCTTCAGGAAGCGTTGTGGATGCTGTTGGGCCATGGTCGCCGGTTCCCCCACGGGTCGGACTTCTTTTGCTTGCCTGAGCATGATAGCAGGCGGAGGAGCGGCGAGCCGCGAGCCAACCGGATGCCGGAAGCTCGAAGCCCGCAGCTTATCCCGCAGCACCAAAGATAGGAGATTCCAGATAAAATCGATCCGCGCCCTTCGCCTTGTCAATCTATGGCACTCGTCATTCGCCAGTCTCGCATTCACTCGCATGGTTGCTACACCACGCGGCCGATTCGCAAAGGGACGCTGATCATCGAATACGTGGGGGCGTACCTCACCTACGAAGAGGCCGACGATCTCTACGACGATTTCCCGAACACATATTTATTTGGACTCGACAACGGCAAGACGATCATTGACGGCTATGGAGTCGCCTGCTTCGTCAATCATTCCTGCCGGCCGAATTGCGAGACGGATCAGATTCGGGGCAAGATGTGGATCATCGCGCTGCGCGATATTGCGGCCGGAGAAGAATTGACATACGACTACAACCTCTTCGATGGCGAGGATGATGCGCCCTGTTTATGCGGGGCCAGGCGCTGCCGGGGAAGTCTGTATTCGGCGTCGCACCTGCGCAAGCTGGCGAAGAAACGCGCTAAAGCTGCGGCGGCCTCGTAGTTGAAGCGTGCGGCCGGACAAGAGTATCCGCCCTGCACGATCGGTTGGAGCCAGATTTCCCGGTGCTACAATCATGGCTTCCGAATCGCGGTTCTGAGACCGCTGTTTTGATCGTGTTTGACCCTGGAGTCATGCCTTGAACCGCGCTTCCGCAGGCCTCGAAACCATCATCGCCAAGGCTCTTCATCGCGCACCGGCGAGCGAAAGCGCGTTGCTGGCGTGGCCTGTCGTGTGTGGAAGCGCGGTGGCCGGCCGGACCCGGGCGCTCGGTTTTTCGGACGGGATTTTACGAGTCGAAGTCGCGGACGAAGGATGGCGGCGGGAACTGGTCAGCCTGGCGCCGCGTTATGTGGCCTTGATCAACAGGTATTCCGTGGTTTCGGTGAAGCGGATTGAGTTCGTGGTGAAGGCATGAAGGTGAAGGCGTGAGAGTTACCGACAAAGACGTCGCTTATGTGGCCGATCTGGCGAACCTGGAGTTGACCGGGGAAGAGCGCGTCCGCATGTTGCGCGATTTGAATTCCATTCTCGAGTACATCGAGCGGCTCAGCGAACTGGAGACGGACAAAGTTGCGCCCATGGCCCAGGTTTCGGACCGCTACGGCGTGGACGAGTCGCGGCAGGGCAGCGACCGCTTCGCATATGCCATCCGCGAGGACGTGAAGGACGGTCTGCGGGAATCGCTGCCGCACGAGGTCGCGGTGAAAAATGCTCCGGACACCGACGGGACGTTTTTCGAGGTTCCGAAGGTGATTGAGAGATAGCGCGATGGCCGCCGGAGAAAATAGCGCTGGCATTGGCTTCACTGTCGATGCCATCCGCAATGCAATTATCGAGGACAGGACAACTGCGACCGCGCTGGCCAGCGCTTGCTACAAACGCATCAGGAAAGAAGACCCCGAGATTGGCGCGTTTCTGACTCTTTGCGAGGAGCGCGCGCTGACGCAAGCCGCGCAGATCGACCAGATGGCGGCGGAGGGCCTGCCTCTGCCGCCGCTGGCGGGTGTTCCGGTGGCGATCAAAGACGTCATGGTGACGCGCGGCGTGCGCACCACGGCGGGGTCCAAGATTCTCGAAAATTTTATTCCGCCGTATGACTGCACAGCGGTAGCTCGCCTGGAAGCGGCGGGCGCGGTAATTCTGGGCAAGCTCAACTGCGATGAGTTTGCCATGGGCTCGTCCACGGAGAACTCGGC
>PMBA01000288.1:3588-23237 GCA_003152795.1 Acidobacteriaceae bacterium | reverse complement strand
ATTCACGGCGAGCCGTACATGGCCGACCTCGCCGCGATGCCCCATCTGCTCATCGCCGGTTCGACCGGCACGGGCAAGAGCGTGGCCATCAACGCCATGATCATGTCGATTCTCTACAAATCGACGCCCGCTGAAGTGCGGCTCGTGCTGGTGGACCCGAAGCGCCTCGAACTCGGCAATTACGAAGGCGTCCCGCATCTCTACACGCCCATCATCACCGAACCCAAACTCGCCGCCAACGCGCTGCGCAACGCTGTCCGTGAAATGGAGCGCCGCCTCAAACTGCTTGCCGCCAAAGGCGTCCGCAACATCGACAGCTACAACCGCCTGTTCGACGACACGCCCAGCCTGTTCAGCGAGCAATCCAGCGATGAAGGGCCGATTCCAAAGATCGTCATCATTATCGACGAGTTGGCTGACCTGATGATGCTCGACGGCCACAACGTGGAAGAGTCCATAACTCGCTTAGCGCAGATGGCCCGCGCCGTAGGTATCCACTTAGTGCTAGCCACACAGCGCCCATCGGTCGATGTAATCACCGGACTAATCAAGGCGAACTTCCCTGCCCGCGTCTCGTTCCGCGTCGCCACCAAAGTCGACTCGCGCACCATTCTCGACGCCAACGGCGCCGAATCGCTTCTCGGACGCGGCGACATGCTCTACCTGCCCTCCGGCTCGGCGCGCGTTCACCGGCTGCATGCTCCCTTCGTCACCGAAAAGGAAATCGCCGCCGTGGTCGAATTCTGGAAGGCGCAGGGCCAGGCCCAGTATCAGGAGAAATTCCTCGAAACACCGAAGGAAGATCGCGAGTCGGTGGCGGGCGATGGCGACGACTCCGGAGAGATTTCCGTCGGCAACAATGATAACGACCCGCTTTTCAACGATGCCGTTCGCCTCGTAATCGAGTTCGGCAAAGCCTCCACTTCCCTGCTGCAACGCCGCCTGCGCATCGGCTATGGCCGCGCCGCCCACCTGATCGACTTAATGGAGCGCGACGGCATAGTAGGAGCCGCCGACGGCCCCAAACCCCGCGAAGTGCTGAAGCGCCCCGACTGGATCTCCGAAATCGAAGAGTCGATGCGGTAACGAATCTGTGGTTAAGTCAAAAACCCCCACTGTCATCCTGAGCGAAGCGAAGGACCTATGCATTTTGCCCGTGTCACCACAGGAATCCGACCTCCAGCCGGGTAAAGGCGGGTGCCCGGCCGTCGCAATCAATTAGACTCTCGAGGGTGCCCCGTCCAAGCTCTGCTTGGGCGGGGTGTTGCCTGGCCACTCGCTCGACCGCCCGCTTAAACTGCCGCGCCACCAGCAAGCCCCTTCAACGCAAGCATCGCAAGCACCAACACCGCCAGCAACATTGCTCCCCACAGAACAAACTTATGCCGTTCGGACCACGCGCGCTCGTCGGGACGCCCCGTGTAATCTGAATTCTGATTCTCCGCTCCCATGACGGCCTGCGCTGCATCCGCCTCTTTGTGGAAGAACTTGGCGTAGTCGTATTCCGGAGCGGGCAACTTCTCGTCGCCGTAATAGAGGCTGATCGCGGTCTTGCCCGCGGGATCGAAATAGATGCGCCGCTCCATCGACTGCGGTTCGGCCTTTTCCACAGCCAAGGGCACGTTGTCGCCATTGTCAATCTCGACCAGGATGCGGCGTTCCTTACTGGTGCAGAAGCTGACTGCGAGATCCTCCGTCACCACTTCCTTGCCGCCGCTGTTCATGCGAATACGGCTGATGCTGCCGCGGCAGAACTCGCCCCCCTGCGGATCATTATTATTCACGCTGACGGCACGCACGCTGACGGTTCGGCGGAAGTTAACCGGACCCGCCGGAACCGTGAACAGGATGCGTCCCACTGGAACACCGGGATCGAGATCGCAAGCGATCCGGGTGGTGCGGCTGATTTGCTCGGGGGCACTGCAGCGGCCAGCGGAAATCCACGTGGCCTGGGCCTCACGCTGCGCCGACGTACTGGCGCCAGTAATATCGCGAGGAGAAATAGCCGGCGTGATGCTCACATGAAGATAGCGGAAAGTCGAAAGCGGTATGCGCAGCGCGAAGTGATTGCCCAGACCTTCCCGCGAAAAATCATACAGCGTTGACGTGGAAAGCTTGCGGCCCGCATTTCTACCGAGGGCATCCCGCCCATCCGCCGTGGCCGACGCTACAAAGTTGGTGGCCTTCAGATGAAGCTGCACATGGTTGTACTCGGCCTCGCCTCCGACGTCGAGATCGAATTCGGTGCGTCCGCCGCGAACTCCGAGATTCAGGATGCGCGCTTCCCGTTCTTCGGTCGAAGATGCGCCTTGCTCTTCGCTAAGCGCGTAAGGCACCTGAGCGTCGCCCCCTCCGGGGCGCACCTCATAAAGGCGCACATCCGAGAGATCGGCCCGGACGTGCGACCAGATGGCGGCATCGATGACAAGATAGTTCTGCTTTCCCGGCTGCGAGATCGCGACCTCGCGCGTGTACCGAAAATACTCCCGCCTTGGGCCTACCGCCATCGCTTGGGCAACGGCCAAGCCACCGGCAAGAACACAGATGGCAAGAAAATCCATGGTCAGAACAGCGCGCCGCTTCCTCAATCCCGTCCGCCTCCTTCTTTCGCTTGCGGTGACGGCAGTTTCAGCCAGTCCTTCTGATACACGAACGATACCGCCAGCAGAAGCACGCCGAGGATCATGAAACTCAGGATGCGGTAACCCCGGTCGAGCTGCGAAACGTCGTAAGTAAAGACCTTCACCACCGTGGCTGCGATCAGGAACAGCGCCTGCCAGCGGAAGAAGGCCGACTTACGCCAGAATCCGATCGCCATCAGCAGCGCTCCGTATGCCATCCACAGAGCGGAATAGGTAAAGTACTCCGCGATCAGCAGCCGGTGCCGGCCCGCCGCAAGCGCCGCCGACCACGATGTTGCTCCGTTCGGACCGGCGGGAATCTGACGCCCGTAGTAGTCCCCAATCTCGCGGCTCAAGCCAACCAGCGCCAGGGCGTTCACCGCCAGCACGGCAACCGCGGCAACTTGCCGGTCGAAATCGCCCTCCTGCTTTACGCTGAACCACGCCAGCAGCCCCAGCATCGCCATGGCGAGCAGATAAGTCGCCATCCGGGAATTCAGCAGCAATGTGTTCACCGTGAAGTCATCGAATGCCAGCAGACGCACTACCCCGAGGGCGAGCGCACTGGCCGCCAGATAATGCAGAAAACGCGCGCCGATCCGGTCCGCAACCCACAGCAGCACGCCGGCTTCGACCAGCCAGCCCACCGTAATCCAATGCCCATCCAGGCGGATGGGAATGGCAATGGTGATCAGGGCGACGGCCAGCGCCAGATGCAACAACCGCAGCGCCTCCGCATTGGCCGGCTCGCGACGGCTGATGATGCGGCTCAGCCCGATGTGCACCGCCGCCAAGGCAAGCGCAAACCAGGCCATGGCCAGCTTATCGATCTCCTCGACCATGGCATACGCTTGGAGAAAATACACGCCGGTGTTGATGAACGTGAGTATGCCCGGCAGGTACGGCAGAGACACCGCCCCTTCAGGGGTCTTCGATATCAACGGGGCCAGAGCAAAGATAGCGAAAAAGATAGTAGCGAAGGCGAAGGTGACCGTGAATTCGTTGCGGCGATAGTATTCCGCGTACCACGCAATGTAGAGCACCAGGGTGCCGGCATAACTGAGGATGAGCAATCGCCGCCACGGCTTGAAGACAACCAGTGCCACCGACGCGGCAGCGAGTAACGCCACGTAGGAGAAAAGTTGTACCTCGCGGTTCTGCCCGGTTGAGAGCAATAACGGCGTAGAGAAACCGCCGGTCAAGGCAATGGCAGCCAGTATCTCGGCATCCTGTTTGATCGCCAGCGTCGCGGTCGAACCAGTCACGATCGCCATGGCAAGGAAAGCAACGGCGCTCGGAATCAGGCCATACACCTGGAATGCGGCCCACAAGGAGAGATACAACACTCCCACGCCAACCGCCTTCAGCGAATAGGAAAATATCTTGTAACCACGGGCGCGGAAACTTTCGCTCCAGACAATGACCGCGATCCCGGCCAGCAATCCGATGGACACGCGTCCCGTCGGACCAATCCAGTTATTGTCGAAAGCAAATTTGAGGAAGTACGACACGCCGATCAGCACCGCCGAGATGCCAATCCGGTTTAACCAGTGCGAACCGATGCGCGATTCAAGGTCGGTCGCCGGCGCGCCTGCGGAAAACTGCGGAGGCGAGACTGGTGGAATAGCGACTGGTGGCAACGGATGCGCCGGCAACGGGTCGGCGACCACATGGGGCGAAAGGGGCGGCCGAGTTTCCGCACTCAGCACCGGTCCTGGCGCGACTTCTCCGGCCCCGACCTTGCGCTCCAAGCGCTCAAGGCGAATGGAGAGGTCACGAACCAGCGCACGTAAGGATTGCAGGTCGCTCTCTTGTGAGTTCACGGTCAGCTGCGCTCGCGAAAGAACCAATCACTATAAGTGAAGCAATTTCGGATTGCATCATCATAGTTCTTGCAGGGTCTGACCTGGCAAAACCTGGAAGACCCCTGGATTCTGTCCGCGCCACCCTGCCCCCGCGCGAGGGCGGGTGGCTCGGGCCATCGCACTCAACTGAACTCACGAGGGTGCAATAAAACTCTCTAAGCCAGACTGGCGTGAATGCCGAGACCTTCTGCGGCCTTGCGGAGGCGCTTATCTCTTGTCCACAAAAGCGTGGACGGATTGATAAAGACAGATGCTATCAGGTGGGCATCGGTCAGACCGATGCCGAGGCTGTACAGACGGCGAGCCTCAATCATTCGCCGCACTTCGCTCAGTTGCGCCACTCGCACATGGGGCAAAAGGTCCAGCAGGGCTAGCGTCTTGGTGCGCTCCTGAAGGGAACCAAGGGCAAGTTCCGCAACGATGGACGGATGGATCACAATTTGCCCTTCGTTCAGACGCTTCCGCAATTCGTTGTTTCGGGAACGAAGGTTTCCCGAACGAAAGTGGTCAATCCAAATCGAGGTATCCGCGAGAATCAATTCGTCCCCGGCCTGCGGCGAGGAATATTCTTCAATTTCGGCATGGTGCCCTCCAGAGACGCCAATCGGCGGGCGCTCTCCCGCTCGATAAGAGCTTTGAGAGCCTCGCGAATCAACGCCGTTTTTTCCGCCACCCCGGTGAACTCCTGGGCGGTGCGTACGAGATCGTCATCCAGCGCAACCGTTGTCCTCATGGCACTGATTATAGCATCACATGATGCCATTTTGTGTGCTTTGGCGCTTGGGCCACATCAACGTTCTACCAAATCAATCCGGGAGTGCGCCACTTCTCGCGCTCTTCGAGAAACGCACCCGCCAAATAATGAGATTGCAAGATTACAGTGTAATAGGTAACTCGCCTGCGCCCTCCAACCACACACAACCCCTAGCATTATCAACGACTTGCGGTACCCCAATCGCCTCCGAATACGTACATTCTTATACGCATACTTTTGCCATGTTCCACGTGGAACATTGTACGTACACTTGAACGCCGCTGGTCAAAGGCGCGTGAAACTTTCCCCCCACGACAGCCCCTCCCCGTGGTAAATGTGGAAGCATGAAATTCCACACCGAGTACCTAACCCTGCACACCAAAACCAAGCGCGCTTACATCCACCTGACGCCGCAGGTTGAGAGCGCCCTCAAGAAGTCTGGGATCAAAGACGGGATCATCCTGGTCTCCGCCATGCACATCACCGCCGGGGTCTACGTCAACGACAACGAGAGCGGCCTGATNNGACAACGGAGACGCGCACCTCAAGTCGCTGATCATTCACCACGAAGTCATCGTCCCGGTCACCAGCGGGAAACTCGACTTCGGCCCCTGGCAGCAGATTTTCTACGCCGAATTCGACGGCCAACGCGACAAGAGAGTAATCATTAAAGTCATGGGAGAATAGGCAACTTGAGTTATCCTCATAGCCCATGAAGTTCTCGGTTCCCAGTTCTCAGAAAAGGCACCAACGCTACTGAGAACTGGGAACCGAGAGCTGAGAACTCCCAGGAGACCGACACCATGAGTGAAGAACTCAACGAGTTGCACGAACGGGCCGAACACGCCCGGGAACATCCCGATCTCGCGCCAATCACCCTCACCATGGCGGTGCTCGCCGTGCTGGTGGCAACCGTGTCGCTCCTTGGCCATCGCACCCATACCGAGGAAATCATTTTGCAGAACCAGGTCACCGACCAGTGGGCCTACTACCAGGCGAAGAATATCCGCCGGCACACCGACGAGTTGTTCGCCGATCTCACGACTGTGGTGGCCAGCAAAGATGCTGAAGCCGTTACCAAACTGCAGGAAAAATACCGGGCCGAAGCGGACCGCTATAAGGAAGAGCAGAAAGAACTCGACGCCAAGGCCCGCGAAACGGAAAAGGAAGGCGACCTCACACGCCGCAAAGCCGATCGCTTCGATCTGGGCGAAGTCTTGCTGGAGATCGCGCTGGTTATCACTTCGATCACGCTGCTTTCAGGACGAAGGATATTCTGGAGTTTCGGCCTGTTGCTGGCGACAGCGGGAGTTGTCCTCGCTGCATCAGCTTGGCTCGTGCACTAGGGGCTATCGCATAGAGGGCGATTCGGAAGAGGTGACAGGATCGCTGCTCAACCGAGCGCTGGACCAACTCAAGAGGCTGCGCCCAGGGTCTGCAGGGCTTGGCGTAAACGCGAAACGTCTTTCCGTTCTGCTTGACCGTCCAGCGTGAACTCGCATCCGTAACGATAGCCATTGCGGTTGCGCACTGCACCCGGAACTCGAATCGGTTCACCCGAATACGGAAGAGTAAACTCAATTTCGACTTCTTCTCCAAATTTCAATTCCACACCCGCCATTACGCACATCCCGTATTCGCTAATCTCTGTGCCCCTTCCGTCCCTTATCAGAGTTGTGTCCTGTTTGTGGAATATAACCCGGAGCGGGACGTCGAGTTTGTAGCGTATTGAGCGCCGTTTGCTTTGGTACGCAGGGGACAAGCCAGCAGCAACCTTAGTGGCCATGATGCGACCCTAGCAGGTTGCACCGACCGGGGGAAGGAACGGAGGTATCACGCCAGCAAAAGCCAATCAATGAAGCAGAAACGCGACTTGCTCTCCCGCTCCATTCCTCCCGAATAACCCAATGACGTGTGATCGTCGTCACCGCGGAAAGGTTCAGTAATCGAAGCCATCAACTTTCAGCAATCGAAGTTCAGCATCCGATGGAACAATCAATGACGATCAATCAATGACGATCATTCGTCGGCGGCGACCACTTTCCGTCGGCGAACCCGGGCGCGGCGCGACCCAGACAAATCATCCGCCACCTAACTCTCTGCATCTGGGAGTAAATCAACTCTAATTTTGGGGGCCACGCTTCGGCCTCTCGCGTGCAATATCCGCAGCGCTCTCTGGCCGAAACTCCACCGAAGAGAAGATTGGACCCAGCCCATGCTCCACAAATGCGCCAACCCAACCTGCACCGTTCCCTTTCGCTCACTGCGCGAAGGCAAGCTATTCCTGGCGGAGACTTTCCCTTCGGATCTGAGCGCCGCATTTGACGGCAACCGGCGGAAACTCCGCCGCCGGGAACATTTCTGGCTCTGCAACGCCTGCTCGACTCACTTCACCCTGCGCTTCGACCCCACTGCGGGGATGCTGACGGTTCCCCTCAGCGAGCACGCAAGCCCACGCTTCCTCACCCGCGCCGCAGTCAGCGCTTGAGATTGTCCAAGAGGGGCCACCGATGGATTACCCGATAATCGATTACCCAATCACAAAACGCTCGCCTTGCTCGGTTTGCGGCCTCGACACGTTTCGCCGGACCGGATGGTTCCTGGTCGTCGAAAATCGCTGGCTGGACCGGCTCAAGATCCTGTCCTGGCATGCCTCACTCGCCTCGCAAAAAGAAATAAAGAGCGTCTGCTGCCGGCAGCATCTCAAAGCCCTCGTCGCCCACTGGCTGTCCCAGGCCAGCCTGCGCCTTCCTCCAGCTCATAACTTTCCGCTGCCCATTGCGAGCGATCCGACTCTCACCGATGTCGATCTCGGGCCCAAAGCCGTGGGCCGCCTGGTCGGCGAATTAGCGGTTCATCGGGAGAGCTTTTCCCGCGTCTGGTCAGGCTCCCCCGCGGCTCTGGAATACATCCTCGACGCCCTCATCACCATCGGAGCTGATAACAAGCCCCAAGCACTCGAGTTTCAGCTCTTCGATTCACCCGAGTCCTCGCACGGACTCTCCCTCCAATAAAGCGCCGGCAGAGTCTAGCTCTGCCGGCGCTCCTTCCACACCCGCCAGTCCTTCTCGGTGGCGTCCGCCATTGCCGTCGCCGCTGCCGCCAGCCAGTTCCCTTTTCGTCCGCGCAAGTCCTTCAGGATCGCCCGCCGCTTTTCTTCCGTCCCCACATGAATATTCGCGGTCTCTCTCCCCATCGCCTCCAGCAACCGCAGTTCCCCACGGCTCGTGCCCAGCGCCTCCAGTTCGATGCGCGAACAATGCGGCGACAGCCGCCGCACGATCCAGTGTCCCCGCATCTGTACATACGGATCCGGACAGCGCACTGCGCGCCTCAATATCGCCGCGTACAGAATCTCTGCCGGCGCCCGCTTCGGACTCAGCCAGTGCAAAGCCGACGGCAACAACGCTTTCGCCTCCCGCGCCACGCGCCCGCCTTTCCACTCCGCGATTGCCACCAGCCGCGTCCTCCCCAGGCTTCCCAACCCTGCCACGCGCCGCGCCAGCCGGTACCGTATCCCCCGCTCCGGCAGCAGATGCTCAATCGCCTCGCGAGCGCTCTCCGGAATTTCTCCCCTCACGGTCGGAAGACGATCCATCTTTTGCCAGAAAACTACCGGATCTCGCAGCTTGCTCTCGGCGATCGCCCGCAACCAACTATGGCTCTCCCCCAAGACAAACGGACGTCCGCCCTCCTCCATGCCCAGTTCGTATCCTGCCAGTATCGCCGTCGCGGAGTCTTTCGCCTTCATCGCCAGCCGATTGTCCCGCGTCGCCAGCAACGCGCTTGTCGCCAGCCGCACCAGATCCATGGTGTAGGGATACACACACGCTTCATCAAAATCGTTGACGCCCCATACCAGCCGCGCATCGCTGTCGCGCCACGTGCCAAAGTTCTCCACGTGCAGATCGCCCACCGATAAAATATGCGGCACGCGATCCAGTTCCGNNTCGGATGTGCAGCCCCAGCCAATCCTCATACTTCTTCGTAGCCTTGACAATATTCATAGTTGAATAGCGACAGTTGAGTAGCGACGTTGATTCGCAACGCCGGTTAGCAACAATAAGAAGATAGCCTTACCCTGTCAAGGCAGTTAGGACCGGCAACGGTTCCCCAGGTCAACAACGGAAGCGCGCCATGAGCAAACTTATTACGAAGACGAATCGGCTTCCGATCGGTGTTGCCGTGCCTCAGGCTGCTTAATCTGGACCGGGCTTGAAGTCCAGGCAAAGGTATCGCGCCTGACCGCGTGCGTTCGCATCGTCTCCTGTTATGATTTGCGGCGTCCATGTTTTTACACCCCATGTTCTTGCGCCAGACGGTCCTTCGGTCTCATCGAGCCTTGGCCATCCTCGCCCCGTTCGTGCTTTTAACCAGCCTTAGCGCGCTCCCCGTCCCGAAAACGCCCCCCGCCCTGCGCACCGTCCGCATGGTTCAGCAGTGGATTCCCATGCCCGACGGCGTCCGCCTCTCCGCCACTCTCTACATGCCAGACAGCGAGCAGCCCGGCGAAAAATTCCCCGCTCTACTCGAATATCTCCCCTATCGCAAAGACGACGCCACCGCCGCCCGCGACTATCCCATCCACTCCTGGTTCTCCGCTCACGGATACGTCAGCGTCCGCGTCGATATCCGCGGCTTCGGCGCCAGTGAAGGCGCGCCCACCGACCGCGAATATTCCGAGCAGGAACAACTGGACGGCGAGCAAGTGATCGCGTGGTTAGCCACTCAACCCTGGTCCAACGGCAAAGTAGGAATGTTCGGCATCTCCTGGGGAGGCTTCAACTCGATCCAACTCGCCATGCGCCATCCGCCCGCGCTCAAAGCCATCCTCGCCGTCGATGCCACCGAACAACTTTTTCACGACGACATCCATTACATCGACGGCATGATGCACTTCGACGAGTTTGAACTCAACATGGACCTCGCGCCGTCCATGACTGGTGCTCCCGATTACACGCTCGATGAAACGATCCTCGGCCCGCGCTTCGAGTCCGCGCCCTGGTCCCTGCTCTATTTCAAGCACCAACGCGACGGCCAGTTCTGGCGCACCCCAGTTCGCCCGCTGAGCGAAATCAAAATTCCCTGCTTCTTAATCGGAGGGCTGCTCGACGGCTATCGCGATTCCATCCCCCGCATGTTCGAGCAGGTCAAAGCGCCGCTGAAAGCCATCGTTGGCCCCTGGAATCACACCTTCCCCAACGACGCCGAGCCCGGCCCCGCAATCGAATGGCGAGATCAAGCTCTCCGCTGGTGGGATTACTGGCTCAAGAACCGCAACACCGGAATCATGGAAGAGCCGCCGCTATCCATTTACGTGCAGGACTGGCACGCTCCCGACCCTCACCTCAAAACCGTGCCCGGAAAATGGCGCGGCGAGATCGGCTGGCCTCCAAGAAACGTTGCGAACACAACACTCTATCTCTACGAAGCTCACGTCCTCTCCACCGAACCAGCCAAATCCGCCGCTCACCAACTGCGCTACATTCCCAGCGTGGGCGTGGAAGCCGGATTCTGGTGGGGCGAACTGCTCACCGACCAGCGCCCCGTCGACGCCTTCAGCCTGACTTACGATTCTGCCGAGCTGAAACAAGAGCTCACCATTATGGGACGCCCTCACGCTCTGCTCCAGGCGAGTTCGTCCGCTCCACAAGCCGACTGGTTCGCTCGACTCTCCGACGTCGCGCCCGATGGAACCGTCACCCAAGTTACAGGAGCAGGACTCAACGGCGCGCAGCGGGACGACGCGAGTAACCCACAAGACTTGGTTCCCAGCCACACTTACTCGCTCGATATAGAAATGCACTTAGCCACCTGGACCTTCCACCAGGGCCATCGTATTCGCTTGGCGATCTCGAACGCGCTCTGGCCCATGGTCTGGCCAACTCCCTATGCGATGACGACCACTCTTCAATTGGGTGGCGATACCGGATCGCGCCTGACTCTGCCGCTGGTCCCGCCGTCCATGTACGCTGCCCCGCAATTCGCGTCCCCCCAGCCCTCCGAACACCGTAGTGATGTTCAAGACGCCGGATTCCCATGGCCGGGCGACTGGAAAACCGAGCGCGACGAAGTCAATGCCACAACAAAAGTGACCTGGTCCGGAAAGTCCGAAGAAACTTACCCTTGGGGAAAAGAGACCGACTTCGAGGGCATAACCTACCTCGCCGATGACAACCACCCCGAAATCAGCTCTGTCCAAGCCGAAGCCGAAATCGTCATGGCCCTGAAGCAACAGACACTGACCTGGCAGGGCCACCTGAAATTGACCAGCGACGCCCGCAACTTTTACTACAAGTACACCCGCCAACTACTCAAGAACGGCCAACTCCTGAAGGAAAAAACCTGGCAAGAAACCATCCCCCGGGATCATCAGTAGAATCCGATTCGATCCGGGCTGCCGGCGGTGAAAGTGTGATTTGCAGCGAGCGCGTGGTTACCCTGGTGACCTTCGCGGCGAAATCGATTGGGAGTAGGCTAGCCGCCATGAAGCCGCGATCCGTGCGACCCTGCATTTCCGCCACCCTCTTAGCGCTCTTCTTGGGAACATCCGCCCTGTCGCCATGTTTTTCTCTCGCTCAAGAACAACCGGTAGCAAGGCGAAAGATCGTGAACCGAGTGGTCCCCTTATATCCGGAGCTCGCCAGCAAAATGCAAATCAGTGGGACCGTCAAGGTGGAAGCCGTAGTTGCTCCCAACGGAAGAGTGAAGTTCACTCAGGTGATTGGCGGCAGCCCTTTGTTGGCAAGAGCCGCGGTCGATGCCATAGAAAAATGGAAATGGGTTCCGGCTGTGCAGGAGACCAAAGAACTCATCGAACTGAACTTCCATCCCTAACGATCGGCGTCGCCCGGTTCTGCCTCCGTGTGCCCTTGGTTAAAGGTCCCCACGCATCCCAACTCTGCGGTTGCAAAAGCCGGTGCGTGATTCTCACCCCTCGCACACCGCCGCTTGCCCTAAACCACTCTTCAAATCCGCCGCCAGCAACTGATGAAACAACTGTTCCCCGGCTTCGCGCCGCACCGAGAGCCGCCCTGCCCCATAGGCCCGCGATTTCAGACCCCTCTGCACCGCCTCGCAAATTCCCAAGTCCTCATCCTGCACCCGATTCCCCACCGCAACACTCTGCTCGTTGTAAACGCGCCCTGCCTCGCTAATATCGCTGAAGTAGAAATCAAAGATCACCCGGCAATGATCCACATCAATCGGAATCACCAGGTTCGTATCCAGATATCCTTCGTAGCAGTTGAACATGAAATTCGGATGCAGCCAGAAATACCACGCCCGGTCACCCCTCCGTGTCGTGCCCGTGGCTGCGTCCTCATTCGAACTCACCATCGGACTCGACTGCAAACAGTACCGGTCCTCATTCTCGATCGTGTACTGCTTGTAATCCAGGACCGAGCTGAGCCCCTTGTGAAGATGAGGCACGTGATAGCCGCCATCCAGGTAGTTATCGACAAACACTTTCCAGTTACAATGGATGTCATAGCTCTTAGTCGTAAAGTAGTGCAGCCTGGTCAATCCCAAAGGAGCCACCCGCTTGACAATTCCACCAAGAAACTCCGCCAGCGGAGCTGCTCCTGGATCGAGATTCACAAACACAAATTTCTCCCACGTCTCAACCCTTACCGGGACCAGACCATTGTCCTTGCGTTCGAAGTTCTTCACCCCGTCGAACTCCGGCATCCCCTTGAGCGTCCCGTCCAAGCCGTAATTCCATCCGTGATACGGACAATGCAACATCGATGCCTGCCCGCACGGCTCCGTCACTACCGCCGCCGCATGATGCCGGCACACGTTATAAAACGCCCGCAACACGCCATCATTCCCGCGCACCGCCACCAGCGGCTCTCCGGCCACCGCCGCGGTAACAAACTGTCCCGGCTTTTCCACCTGGTCCACTCGCCCCATCACCTGCCAGGTGCGGGAGAAGACGGTCTGCCGTTCAAGGTCCGCAATCCGCGCATCCACATACCAGGGCGCCGGAATCGTCGACGCTTCCGTCAATGGAGCCGTCTCGTCATAACTCGCAACAATCTGCTCCACACTCATCCCATTCCGCATGCCTTCTTCCCCGTAATCTGCATTTTGTCCGAGCCAATCGCCCGCCGCAACAACTCCACAAACTGCTCAATCCGCCTTTCTTTCTCCTCCGGGACTGGTCCCGACTTACGAAACAATCCAGGATCTAACTCCTCTGTAAGCAGCGCATCCTGGAACCGGTCCATCGTCCACTCCAGGATCGATCCGATCATGTCCACATCCAGGTCCGGACGTAATTCTCCCCGCTTCACTCCGAAGCGCACAAAGTCATGCCATCCGTAAGGATCCTCCTCCACCAGATAGCGGTTGATCTCCCTCCGCAGGGCCAGATCCGTTCCATAGTTACCAATCAGATAGATTCGGTATGACGACCAGTTATCCCGCACCATGTTCTCGGTTCGCCCCAGCCAGTAGCGCAGAACTTCAAAGAGTCCCCCCTCCTGCACCGCCGCGGGAGCTTGCATATATTTCGGAAACGACTGCACCGCCTTCTTGTAAGCCTCGAAAAATAATCCGTCCTTGCTCTTGAAATGCTGGAACACCGATCCCTTGGCGATGCCTAACTGCGCCGCGATATCTTCCACCCGTGCCGCACTATACCCGCGCTCGGCAAAATGCCGGATCGCCACCTCCACAATCTGCGCCCGCTTCGCTTCCGACCGCGGACGCGGTTTCCCGTCTCGCCTCATTTGCGTCGGTTTCGCCAGACTGCTGGTAATTCCCTCCATGGCCCAATTCCTCCAATGTTTCTTGACCGTCGGTCAACGAACGATACAGCACCCTTAAGCCATTTTTCAATGGCTTTTTTCTTGAGGTTTCGTTAGTTTCTTTCAACCGGGGCCTGTTTCATTTTGACCATTGGTCAGTCCATGCCTAGCCGTCTAAAGTCGCTGTACGACGCCGTCATTATCGGCGCTGGCCACAACGGCCTGACCGCGGCCGCCTATCTCGCCCGCGCTGGATACTCCACCCTCGTCCTGGAACGCCGCGACATCGTCGGCGGGTGCTGTGTCACCGAGCAAATCGCGCCCGGCTGCCGTGCTTCCACTACGTCTTACATCGCCAGCATGCTTCGGCCCGAAGTCATCCGCGACCTTCATCTCGCCAATCACGGACTCCGCATGGTTCCGTGCGATCCTGCCCTGCAGGTCCCTTTCCCCGACGGCCATCTCGTTTCCTGGTGGGCAAATCGGGATCGTGTCGTCGAAGAACTCCGCAAGATTTCTCCCCAGGACGCCGCAACTTTCGTCCGTATCGACGATCGCCTCAAGAAACTAGCCCGATATCTCCAACCATTTTTTCTTGAGCCACCGCCGCAGCCCGGCACCCAGTCCTTGGGCGGATGGCTCGAGTTGTTCCGCGCCGGTAAACGCTTTCGCGGAATCTCCACCTCCGAAATCTCGCAACTGGTCTCGTTCCTCACTGGCAGCCTCGGCGACTTTCTCGACCGCAACTACGAATCGGAAAAAATAAAGACGCTCTTCCTCGCCAACAATGTTTACGGCAAACACGGAGGCCCTTACCAACCCGGCACCGCCCTCGGCCTGCTCTTCCACTTACTCAGCGGCGGCGAGCAAGAGCAGCAAGGCTTCTACGGCCATGTCATGGGCGGCATGGGCTCCATCACCAACGCCATGGCGAAGGCTGCCCGCGCCTTTGGATCCGAAATCCGCACCAGCAGCCCAGTCCGGCAGATCGATTCGCGCGATGGAAGAGTGCGCGCCGTCGTCCTTGAAGACGGCACTGAAATCCGCGCCCGCGTCGTGCTCTCCAACGCAGATCCCAAACGCACATTCCTGGCCATGGTCCCGCAGCGCGATCTGCCCGCCGATTTCGTCCACGCGATCCGCGGCATTAAAATGGACGGCCCCTGCGCCAAAGTCAACATGGTTCTCGCCGAAGAACCCCGCTTCATCGGCACGCCGCCAACCTTCGAGCCGCAGCAGCGTTCCCTTTTCACCCTCGTCCCCTCGCTGGAATTCGCCGAGCGCTGCTACGATATCGCCAAGTTCGGAGAGATTCCCGAACAGCTCTGGGTTGATTGCGTCATCGCTTCGAACGCCGACCCATCCCTGGCACCCGCCGGCAAGCACGTCATGACCTGCTTCGTGCAGTACGTTCCCTACAAACTTCGCACCGGCTCATGGGACGAGAATCGCGAACTGCTGGGCGACCGTGTGGTAAAGAAGATCGCCGAATACGCGCCTAACGTTCCCGGTGCAATCGTTGCCCGCCAGGTTCTTACCCCGCTCGATCTCGAACGCACCTACGGGCTCACCCAGGGCAACATCTTCCACGGCGACCTCAATCTCGAACAGTTATTTTTTAATCGCCCCGTCGCTGGATGGTCGCAGTACCGCACCCCGATCGCAGGCCTCTACTTATGCGGCGCCGGAGCTCATCCCGGCGGCGGCGTCACTGGCGCCCCCGGCCACAACGCCGCTCATCAGGTCCTGCGCGATTTGAAAAAAGGGAAATTCAAGGAGGCGGTCACATGAGCGCCAACGGCCTCCCCAAAAATGCCGACTTCATCATTCTCGGCGCCGGGGTCATGGGAGCTTCCATCGCCTTCCATCTCGCGCGGCGCAGCGCCGGACGCATCGCTGTCCTCGACAAAGACCACGCTGGCAGCGGCGGCAGCGGGCGCTCCTCCGCCTTAGTGCGGATGCACTATAGCTTTCCCCCTGAAGTTCAACTCGCACTGATCAGCCTCAAAGTATTCCAGCACTGGCGCGACATTGTCGGGGAGCCCGGTGAGTTTCGCAAAACCGGATTCGTCCGTATCGTTCACCCCGGCGAATCTGAAGCTCTGAAACGAAATGTCGCCATGCAGAAAGAACTCGGCGCAAACGTCCAACTCATCGATCGCCATCAACTCCAGGATCTTGAGCCCGACTGGCAACTGGACGACGTAGAACTGGCCGCCTATGAACCCGACTCTGGTTACGGTGACGGTAACGTCGTAGCGAACGATTTCCTGCGCCGGGCCCGCGACTCAGGTGCAGCCTATCTCTCAAAGACTCGCGCCACCAGTTTCCTGATCGAAGCCGGACGCATCCGCGGTGTGAGAACCGATCAGGGGGACATCCACGCCCCCACGGTCATCGCGGCCACCGGCCCCTGGACGCGGCCACTGTTCCAGTCCACCGGCTTTGATCCTCCAATCGAAAACGAATTCCATCAGGTAGCCATCCTGAAGAACGCGCCCTCGATGAAGCCCGGCGCGGCCTGCATTGACTCCGTCACTGCCACTTACTTCCGCTCAGACGCGAACGATAAGTTTCTGGTTGGTGATTTCTACGGCAGCCGCCCTATCGACCCTGATAACTTCCCCCAGCGCCCCTCTGAAACCGACTTAGAGGGCATTATCGACCGGGCAGCCCGCCGTCTCCCGAAGCTGGAAAGCGCCGAAGTCATGCGGGGCGTAACCGGCGTCTACGACGTAACTCCAGACTCGCGTCCGTTGCTAGGTACTGTCCCCACGGTAGAAGGCCTCTTTCTCTGCGCCGGTTTTTCCGGCATGGGCTTCAAACTCTCACCCGCCATTGGCTTGGTTATGTCCGAATTAATTCTCGACGGCAAGGCGACAACGGTGGACATAACTCCGTTTTCCCCTGCTCGATTTCAAGAGGACCGCCCCATCAAAGCAGATTTCGAGTACAAAGACGACTAACCAGTAATTCGACTCCGGGGCTTTCGAAGCAAAGGAGACTCTACAATGTCCGAAACCGCTCAACAATATACCCAGCGCATCCTGGCCAACGCCCAGGGACTCGACCCGATCAAAACCCAGGGCTCCACTAACAAGAAACTGGCTCGCCTTATCAAAGGTGTCCCCACGGCCAGACTCCGCAAGCGCCCCGCAGCCGACAAATGGTCTGTTGCCGAAATCCTGGCCCATCTCGCCGACGTCGAAATCGTAGTCGGTTGGCGAATGCGCTCGATTCTGGGATCTCCCGGAACCCCCGTCCAAGCCTATGATCAGGACGCGTGGGTCATCGCCGGACACTATGCCAAACGCGATTTCCGCAAGTCCCTTGAGTTACACCGCGCCGTGCGCGAAGCCAATCTTGCGCTTTTGAAATCTCTTTCCCCCGAACAATGGAAGCACTACGGCGAGCATGCCGAACGCGGCAGGGAATCCATCGAGCACATGGTCCGCATGGTAGCCGGACACGATGTCAACCATATTCACCAAATCGAGCGCATCCTAACCCCAAGCAAATGACCTCATCTCACACAGGAGCACTTATGCCCAAGCAGGGTATTCTCGAACGACTGAAACACGGCCCCGTCCTCGGCGACGGCGGCTACTTACTCGAACTTGAAAAGCGTGGATGGGTGCGCCCCGGTCCTTTCACCCCCGAGGTTGCAATCGTTTACCCGGATGCCCTGCGCGAACTCCACATCGAATTCCGCGAGGCAGGCGCCGAAGTCCTCCAGGCCCTGACTTTTTACGCCAGCCGCGACAAACTGGCGACGGTCGGCCTTGAAGACCGCGTCGACGATATCAACCGTTCCGCCGTCCGCGTCGCCAAAGAAGTGGCTGGCGATCAATGCCTGGTGGCGGGCAACCTGAGCCTGACGTGGATGTACGAACCCAACAGCCCCACCGCCGCCGACCGCGTCCGTCAAACCTTCGACGAACAACTCAAGGTCCAATGCGACGAGGGCGTCGACTTCATTATCGGCGAGACTTTCTCCTGGTTGGGTGAAGCGCTCCTGTGCGTCGAGCGGGCTAAGAAAACCGGACTCCCAGTAATGGTTACGATCTGCTTCGAAAACAAAGACCAAACCGCTGAAGGAACTAACGCCGCCACCGCCGCTAAGACCCTATTGGACGCTGGAGCCGACATCGTGGGCATGAACTGCCTCCGTCCCCCCCAACACATCCTCGGCCCCATGGAACAGATGCGCAAGGCTGTCGACGGTTACCTGGCCTGCCAGCCAGTGGCTTATAACACGCCGAACGACAAGCCCGACTTCACCAGCCTCCCGGAATTCCCTTATGCCCTCGACCCTCTTCAACTAACTCGCAAGCAAATGGGAGACTATGCTCTGCGAGCCCGGGAAATCGGCATCAACTATATAGGATCATGCTGCGGATCGGTGGCCATGCACGTAAGAGAAATGGCCCGAGTTTTGGGAAAACTCCCGGCCGAGAGCCGTATCTGGAAAAAAGGCGGCGCTAAACCCATGTCGGCCTATGAGTATTACGATCATGACAATGTAACTACCAAGTAAATATCGATATGCAGGCGAATCGTACCGTCGGAGAACCGGGCGTCTCCCACCCTACGGCACGTTGACCGTGACCGTTGCGCTCGTCCGGCCATACTGGTTCGTCGCATACAACGTATAGGTGGTCGTCGCGGTCGGAGTAACTGTTACACTGGACCCCCGAACCGCGCCTGCTCCGGGCGAGACGATTGCATACTGGGAATCGGTCGCACTCCAGGAAAGAGTCACGCTGCCTCCTGAAGCAACGTGCGCCGGCGTCGCACCAAAACTCGCAATCACCGGAGCCGCGCCGGTTGGAACGTTCGCATTGGTGTACACAGGGTTCATCTGCACAACTTCGAAAGCGGAGGCAGGCACGGTTTTCAGCGAATCCAGGTCGGAACCCCAGCGACCATCGGATACTCCTGTAACATACAAAGCGCTGCCGTTATCGGCCAGAATCAGACCATACTTTTTCATCGCCGCCAGAATCACCTGCATATTGGCCGAGAAGCCCGAAACGTCGTAGCTTGCCTTGAGCCTCAGGCGCATGCCCATGGGCGGCGCTGAAGGATCGCTCGAAGTTGCTGCCCAGTGCGACGCCGGGGGAGTGAACGCCGCGCTCGTCTGCGGCAGGGTAAACCGGAAGGCATGCTGAATCTGTCCCGCCGTGACCTCATCGTATCGCACCAGCCCCGGAAAAACCGGCAATCCCGCCGCATCGGCGGAGGTCCATGTGTACGGCCGCTGCGCATTGCCATTGCCCAGCAAGTCCCACACCGCTGTCGAATCCGCGTTCCAGCTTCCGTCAGGATTGACCGAGGAGTTGTACAGTTCGTAGAGAAAGCAGTTGCTGTTATCGAGCACCAGCACGTGGCGGTCTCCGCTGCTCGACGACCCGCCTTCCACCGGCGCGTTGGCGGGCACTGGCATCGGCCCCGGGTCGCTCTCGTCGCCATAGGCTTCAAGGTTCACACCCACAAACCCCTGGCTGCTATTCACCACCACGTAGGGAATGCCATAAGTCGGATCTGTCCCGAAGTCCGGATGCACATTCACGGCGCCAACCCAGTTAGTAATAATGCTCGTGGAGTTAGGATCGACCGCTGCCGCCGAGATATCCGTATTCCACAGGCTGCCGCT
>PMBA01000288.1:0-3542 GCA_003152795.1 Acidobacteriaceae bacterium | reverse complement strand
ACATGGCATTCCGATTCTGCCCGGCGCCGCGCGAACGCGAAAGAGCCCGTCCGGCCATGTCCGGTCGGCCAGTTGCCAGTAATCACGGCCCCTAAGTCACCCATTCCAAACGGCCCATTGACAATTCCCTCAGGAACTTCCAATCCATATCCCCACCGCAAATACCAGCACTCCCCCCACTACCACCTGAAAGGCCGCCGACAGCAGCGGAGTATCCATATACCGATTGCGAATCCAGGCAATCGTCGCCAGTNNCCGCCCGCCGCCGTCATCAATCCCGTTACCGCGCCGCGCAGCACTGGACGCCCACGCCCGGTCAGCGATCCATCGTCCGAAAGCGCCTCGGCGAACGCCATCGAGATTCCCGCCCCAATCGACGCCGCGAGGCCCACCAGAAACGCGTCATTGCTGCTCTTGGTCGCAAACGCCGCCGCGAACACCGGAGCCAGCGTCGACACCGATCCATCCATCAGCCCAGCCAGCCCCGGCTGCACAATTTGCAATACAAACAGACGCCGCTGCGCCTCTTCTTCCTTCTTCTCAACGTCCGGCGTGATCTTTTCTTCCAGAGCCTCCGCCGTGATCTGGTGTTTGCGCTCGACTTCTTCCAGATCCCCCAGCAGCTTCCGAACCCCCGCGTCCGTCACCTGCCCGATCGCCTTCTGATAGAACTGGCGCGTCTCCAACTCCATGATCTCCGCGTGCTTGCGCACTTCGGCTATCTTCAAGGGACGCGTCATCCAGAACGGCCTGCGCTGCACAAACCCCTTCACATCCTGGCGCCGGATCAGCGGAATGTGCTCCCCGAACCGCTCTCGATAGGTGGCGATCAGCGACGCCCGATGCCCCGACTCCTCAACTCCCATGTCATCGAACAGCTTCGCCGTCGCCGGATAGGTTTCCCTTAGTCCCTCGGCAAAGTCCCCGTACACTCGTCCATCTTCTTCTTCCAGTGAAATTGCGAGCGCCAGAATTTCCCGCTCCGACAAATCTTTGAAGTTTCGCGCCATGCGACAAGTTTACCGATTCTGAATTCGGATTCAAGAATTTCCAGTGTGAGCGGACACGGCCGCCCACCCGGCAACTCCTGCCTCCACCCACCTCGGCACGATTTGCCCACGGGGCCCCCACTGCTCCATCTCGCCATCAGCCCTGGCTCGCAACCGCCACAAAATGCTCCAGCCTTCTCTTCCGCGCCACTGAACCAGCCAATGGAATCACGCGTGCTCCCACCCCGTCAGGTTCCCTCGGAACTTGCCGGCTACCATCTCCAGCTTCTGCCAGCGAACTTCTCGCGGAACGCTTCGTCAACTCTTACATCGAGGTACATCAATGTCCATCTCCGGGATCTTAAGCAACCTCACTCAATACCAGGTCGGCGCCGCCAGTTCTCCTTACCAGCAAGGACTGCAACAGCTCAGCAAGGATCTTCAGTCCGGAAATCTCTCCGCCGCACAGTCCGATTTCGCCAGTTTGCAGAAAGCCTTTTCGCAATCCACCAGCACNNAGTCCGGCAACCTTTCCGCCGCTCAAAAAGATCTCTCCAGCGTGCAACAGGATCTCCAGAGCCAGGGCGGTCCCTCCACCAACCACTTCCACCATCACCACCGCCTTAGCACCGGAGATGGAGGCTCAACCGACCCAAATCCTATTCTCCAGGACCTCAACCAGGTCGGCCAGAATCTCACATCCAGCAACCTGGCCGGCGCCCAACAGGCCTACGCGACGCTGCAGCAGGAACTGCAGCAGTTCGCCCTCGGTGGTGGATCCCTGTCGGGGGCCCTGCCAGCTCAAACACCCGTCTCGCTCGAAGCCTGACCGGTTCCTGGGGCGCGCACACTCTTGTCGCCACTCTTGACTCTGTCCCATGAAAAAAGCGCGGAAGCCAGCTCCGCGCTCTTTTCTATTCCATACGCGCTCTCGGCTGTCAGCGAACGGCAAAAACCTCCCGCTGACGACTGCCAGCCGTAAGCTGACGGTTGCTACCGCGCGGCCCGGGCCGCTTCGATCGACTCGTGCAGTTCGTGCTCTGCTGCCCGCAGATGCTCTTCCGCCTTGGCGCCATGTCCAGCCATGTCGTAGTGGTTCGCTGCCCGGGCGTGGTCCAATTCATGAATCGCTTCCTGCACATGGTTATGGGCTGCTTCCAGATCTTTCCAGTCGCGGACCTTTTCGGCAACCGCCATCCCGGCGGCAAACGACAGACACACAGAAAGAACGCCTACTACAATCGTTTTCGTCATAATTTTCCTCTCCAGGTTTGTGGATTAAGTTTTCCCGGCACGCACGGATAACGGCTATTTTTCCCCAACCACAAACCTCATGTCAAAACGAAACTGGTGCCCCGGGGTGTAATGACAGGTTCGTTTGCGCGGGAACACACTCGTCCACTGACTCTGACTTTTTTGTGAGACGGGTTGGAGCCGCATCGGCTTCCTTGACGCCCGTTAGACCCCGGCGGCGAGAGCCTCTTCAACTCGCCGGCAACTCAGGGTTCGATCCGAGGTTGATTCATCGCGATGACAAACTCCCGGTTGCAGCTGGCACACTTCGCCTTGGCAAAGAGAATCTTTTCCCCGGGCCAATTGTGCACAATCTGCTTCTTGCAGTGCGGACACTCGATGAGATGTTTTTTGAGGCCAAGATTGATAAGCTCGCCTTCTGACATAAATACTCCAACACCAATGCGGGGCAATAGTTCCCGATCATTTCAAAAACAGTTCCGAAGGGGGCAACGTTCTTCCGACGCTCAGACTATCCGCGAGGTGGCAGTGTGTCGGTACGCTGTGGAACGGGAAAATGTGCGCTGGCGCGCACCGCCGGTTAATTCGCTTCGTCCTGCCATTCCTTGATCTGCCGCACCATGATTCCGTAGCACTCACAAGCTGATTCTTCCAGCTTTTTCCGGTCGATGATCTTGACGTCCCCGCGAGTGTAAGTGATCAGTCCGGCTTTCTGAAGCGCTCCGGCCGCCACGGTGACGCTGGAGCGGCGCGTGCCCAGCATCTGGGCGATTAATTCCTGGGTCAAGGGCACCGAATTCGATCCGATCCGGTCGGCGCTCATCAACAACCATCTCGCCAATCTCTCATTCACTTCATGCAGGCGATTACAGGCTGCAATCTGCGTGGTCTGCATGGCCATGACTTGCGCAAACTGCTGTAACTTCCGCTCCAGTTTGGGACATTGCGGCAGAATCGCCGACAACCCTTCGCCGTCCACTCGGAACACGGAGCCCTCAATCTGCGCAATCGCCCGCGTTGGCGAGGTGCGAAAACCCGCCACCAGCGGCAAACCGACAAAACCTTCCTTGCCCACCAGACCCACTTCCACACTCTTTCCGTCCGGGAACACGCTCAGGATGGACACCAATCCCCGGTTGGGGAAGTAAGCCGACTTCAATGTGTCGCCCGGTTCGTGCAGCACGTGGTGCATTTTCAACCGCATGAATTCCAGCTTCGAGAACAGCACTTCGCGTTCTCGCGGCGGCAGCCCGAGCAAGATTTCGTTGTGGATATGGTTGCCGTCGCCATCGGTGAGGG
>PMBA01000218.1 GCA_003152795.1 Acidobacteriaceae bacterium | reverse complement strand
AGCGGGAAACCGGTCCAGGTCGCCTGGACTCGCAACGAGGAATTCGTCTACGATTCGTTCCGACCGGCGGCTGTCGTGAAGATCAAATCCGGCGTTACCGACAAAGGTCGCATCAGCTTTTGGGATTACCAGGTTTACTTCGCCGGCGAACGCGGCGCGCAACAATTCTATAACATTCCGAACCACAGCACCGCTTCGCACGGCGGAGGTTTTGGAGGCGGCCCGACTGCGCACCCGTTTGCGACAGGAGCCTGGCGCGCGCCGGGGAATAATACCAATACGTTCGCCCGGGAATCGCACATCGACATCATGGCCGCGAAGGCCGGTTTGGATCCGCTGGAATTTCGCATGCAGAACCTCGTGGACAAAAAGATGCAGCGCGTCTTGAAAACTGCCGCCGAAAGATTCGGATGGAAGCCGGGCAAGGCGCCGAGCGGCAGAGGTTGCGGGATTGCCTGCGGCATAGATGCCGGAGCGTATGTGGCCACGATGGCCGAAGTGGATGTCGATAAGGCAACGGGCCACATCAAGGTCGGGCGGGTTGTTTGCGCGCAGGACATGGGTCTGGCAATCAACCCGGAGGGCGCCACGATTCAGATGGAAGGTTGCCTCACGATGGGTCTTGGATACGCCTTGAAGGAGCATATCCGGTTTAAGAACGGAGAGATCTTCGATCTCAATTTTGATACCTATGAGATCCCCCGGTTCTCCTGGTTGCCCAAGATCGAGACGGTCATCATCGACAACAAAGATTCCGACCCGCAAGGTGGTGGCGAACCGGCCATCATTACGATGGGGGCGGTGGTTGCCAACGCCATTTATGATGCTGTCGGCGCAAGACTGTTCCAACTCCCGCTGACTCCGGAGAGAATTCAAGAAGCGATGAGAAAAGCGTAACGGCTTTCAAAGTATTCCAGCCACAGTTCCCTGAAGAAGAATTGTGTCACCATCGGGTCATGCCGGTCACTGAGGCTCTCTTTCCTTGTTGAATAGGGTCGTGCCGTGACCCAGTCTCACTCCAACGATCGGGTGAATCCGTCACGGCGTTTCTGTCTAGTCTCGGCGGTCTCCGCAAAACGCGTCTCCCCGCGACGCTCGGCTATGTGAAGTTGGTCGGTGACGTATCGCAGGGGGCGGTGTTAAAGTAGCAATCGTGATTCGGATGAGATGTGAATTCCGGGGCCAGGATTGATGCAGGGGAATCCGGCAGATTCCCGCAGGAGCCATGTTCGGTACTCGATCNNATGCCGTGCGGATGGGGTATGCTTTTTCCGCATTCGGCTGGTCATATGCGGCCCTGCAAATTCCCGGCGGGTGGCTCTTGGACCGGTTTGGGTCGCGGTTGGTCTACGGGATGGGATTATTGTTCTGGTCGCTCTTTACCTTCCTCCAGGGCACGGTAGGTTTCTTCGCGGGCGCGACCGCCTTTGCCATGCTCGTTTGTTTCCGCTTCATGATGGGAATCGGAGAAGCCCCGGCGTTTCCCGCCAACAGCAGGATTACGGCGATGTGGTTCCCCACTCACGAGCGGGGGTTTGCCTCGGCGGTTTTTAATTCCGCGCAGTATTTCGCCTTGGCGGTCTTCAATCCGTTGATGGGTTGGATCCTGGCGGGGTTTGGCTGGCAGAGTGTTTTTTATGCGATGGGTCTGGTGGGGATCTTGTTCGCGTTCTTATGGCTGCGGGTCATTCGCGATCCCAAACACCATCCGAGAGTGAGCCCGGCGGAGTTGGAATACATCGAGCGTGGAGGCGGACTGGCGAACATGGGAGACAAGCAGGCTGCCATCCAATGGTCTCACGTGCGCGCACTCATCAGCAATCGGATGATGATCGGCGTGTACATCGGCCAGTTCTGCCTCAATACCATCACGTGGTTTTTTCTGACGTGGTTCCCGACCTACCTGGTTCGAGAAAGAGGTCTGTCAATCCTGACAGTTGGCATCGTGGCGTCGATCCCGGCCATTGCCGGGTTCGTCGGGGGACTCCTCGGAGGTTATCTGTCCGATTGGATGTTGAAGCGCGGCTATACGCTGACGGCAGCCCGCAAGACTCCCATCATCCTTGGACTCGTCCTCTCCGGCACGATCATGGCGGCCAACTACGTGAGTGTTGAATGGATCGTCATTGGGATCATGTCGCTGGCATTCTTTTCCAAAGGCTTCGGCGCGCTGGGCTGGGTTGTCATCAGCGACGCATCACCCAAAGAGATGGTTGGCCTGAGTGGCGGGATCTTCAACTTCGCCGGCAACATGGCGAGTATCATCACCCCGATGGTGATCGGGTACATTTTCAGCATCACGCAGTCGTTCAACGGGGCCTTGGTTTTCGTCGGGAGCATGGGGATTTTGGGGGCGATGTCGTATTTGTTCATCGTCGGCGACATCAAACGGCTGGAATTGGCGCCTCTTGGTGAGGCGAAATAACTCGACCGAGTTCGTTTGGCGAGGTAAATGAAAACCGATGCCCAAAACCCCTGATCAACTTCGCAGCTTCCGGTGGTTCGGCCCCGACGACCTTCGTTCCTTCGGCCATCGGTCGCGACTCAAACAGATGGGCTATAGTGTCGAGGACTACGCCGGCAAGCCGGTGATTGGCATCCTGAACACGTGGAACGAACTGAATCCGTGCCACACCCATTTTCCGCAGCGCGTGCAGGAAATCAAACGCGGCGTCTGGCAGGCCGGCGGCTTTCCCGTCGAGATTCCCGTGATAAGCATGGGCGAGACGTACATGAAACCCTCGGCCATGTACTATCGGAATCTTCTGGCACTGGAGACGGAAGAAACGTTGCGGTG